>DAOTUH010000039.1:0-5821 GCA_034437255.1 Anaerolineae bacterium
ATCCGTCGTGCTCATTCACGCCACCCGTCTGGGGGTGTGCCGGTCGGTGCGGTTTCAGGTAACATATCTGCGCCGTCTCGGGTAGCCGGTGAGCGTTCCAGCCACGGATTCGCCTGCACATTTTGATAAGCCATCCGGGCCAGGCGTAACGCCTCTAAGGCCGTCAGATAATGCTCCGCTGTGGGTTCCCCCACCCAGGTGTTGATCATGATAGCGGCTTCCAGGTATCCTGTCGTCGCAGTTTGCAACCCCCGCTGCAGGCTCACCAGGGCACTGGGAGGATAGTCCAGGCTGACGGCCTGATCCAGACGTCCCGCGATGCGCAAGCTTTTCTCGGCAGTTTTCGACAATTCATACACATCTCCATCAGGGTTTTGAACCACGTTGGCCAACCACGCATCCAGGGCGACCAGATCGACGAGGTAGGCTTGGGCCCGGCGCCGATACTGCTCGGTACGCCGAACGGAGGGCGAGTACGTGACGGGCAACGTCCTTTCACCGGGCGCCGGGGTGACCGCGCGTCCCAGGGCGTGCAATCCCAAGGAGGCGGCAATGACGAAGCCGCTGCTGACCAGGATACGCCCGGTGCGTCTTAGCATCCGGCGCGATACACGAATGCGCATCAGGTTGCATCTCCTTCCGCGAGGGCAGCCACGTGGTGTAAGCCATGCGGTTGAACCACAAACTCTTCATGATATTTTCCATCGTCGCCTTTGCGCCGGCGCCAACGCGCACAGACCTCGTACCAGCCGTCGCCGTTGTGACGCAAGAGCTCGTAGATGGTCTCCGCCAGGCGTCCATACGCTACACACCGCGCCACGGAGTCCCCCTCTTTTCTGGGGCCGCGTACGCGCAGCAAAAATGCTACGAAGCCCTGTTTATGTGATTCGTGCCCCACCCAGTGAAAGTGGGGTTGACCTCGTAGCTGACCGGTAAGCACCACAGTATTCATGATGTTTCGCTCCTCCAAAATGACTAAACGTATTGGTTTGTATGTCTAGATTAGTGTACTGCCTCGTCTCATGAGTTCCCCTCCGGTACTACAAAGCGTATTTTCGCAGTCTCGATATCCAATAATGCATCACCGTCCTCTTGTCTATCCAGCAATACTTGCCCTAAAGCGCGTTGCAGCACCGGATACAGCTTGTTACTCAACCATTCCACCGCGTAGCGGTTCACGACTTGTACGACCAACGTTTGCCCGTCACCGTTGATCTCCAGAGCCCGGGTGCCCCGCAACCAGGTGTTAAACGTGGCTTTCGTCATCTGTAGTTCGGTGACATTCAGGATCTCCTGCCACAACTGGTGGGCCTCCGACACCTCCTCGGTGGCGGGAGGTCGAGATCCATCCTCACAGTACTCGGCGTACGTGTCATAGCGCCGACTTTGGGCCTCGCGATCCGTCGCCGCAATTCGCTCTCCCCAATCGCCGTTCCGCAACCGGTCGATGGTAAACCGCATGGCCTCGCGTTCATGGCGCGCATCTTCCCGCGATTGGCGATAGACGCGGAAGAACGTGTCCCGGACCTCCGCCAGCAAATCGTTGCCCTCCAGCGCGTTGAACCGCTCAGCAGCCAACATGCAGTCGGCGATCTCGAAAGCGGGACCGGGAAAGGCCCCCAATTCTTGGAGCGTCGCCCCCACGTCCGCGCGTTTATCTCCCACCTCAGGAACTTGAGCTCTGGGAACAGAACTCCGGGGCGGGGCGTTGTTGCTGTTTTCCCCCTTGCGATTTCCCCCGGTGTCTATACCAGGGGTATCTATGCCCCCCGTATCTATGCCCCCCGTATCTATACCCCCTGCATCTATACCCCCTGCATCTATACCCCCCGTATCCATACCCCCCCTATGGGCAAGGGGGGTATGGCTCTCTCCCCCCACACCCCCCTCTCTAGCCCTAGCGTCAATAACAAGATCACCGTCGCTAGCAGAGCTAGGGGGGGTATCGCTAGACCTTCTAGCGCTAGAGCTATTATTATTGATACCAGGGGTATCTATACCCCCCGTATCTATACCCCCCCTAATGGCAAGGGGGTAATAGTGCTGCTCAATATCTTTGGGCGCTAACAGCAACAGCCAGCGATTACCGCTTAGCCCACAGGCGCTGAGCTCCGCCCCCACAATCCGGTAGAGCAATCCTTTAGCCTCCAGGTCTTGTAGAATGGTACGGATACGGTCCTGGGTCAAGGCCGCGCCTCGAGCGATTTCGCGGTTGGTAAGATCGATAGCCGGAGGGCTAAATACGCCCGGCTCCGCGTCTTTCACGTAGCCCCGGATCACGGCCCAGATAATAAACTCTGAAGCCGTGACGTAGCCATTCTCCAACAGCCCATACAGCCACCACGGGATGGCCCCAAACAACAGACGGTCGTGTTTTCGCTTACCACGCGGCATATCTGGCTCCTTTCTCATACCCCACTTGGTCCTTGCTACACCGATTCCTGCCGGCCGCGGCTACCCACGGTAGCGGCACGTCACCCGCCCCCGATCCTACAGCGGCACGCCCCTGGCTCACGCCTTGATCTCGAAAATCACAAGGGATCTCCCTCGCTCCGCTCCAAATCGCGCCATGAACAGCGGTGTGTCTCATCGAACTGTAGGACCGCGGTGGAATCAGTCTAGTGCCCTCACCGGGGGGACGGGAACAGGAAAGGAGCATACGGTCAGTGACCGCCAGATAGAGGGCACTATCGGACCTGCTGCCCCCGTCGCCCCGGTGAATGCACTACGTGCTGGATTCATATACGTGTCCACAATGTGTTTGGTGGGCTCTTTCAATACTGTTTCGGTTGTGCAATTGAGAAATTATTCCTAACATGCCCTAAGACCAACGCAGTAGACTGGGCTTTCTCGCCCTCTCGCCGGCGCAGCCACGCCGGCTTGGCAAACTCAAACCAGTATTGCCCCACCAGCTGCCGCCGGTGGAGGCTCAAGTGACACCGTTGGCATAGGGCCACCAGGTTCCAACTGCAGCTATTTCGCGGATCTCCATCGATGTGATGGACCGTGAGGCTGTAGCCCGCTTGGGGTTCGTGAGGATGACCACATTGCTCACACCGCCAGTCCGCAGCGTCTTTGACGCGCCGGGCGATCTCCCGCCAGTTCTGGGGATACCGACTCAGGTCCATGGGCATCCTTGCCAACCTCCAATATGCATTCCGCGGTCTCGAATTTTCTGACTCAAAAAATCAGCCCGGGGAATTCTTTGACGCAAAGAATTCCCGCCTACATCATCAACTCCATCAGGGCAGCGGTCATGTCATCCTCGCTCAGGTAATCTTCGTCGGCCGCAGCGTGTAGATTGCCGGACCGCATGGCGGCCATGACGGCGGTCGCACGGCTGCCATGCGGTAGGGCCTCAAAAAAGGCAAGCAGGTCAGCGTCACGCCCGGGATGCAACGAGAGACGAATAGAAATGTGGATGGTCTCCACCTCATTCGGCGGACGCCCTGGCCCACGCTTGCGCTTATCCGCTTTAGCCATTCGGTTTTTGCCTCGCCTTCCTTCTAAATACCCGGTAACCGAGGGTATACGTCGCTCACCCGGACCTCCAGTTCCCTTTGCCAGCCATGCACGTCCCGGAAGCGTTCTAGCTGCTACGCCCGCCCCCGGGCCCGGCGCTTGACCAAGGGGATCTCATGCTTGACGGCCATCTTCCAGAGGCCCCGGGCGATAGCCAGCACCGGATCCTCCGGGATATACACCTTCCCGGCAAATTTGCGCGTCAGTTGCTGACGCAGCAGATGCGCTCCACCCCCGACGACGACAATCCCGGCAAAGCGTTCCCAGGTGCGTCCGCCGCTCTCCCAATGTTCCTCGATGAGTCCGGTGATCTCGCCACCCCACACGTTGAGTACGTCGGTCAACTGCCCGTTAAACTCTCCGGCCCGCAACCTGTCATCCAGCTCGCCCCGCGAATAATGCCCCTGCGGATCCAGCAGCTGCAGCAGACGGCGCACCCCGGCGTTCTCTGCGTGGGTGAAGCGCGGCACCGGTTTGCCGCCCTCGACGACCAGCATCTCGACGGTGGACATGCCCAGGCTGATGATGCCAACCTCGCGGGCGAAGTGCCTTCTACGGCCCGCGACGAACTGTCCTTCGGTGGTGAGCAGGTAATCAAAGAGCGCCGCCACCGGTTGCGTGGTAATCTTGACCTCGCGCAAGTCCAAATGCCGCTCCGGCCCCTCATCGACGCGCCAGGTGTGGCTGCCGATCAGCCACTGTTCCACGTCCTCTTTCAGCCCGGGAACGTTGGCCGCCTGTTGCGGCAAGCCCACGTAAGCTTTCTCAATATCGCCCAGCGCGGTGCCATACTGCCGGACATGTTGTTCGAGAGTCCCGTAGAAGAGCGCGGCGACCCCGGGACTACTCAGCCGGTTGTGATCCAGGGACTCCAGCGGACGCCCCCAGCGATGCGCTCCTGTCCCGATCCAGAAGCTGCCAGCCGATGACTCAATCCGGGTGGGGGGTTCGGCCTCTTGCAAGCCCAAAACGTCGGCCTGCTCCAGCCGGGTCCCATCCGCAGCCACCTGCGAGGGTATCTGGAGCCCGTGTTGCCCCGTATGAATCTTGAAGCCTCCGGCGCCCGGGTCGGCGCCTAACACCAAGTCCTTTGCGCGGTCCACGTACTGCTTGTTATTCATCATGCCCTCCATCTATGACGTCGTGTGTTTGCGGGTACTCAACTCGAGAGATAAGCACACGGCGCTGCGCTTGGGTGCCGATCCCCGTTTTTTCCCCTTCATGCTATGTTGCACCGCTAAACAATGACCAGGCCCGGCTCTGCATCCCATACCACGGTCAACGGATCACCAAGCGGATTGCCGCGATAGCGTAGGGGATGGTCTTCGTAGGTGCGCAGGGCTTGTTCCGTCTCTCGTCGGCCCACGTAGGCCGCCTGAAAGCGGAGCGGTTCTGTTTCTCCCGCGCCTGTCGCCAGGAAATCACCCCGGCCGTGCAAAGTAACTCCATCGGACCCCCGGCCCCAAATCCGCACCCCAAAGTGGGATTGCCAGTGCTTGTCAGGCCCCCATACCTGCGGGTTGGCCGTGGATAAGATAACGTGGACACCTTTCTCGAAGCCGTGCGCAAGCAACCAGGTCAGATCGGCGCGCAAGGTGTCTGCTCCAGCGTCGGCATGGTCTACCAGCAAGACGACGCGAGGCTCCGGAGATTCGCGGTGTTTGACCAGGTTACCTAAGGAGCGCAAGACTTCGCGGGCCTCGGTGGCGTCCTGTACCGGATCGCGTGCCACGTGCGGCGCAGCGGCGACGTCGGTCATAGCCCCAGCGCCATCTCCATCGACCATGAGCATCTTCAGCGCGTGTCTACCGTGCGTCAGCGCCAACGTGAGCGCGATATCCCGCAGCAGCGTGCTTTTGCCGGCACCCGCGTTTCCCGCGATCAAGACGTGACGGATCTGCTTCGACGCCAGCCGAAAAAGCAGCGGGATGCCGTCATCCGTCAGTCCCAACAGCGGTGTCGTGGGCGGCAGCGGGTCTGGTCGCCCATCCTCGTCGACTACGACCTGCGGCAGCAGGGTCAGCAACTGGATGGGCCTGGGGTTGGGGTTCTCGAACTCCAGTGCCCAGCAGCGTTCGTCACTCATCCAATCGACGCTTACCGATGGCACTCGCAGCGCTATCGCCAACTCCTCGGTGTGCGGCTTGATCATCTCTGGATCGACGTCGTCGATGAAGAAACGCACAATCTGGGGGCCGACCGTTCCGCCAGTTATGGGTGCATCTATCCCGTGATTCTCAAAAATCTGTTCAGCGCGGTCGGCTTGGGCTTCCAGGTAGGCTCTCAGTGGCTTGGGCAT
>DAOTUH010000040.1:0-28514 GCA_034437255.1 Anaerolineae bacterium
TCGACTCAAGGGGTCGTTTTGAGCCTATAAGAGCCACTTTTTGATGTTTTCGCGTTCTGTACTGAGGTAATTTCGTCAGAAAGTGTAAACCGATCTTTTTCCCAAAATGGCTGCTTTTGAAACGATGCCGTATAGCGCTGACTTCTAATGAGGCAAACATCTATTGTTCTAACGATCAATTCAGCTATCAAAGATAGAACTCTGGTGAATGTCCTATCGTTGGGTAACTCAATGAAAAAAAATGAAACTATTAGAATCTGGCTTGCGCTTATTGCTCTTTGTATTCTACTTCCACTTCTGTTGTGGGAGAAAGAGATCGATGCTTTGGAGGGCCAGAGGGATTTGAAACCGGTGTTTTCGGACAGCGGTGGATATTACCATGAATCGCTTCACTTGGAAATCAAGGTGCCTGATGCTGATGCCATCATTTTCTTTACCACCAACGGGAGTTTGCCAACACCGGAAGCGGGCAGGCGTTATGAGTCTCCGCTTTTGTTAAGTGCTACGCCACCGGCCATTTATGTAATACGTGCACAGGCTTATCAGGCTGAGAAACCGGTCGGGCCTATAGTGAGCGCATCGTACATCATGGGGCTACCCGCTTCTTTGCCTGTCATGTCGTTGATCATGGAGCCGGCAGACCTATGGGATAGGGAGCGAGGCATTTACGTTAATCCTTATCAACGGGGTGAAGATTGGGAACGGTCCGTGCACATCACGTATATGGATGAAGACCGTGACAGGGGTTTTCATGCATCGGCTGGAATTCGGATTCATGGGAATCGCAGTCGAGATTTCGAGAAAAAGGCCTTTCGCCTCTATTTCCGACAAGCTTACGGTACGGGTCGACTCGACTATCCTCTTTTCCCAAAGAGTGAAGTCCATTCTTTCAACCGTCTTGTTCTTCGCAATGGAGGCCAGGATTATGCTTTTCTTCCTAAATGGAATTGGACGCTGATGCGAAGCGAGCTGGTCGCCGATATAGCTCTCGACTTGGGCGTTTATGCCACCCATAGCCGACCGATCTTGTTGTTTATCAACGGCGAACCCTGGGGAGTTTATCAACTACATGAACGCCCCGACGAGGATTGGCTGTCAGATCACTATGGTATCATATCATCGGATTTTCTCAAAGCGCCTGAACACGTGCATGCCCGAGACATCATACAAGGGGATCGCCAGCACTGGGATCATCTCATGACATTTGTGAAGGACCATGACCTGGCTTTGGATGCCAACTATCAATATGTCCAGACGCAGGTGGATATTGACAACTTCATTGATTATTATCTCCTCCAGATCTGTTCGGGGAACGTCGACTGGCCGCACCAAAACGTTTATCAGTTTCGGCCCAAGACGCCGTGGGGACGCTGGCAGTGGGCGATTTGGGACAATGATTATAGCTTTGGGTTGAATCCAAACCGGGCTCAGGCAGAGGTCAATATCCTCCAGACGCTTCTGAAATCAGAGAATCCTAAGACACAAGGGAAGGATTTGTTGCTTTTTCACGCGCTATTGGAAAACTCGGATTTCCTGGATCGGTTTCTTTCCAGGGCGGATGAATTCTTGAACGACCCCTTTAAGCCAAAAAGGATTCGTTCACGTGTCGATACAATGTCTTCAGCACTTAAGAGGGATATACATTACGAAATCATGCGCTGGTCAACTCCAGATAATTGGCATGCCAATATTGTCAAACTCAAGCAGTATGTATCTGCTCGGCCCGCTTACGTTCGTCAGCACATGATTGAAGCCTTTGCACTTGATGGAAGTGCAGAGTTAGTAGTGGACGCTCCATCCGTAGGCCATGGTACCCTAGCTTTCAATGGACGTGTCTTGGACGAGCTGCCGTATGAAGGGCGACACTTCAAGGGAGTGCCCCTGGAGATTACGGCGGTTCCCGCTGCTGGATACCGCTTTGCTGGATGGGCTTCGCCTGAGATTGGAAACAGTCCGACGATTGCCCTCTCGATGCAGGAGAATCTGACATTGACGCCACAATTCGTGCCGCTATCTCCAGACGCCGTCCATGTCAACGATGTTCGTTTCACGACATGTCATATTGAATCGGCAAACCGTTGGCTTGAGTTACAGGTTGCCCGCCAAGGTGGGGTTGATTTGCGAGGTTGGTGCATCACGGACAATGATACCTTAACGGCTACCGATGAGGGCTCTCTCTGTTTCCCTCATCATCCGGCGTTAGCCCATATACCTTCAGGCACTCAAATTCGTGTTGACTTTTCGACCAACGAGGCTCAGGTTCTTGACGATTTGACAACTTGGGATTACAAGATGACCTTTTATGTGGAGAATGACTTTCTGGATACGCAAACCGATCCAGGATTTTGGATAGGAGAACATGACAACTTGATGCTTCTTGCCTTTGATCTCTCTTCGGAGTTCATGGATGATGTTGTTGACTTTGTGACGATACGTGGTTCGGCCTCATCTCGGCTCTCACCTGACGTATTGCAGGCTGGAATAACCACAGCACGCCGGTGTCCGCGCGATGAGGAGATTTTCTTGCCGTTAGAAAGGAGATAGAGGATGGACAATTTACTCAATCTGTCAACGCCAGCGCCGCTTTCATTAGTTACGTTGGCTATTAATCTTATTATCAGCATTCTGTTGGGATCAATGATCGCCTGGGCCTATGAGCGCTACGGCCAAACGTTCTCCAACCGCCAACGTTTAGCTCGCATCTTACCGGTGCTATCGATGGTCACGGTGTTGATTATCTCGGTGGTGAAATCTTCCCTGGCTCTCTCGTTGGGATTGGTAGGTGCGCTCTCTATTGTCCGCTTTCGGACGGCGATCAAAGAACCCGAAGAGCTCGTCTATCTCTTCATTGCTATCGCTGCCGGTCTGGGGTTGGGTGCTGACCAACGCCTGCCTACTATTGTAGCTCTTCTGATCATGTTTGCATATCTACTTATACGCAACCACCTGACGACGCACTCACTAAGTACCAATTTTTTCGTCGATATTTCTGCTCCACAAGGCGAGCGTGTCTTTGCTGACATCAATGCTATCTTGCTTGAGCACGTTAAGGATGTGAATGTGCGACGGCTGGATCAGGATGATGGAGTATTCCACGCAGCATACCTGATTCTATGTCCTGATGCGCAGACTCTAGATCTTCTGATGCGCACTTTGCACGAGCAGGTGCCCGGATGTGATTGTACCTTTGTAGAACAAGACAATCTGCTGTCTGGCTGAATTATGAAGTTAAAACACTCGCCGCGTCCCAAGCCAGCAGAGTCAACACATGCACCTCTGCGCGGGGCTGTACTGATCCTGCTTTTTGCATTGGGACTTTATGTAGGACAACAGGTGGACCTCCTGGATGTTGCTGGGTTGCCTGCGAGCTTATTCTCACGTGTTCAGCAATCCCTTAAGTCTCCAGGAACGCTACCTCACCTACGCATCGACATGGCCTTTGAGAATTATCAGATGCTGCTGGCGCAACGCGCAGCTGCGCTCGAAAAGGGCGTAGTACAGCATGAACGTACGGGTTTCATACCCTGTGAGATTACCGTCTCTGGTCAGCGTATGCCTGCTGAGATCCGCTTGATGGAAGGTCCCACTCGACATCTTGGCCCTGATGAAAAATGGAATTTTGAGCTGAGGACCACAGATCTTTCTCGACCGCTCTTTGGATTGCATCACGCTTATCTTCAAGACCCGGCGGATAACCACGCGCTCAACCAATGGGCCTTTGTACAACATCTACGTCAAGAAGGTTTTCAAGCGGCGAGGTACAGCTTTGTACGTCTGATGTTCAACGGTGATGATCGAGGTGTCTACACCCTACAAGAAGGGTTTGGTCTGGTGGACGCTTCTAGCGACCTCACGGTAGCTTTTGAGACAGATTCTCTCTGGGAGTTCATCGCCCATTTTGATGGAAACGTCGAGGCCGCTTATGCCGATCCCGTAGCAGCTCACTCGGCCTATGATATTCGCCAGGTTCAGATCGCGACTCTGGCAGATACCGTTTTGGATCAGGACGCTGAGACAAATCTACAATATGCGAGGGCACTTGCTCGGTTGTATGAATTCCAGATTTCCCGGCGGCCGGCCGAAGATGTGTTCGATGCAGAGTGGTACGGACGTTTTCTTGCATTGGTCGATCTATGGGGCGCAACTGAAGGACTCAAGATTGCGAACGTGCATTATAATCTCGATCTAGAGAGTGGGCGCTTTGTGCCCATTGGTTTTAACTCGAATGCGCTTGGCTCTTCCAATCGCCTCCCGTTGGTGACAACCTATGACTCTTCTGTTATCCAGGCTGCTTACGTTCGAGAGGCGTTACGCCTGAGTGAACCCGCTTATGTGGATCGGTTGGAGGTCGTTATGGCTGAGGCCTGGCCCGAACAATCTGACATGTTGCGTGCTGAAGGTATAAAGGCCACTGCACCCTGGGACACCTTGAGAGAACGTCAGGATCAGATGCGGCGTTCTCTGCGGCCGATGCAACCCATTTTCGCTTATCTGGACACGGCGGAGCCTCCCTACGATGTGCTTCGTCTGCGTGTTGCCAACGCGCTTCAGCTTCCCATAGAATTGGTTGAGGTAGACATCAACGGAGCTACCGTACTCCCGATTGCCTCAACCTGGCTTGATACATCTCCTGCGCTCTTGACTGTATCACCTGGTCGTGTTGTCCTGCGTGGTCGCAGTACTGAGAGACAAACCACGCCCACGTATCTGGTCATCGCTATTCCCCTCAGCGCTCTGCCTGAAGAAGACCCCGATATAGATTTCAACCAACCACCTGACCTTCATATCATCACTCGGATTCTAGGAGCAACAGAAATGCAGCGCACTCGAGTTATGAGTAACATATCCACTCGATTCCCATGAAGCAAGATTGGCGCTACGAATTAAAGACCTTGGGTGCCTCGCATCTGCTTTCGGAGGCGCGGACTTGGATTCGACTACATCCAGCCGGTTTTATTGCTCCCTATCCGTCGCGCTGGGTCAACAGCCTCTATTTGGATACGTCTGGTCTTGCTTGTCTGAATGCCAATCTTGGTGGACATTCACAACGAACCAAGGTCCGACTGCGTTGGTATGGCCAGTTAGGCACGAGGGCCCAACGACCGCTCTTAGAACTCAAGCATAAGAGGAACATGTTGGGTTATAAGGAGCGTATGACACTGAGTAGTGATGTGCGGCTGACACAGACGTGGGACACATTGCTGGCGCAGATTCGGGCGTGGCTGCCTGTCAATGGCCGGATCTGGCTTCAGGAAACTGTTCAGCCCACGCTCATTAACCACTATCGGCGCGAGTATTATGCTACCTATGATGGGCAGATCCGTGTTACCTTGGATTACAATCAGAACGCTTATGACCAACGACACACCACATCCCCCAACCTTGAACACCCGCTTACTTCAGAAGATAGGTTTGTCGTTGAGATAAAGGCCCCTATGGATCAATGGCAACGGCTTGAGGATGTGATGCGTTACTTTCCTTTGAGGCGCGGACGCAATTCAAAGTACGTCAATGGAATGATCAAGACTCTTTGAGTCTAGGGCTTTTCTACGTACTGTAGGAAAATGGTGCGAGACGGCGACAGTTCCCCCTGGTTCTCTCTAACTTCCAGGCGTTCCAAACTAGGCCAACGGTACATCCCCACTTGTAATCGATAAAGACCGCTTTGAATATCCGGTGGCACAGTGAGCACGTGCGTGTCCTTAATCGTATCACCAGATCGCCAAGCCGTTGTTGGATAGCGTCCTTCGGCGGGCACACCATCGTGATTCGTGACGAGATTACCTTTTACATCCAGAAGATGCACAAACACTTTGTAATCTTCGGTGGGGATGTGCTCAGCTTTCCAATATAACGTTACAGGATACACATTCGTCAACCGACTCGGTGCTTTGTAACCTAACAGACGTATCTCTCCTGCCAGTGTAGCAGTCACGGGTTGAACATCAGAAAGATATCCTGTCCAGGGGACAACTACGTCTCCCAAAGTGAGGCGAGTCCCCTCAACCAGGAGATCCAGTTGAAACACTCCCGTCGGTATATGAGCTGAAGGCGTCAAGACATATGATTGTGCGAGGAAATTACCATCTCGCCACCAGAAACGCTCCAGCGTATTTGGGGTGACAAAAGCTTCACGCTGTCCGAAATTGACCCCATCAACGGGAGAGTAGATTTCTATGACCGGTCGTATGGCTTGGGTTAACGGATCGGTGGCATATAACAAGAGTTCGGCATGGAGTGGATTGCCTGGGTGCAAACGGCGTGGGTGAAAACGATAGCCTCGCAGTTCCATCGACTGTGGCAGAGGATAAGAGACATCTGTAAGGGAACCGCGATGAAATTCGGGATGTCGCTGTTCCCATAACGTGATGCTGTTAACCTGTCTTGATGTTGAGAATGTACGCACAAGATGGTAGGTCTCTTTGAACCACGTCGTTTCAATGAGCAAATCCCATCCCAGGGTATTCGTTGAAATGCAATACATGGGAGAACTTCGTTGCAGCACACGGATGATCTCTGCAAGGTCAGATTGTGAAACATCTTCGCCCGACCAAATCCAAGCAGGACGCGCGGCTAGATAGGCTCCCCGTGCTGAGGTGAGAAAGGTATCT
This sequence comes from Anaerolineae bacterium, assembly GCA_034437255.1. GTDB lineage: Bacteria > Chloroflexota > Anaerolineae > B4-G1 > SLSP01 > G713. The sequence continues at coordinate 6,612 of DAOTUH010000040.1, forward strand.
GAGGCCTTTGCATGTCTCCTCACCCATCCGGCTGCACATTGCTCTAATGGGTAGGATGGATTTGAATGATAAGAGTAGCTCCGTAAGAGCGCTAGACTCTGCAATAGCATAGAAGGGAGCCCGATGAGCACCAACCAGGCTATCTGCAGTGAGCGTGTGTCCAGTCGCACCAGGTTTTGTTCACCGGCCCAGTGTATCGCCGCCGAACTTCCGGTTGCTAAAAATAGAGGGATGCAGAGAAGTACCAAGGACTGGGCGAAGGCGGTTTCAGTCAGCAGGGACAGCATGAACATGCCACCCCACATTATCTGTATCTTGATGGGAGATTTCACGAATCCCCACACTATTAGAGGTAGCAGCAACAGGAGCACGTCAGCTTCTATTGAGGTCAGCCCGGTGATGGATGACCATAAGCCTGCTCTCAGAAAACCAGGGTTAACGTCGCCATTACTTAGACCCCATCCGGCAAAGAGGACAATTCCTGAGATGATGAGGATTTGCCCCAGTATCTTCTGTCGTACACGGCTGTATAAGCCAAACAGCAGGATGACAAAGAACAAGGTCCCGATATCGATCTGAAAAGCCAAGAGCAGGAGCAAAGTGAGCAGATGCAAGCGCCATCGTTTCTCCATCAAGGAAGCTACGCTCATCCAACCACAGAGTAACGCTAAGCTCAGGCCGCTCCCAATAAGTTCTAAGAAGAGTGGGCTAATCAACACGAGCCCTACCATCACGACGGTAAAGGGCGCACTTATCCATCTTCTGCTGACTTGATAGAGGATAAATGCGATGGCTCCCCAGCTCATCGAACTAAGGACTGCACTTATCAAGTGTAAGGGAAGTCTTATTTTATCTAGAGCTGCCAACAGATACGGGTACAAAGAGGTCGTGTGCGAGGAGGTGGACGGTGCCCGTAGTATCGATATGAATGATATGCCTTCGCTCAGCTCTCGTGCACGCAGCATGTTCAGATAAGCTCCGTCTGAGAGATTGAACCCCCAAAAATACGCGATGAGGGAGGGTATCAATAAGCATACCAACCAAAGAATTCGATCACGACGTGTTGTTTTCATAGTCTTTCTTGCCCATAATGAACGTCCCTATTTTAACACGATCAACTACTTTGCCACGCTCTACCCTTACACAATAATTTGATCGACTATCAAATACACAGAGGTGTGATTTACGTGATGCATATCGGAGTAGAAGATGATAAACTCCTGATATTGCTGGATGGTACCATATCCACAGTCCGATGACGTGGTAAAATAGAGGACGTGGCAAACGCCACGTCGCACACACGTGTGAACGATTCAGCGAGGGCAATCTAAACGATGGGGAGGGCATGATGGGCGAAACCTTTGAGATGACGTTGTTTGCTATGGCACACGGCGGGGACGCGATTGGACGACACGAGGGACGCGCGATTTTCGTCCCTTACACCATGCCCGGTGAGCGCGTGCGGGTGGAAATCGTCGAGGATCACAAGCGCTACGCGCACGCGCGCCTGGTCGAAGTTTTGGAGCCGGCGCCGGCACGCGGGGAGCCACCCTGTCCCTACTTTGGACCAGATAAGTGCGGCGGCTGCCAGCTCCAGCACATCGCGTATCCCACCCAGGTACAGATCAAGGGGCGGGTCGTAGTGGATCAGCTGGAACGCATCGGTCGCTTCGATGATCCGCCCGTGCTAGAGCCGATTCCCGACGACACCGGCTGGGACTACCGGAACCGCGCGCTCTTCCGTACCACGGAGGAGGGGCACCCTGGCTTTCTCTCGGCGGGCAGCAACGACGTCTATCCCGTGGGGGATTGTCTGATCGTGCATCCGCTGCTCGGCCAGCTCTACCGCTCCCTGCGCATGAAGCATCCCAACGTCGAGAAGATGGAACTGCGCGTGGGCACCGCCACCGGCGATCTGATGGTCGTGCTACAGACGTACGATGAGGAACCGCCCTCGCTCAAGGTCGATTTTCCGCTCTCGATTGTGCAGGTACGCCACGATACCACCCCGACGCCGTTGGTCGGGCTCGACTACATTAACGACGTGGTGCACGGGCGCGAGTTCCGGATTTCAGCGACGAGCTTTTTCCAAGTCAATAGCGTGCAGGCGGGCCGATTGGTGGATCTGGTGCTCGACGCGCTGGCTCCACAGGGCGACGAGGTGGTGCTGGACGCCTACTGCGGGGTGGGACTTTTCACGGCTTTTCTCGCGGAGCAGGCGAGTCTCGTTGTCGGCATCGAGCTCAATCCCGACGCCATCGACGACGCCGTGTACAATCTGGCGGACGCGGAGAACGTCACGCTGCTCGAGGGTCAGGTCGAGTATGCACTGCCCGAAATTGAAGAAGAGTTGGACGCCGTCGTGCTGGATCCGCCTCGGGCCGGCGTCGAAAAGGAGGTGCTCGATGGTCTTGCGGCTCGCGCGCCGGAGCGCATCGTCTACGTCTCTTGCGATTTGGCCACCTTCGCCCGCGACGCACGCCGCCTGGTGAAGAAGGGATACACGCTGGCATGGGTGCAGCCGGTCGATCTCTTTCCGCAAACCTATCACGTTGAGACCGTGGCACTGTTGACGCGGGCCTCATCATAGAAACATCGAAAGGACACGTTATGGAAACGACAACGCTCTCTTTTTATCAGGTTGATGCTTTCACGGATCAGGCCTTCGGAGGTAATCCGGCGGTCGTCTGCCTGGCGACGCAGCCGCTCAACAAGCGAACGCTGCAGGCCATCGCCGCCGAGATGAATCTATCGGAGACGGCTTTTGTCCACCCGTTAGATGACCAAGCGTGGCCCGCTGTGCAGACGTTTTCGTTGCGCTGGTTCACACCGACGACGGAGGTGCGTCTCTGCGGTCACGCCACGCTGGCGACGGCGGCCGTGCTCTTTCGCGAGTTGGGGGTGCGGGCCGAGGAGATCCGCTTTGAGACGCGCAGCGGTGCGCTGATGGCCCAGGCGACGGAGCAGGGCATCGCGCTGGATTTCCCTGCCGACGTGGTGCGCGCTCGCGAGCTGCCGGTGGGCTTGTTGGATGCGCTGGGCGTCGGGAAAGACGCTGTCGAGAACGTGGTCTACGCGCGCAAGACACAAAATCTGCTGGTTCACCTGGAGACGGCTGCGCTGCTACGCGGGTTGAAGCCGGATTTCGCGGAGCTGGCGGAGGTCACGGACGTCGCCGACGTGCACGGTCCCATCGTGACCGCTGCCGGAGTGCCGCCCTACGACTTTGTGTCCCGGTACTTCGCCCCCGGTGTGGGAATCAACGAAGATCCGGTCACCGGCTCGGCGCACACGGTGCTGGGACCGTATTGGGCCGAGCGTTTGGGCAAGACGGAACTCTTCGCTTACCAGGCCTCCAAGCGCGGCGGTGAGGTGCGGGTTCGCGTGCTGCCAAACGAACGGGTTCAGCTGGTGGGACAAGCCGTGGTGGTGGCTGAGGGGGTGCTCCGTCTTTGAAGGAGGTCTCGCTAATCTTCGGCACACCCCTGACAAAAAGGGCTAAATCAACGGATCAAGCGGATTTAATGGATTTTTGGTTGTAAGCGTTTAGCTTTATGAGCAGACGACAGGTCAGGGAGTCCGCCGACAAATTCAGAATACTAATTGTCTGAACTTGCCATCCCACATTTGAGTCAAAGCTCCCCTGAGTGACTTAACATCACTTCACGTTGCTTCGAGCGGATCGCTAGATCCGCGACTTCAGCGGGCACCGCCCAATACCCGTGAGACGGCAGCATAAGAAATATGTTTTCCGAAAGGGATGTCGGACTCCCTGCAGGTGCAACGCACTTTCGCATTTAAGTCCATGATATCCATAGGCTTCTTGCGACGTTCATAAGGATTCAGTAGCCTTTGCATCCCTAAGTGCGTCGCACCTCTCAGAATACTAAAGGGATATTTTTGGTTAATTCGCTTCATCCGTTGTATCTCTTTGCATCCGGTGATAATTGAAGACTCGAAGAACAGACCGCCGAACCATTTTCAGAGTAGATGGCTGCCACGCTCGTTAATCGCTATAAAAAATCGGATGCCGCGTAGGCATCCGATTTTTGGTTGAGCGGAGCTTGCTTAGGCGTTCGCGGCGGTGGCTTTAGTTTCTTCCTCCATGTAAGCCGGAAGTACGAAACTGAAGGTGCTGCCCACGCCCGGTTCCGTGTCCACCCAGATGCGCCCCCCGTTGGCTTCGACCAGGGCCTTGGCGATGGCCATGCCGATGCCGCGTTCGCCCATCCCTTCGATGAGAGGTTGGTGTGCGCGGAAGAAGCGTCGGAACACTTTGGAAAGATCGTCGGGCGCGATGCCGCCGCCGGTGTCGATGACGGAGATCCGAATAAACGCAGGAACATCGTCCCCATTGTTTTCTCTCAGCGCAGCACTTACGATGATCCCAGAGCCTTCCTCGGAGCAAAGCGCCGCGTTGGAGAGCAGCCGCAGCATGATCTGGTAGAGGCTGTCGCGGTCTGCTTGTACCGGTGGTAATTTGGGAGGTAAATCGAGCTGGACGGTCAAGCGGCGCTCGCGGAAACGAGCCGATAAGCCCATGATGGCTTGCTCGATGATCTCGATGAGGTCAATGGGTTGCGGTGCCAGATCCACGCGCCGGGCATCGGGCGAGGTAAGACGGATCAAGTCATTGAGCTGCTGCTGCATCTGCTCGACGCTGGCTTTCACCCGCTCCAAGAATTGACGTTGCATCTCGGTGAGAATCCCGGCTTGCTCACCTATCAGTAAATCGGCATAGCCGGAGATGGACGTCATGGGGGTGCGGAACTCGTTAACTAGCCCAATCAGGGCTTCTTGCTTTTCTGCCAAACTCTCCTCAGTTTTCAGGGTGACTACTAGCCCATCCAAGTGACCATCCCGTCCGGTGAGCTGCACGAGATCGGCCTCTACGGTATGATCGCGAAGGTCTAACGTGAGATGAGCACGTTGCGGTGCGGTCGGGTCTGACGTGAGCAGCGTGTCGATGGTCTGTGCCCAGGCCGGATTGGAGTAGACACCATCCACAGGAAGTCCTACCACCTCGCCTTCAGGCAATGCTAACAACCGGCGCGCCAGCGCGTCGGCCATGCGGATGGTGCCATCCTCATCGACGACCAACAAGCCGACCGCCAGACCTGTGCCGTTATTTTTGTCGGCGGTCAGCTCCACCTGTACTTCCCGCGCTTCTTTCAATTGCCTTTGGAGTCGAGTATACTTCTGCTTCAATAAGTCAAAGCGTGACTTGGACTTGGCAAGTTCTTTGCCCAAGGAGTTGCGTTCCTGAATGAGGTCATCTCGTTCTTGGGCCAGTTCCTGAATCTCGTTTTGCCAGACTTTCAGTTCCGTCTCGCTGACGTGTGCAGAGCGTTGTTCCAGCTCCTGGCGCAACCGGGCCATACTACGATTTCGCGTCTCAAGATCATCTTTCAGTGAGGAGATGTGCTTCTTAAGAGCAGCAATCTCCGATTGTGCGTTAGCCAAATCTTCTAGAACGTAGCCTTCTTGCTGCCGCAAGCTGAAGATAGAGCCGCCGCGTCGCTGCACCCGATCAATGCTGCCGGCCAGCAGCAGGGCAGTTAAGCGAGCTGCTTCCACCATCGTGTCAGGCCAGGGTGGCTGACTTTCTGGGCGCCCCAGGAGCATCAGGCCAGTACGTTTCTTATTGACGCGCATGGGCAAAACTAAGAGGGGCCCTATGATGTCGAATCCGATGAGGTGATACAGCTTTGTCAGCCAGGGATATTGACCGCTCGGAATGGTACGGGGTTCGGATTCCATCCAGGCGGTGCCCAGTGTGTCAAATCCTGTCAGATTGAGTATAGGCTGGTCCAGATCGCCGGTGGGCGGGTGAGTAGCTACGACGCGCAGGCTGGGCACGTCGACGTTTTCTGTTAGCGCGATGGCACAAACCTCGGCCTCCAGCAATTCGGCCAGTTGTGAGGAGGCGATGAGCAGCGAAGGTTCGAGTTCACGGGCAGTTTCAACACCTTCCAACAAGTTCTGTAGCGCGGAGAAGTCCAACGTGGTTGGAAGTTGGACCGTTGTCTCCGCCACGGAAGGAGAGGATGGGATGGGGGCAACGGTTAATCGTCTGTGTAAGTAAACGGCCAACATCGGAAAGACAATCAGCGCGCTCAGGCGTTCCCAATCGGAGAAATAGAGCGAAACGGTGGGCCAGGTAATCTGCGCGACGTGGCCCAAAGTCCAGAAAATAAGCACGCCACTGGCCCACTCCCACTCCCGGGTATGCAGCAGTAGTTGGCTTAACAGGCCGATGCCCAGTAAGATGAGGGCCGCCATTTCCCAGATCAGCTCTTCTTCTGATCCATTGTAGATCCCTTTTGCCGCGTAGCTGTACAGCCAGACTTGGCTCGAGTAAACGTAGAATCCCACTGTGGCGATCAGCAGGATACCCAGCAGCCAGGTTTGCCAGCGTGCACCTCGATCCTCCAGCATGGCCCAAACGATCAATGCCACACTGGCGGCCTCCAGTGCACGCTCCAAGGGAGGAAAAGTCGCAGCCGGATCTAGGACACCTGCACTGCCAAGCAATCCGATGACGATCAACACGACGCGGCTCACCAAAAGACCGCCGATGGCCCAAAGCCACCGTTTCGCGGTCGGAGCCTGCTCTGACCGGCGATAAGCCGTCAGGGCAGGAAGTAGGGCTTGCTGCAGCGCAAATAGTGTGACTAGGAAATAGACCAGGTCACCCGGCGGTTGTGTCAGCAAAGCAAGGGCTTCTCGAAGCACGTTCATATCGGTTCACTACTTTGATCAGGTTAAATTTTTGCTAAAGAGTGACTATCCGGCTTGCTCCAGGGTACTTACTTCTGATTATAATGTAAGAAGAGTGACTGGCAACTCAGACTTATCATTCTCGCTACACTTCTATCCTTGCTTGAAGTGTATTGCCAAAACCACGTATGTGAAGGGCTTTTTGGGCCGCTAACGGGGATCTAGCGATCTCCTCGCAGCGAGAATGATAAGATCCTACTGGCAACTCAAGCATGACTCACCTGAAAAAAGGTCCAAGAAATCGGATTTTTAGGTGGCCATACCCCACATCTAGTAATTTCGGTCACGAGAAACCCACATATAGTATCAAGTCGTAGAAAAATCCGATTTCTGCTAGTTATTTCAGGTGAGTCAAGCATGCGCATCTATCTGTCGGCCCCGGCGAGGGGTATCCAGACTGTGAAGGTGGTGCCCTCGTCCGCTTCGCTCTCGACGGTGATGAGCCCTCCGTGGAGTTCGACGAGTTGCTGGACAATCGCCAGGCCCAGTCCCGTGCCTGAGATTTGGAGATCCTGGGGCAGCGCGCCCCGGAAGAAGCGATCAAAGACGTAGGGCAACTCCTCTTCTGGGATGCCGATGCCGGTATCAGCGACGGTTAAGGTTGCCCAACTGCGCTCTCCGTGTTCGACTCTATCAATGGTCACCGTCACGCGTCCGCCCTCTGGGGTATACTGGATAGCATTCCGTAGCAAATTGTTGATCACCAGTTCGAAGTTGTCGCTGTCCATCAGCACGGTGGGATTGTCTGGAGAAGGACGGTAAGTTAAGGACAGTTGGTCTTGCTGCGCCAGGACACGGTGTCGGGCGATGACCTTCTTTGTGAGTTCGTTCAGAGATGCCGGTGCCGGCTTGATGGCGAGCCGACCGGCGTCGATACGTGAGATGTGCAGAATGTTCTCGACTAATTTCGCCTGTTGTTGGGCCTCGGTGATCAGGGCGTCGAGATACGTGTCCCATTTCTCCGGCGGCGCTTCTCGCAACAAATCCGCGTAGAGTTTGATGGTCGTAGCCGGTGTACGCAGTTCGTGGGAGACGTTGGTGATGAACTGCGCTCGCATGCGATGCATCGCATTCAGGTGGGTAACATCGTGAATGTTGACGACGGCTGCACCACCGGGGTCCCCCTCAAGGATAGGCGCCGCTTTGAGCTGAAGATCCAATCCTTTGATCTCCAGCACCTGTTCCGGGTGTTGGTCGGCCTGCTTGCCCAGGCTTTGGATGATGTGACGGAGACGTGACGCTTCCTCGGGCGGAAGCGCTTTGTTGAACAAGTGTCGGGCCACCGGGTTGGCATGCAGGATCTCTCCTGCTTTATCCGTCACCACCAGGCCATCGCTGGTATTGTTGAGGATGGCTTGAATGCGCGCGTACTGGGTTTGGAGCTGTTGGGTGCGTTCCGCTACGCGCTCCTCCAGACCTGTAGCATGATCTACGACCTGACGGTGCAGTTGTGCATTTTCAATGGCGATGGCGACGTGATCGGCCAGCAGGCCCAGCACACGGATCTCTGCTTTGGTAAAGGTGTGAGATTCCAGAAAGGCCACGGTCAACGCACCCAAGACCCGATCTCGCCACTTAAGAGGAAATCCCGCGATTGACTCCAGGCCCCAGGAAAGGGCTTTTTCTGTTCTGTAAAGAGGATGTTTCTGGACCTCGTTGATCACCAAGGGCTCACCTTTCTTGACAACGGTGGCGGTCAGGCCATCGGCCCGTGGTTGGCTCACAAACGGGATGCGGCTGCCACCCGCCCAGAGGGCAGCACCAAAGGTGAACGTCCCGGTCTCTTCATCGTAAAGGAAGATGTGACAATCGTTGGCATGGGTGATAGAAAGCACGCTCTCCGCCACGGTATCCAGGACATCGGATAGTTCCAACGACGAGGTGAGACGCAGGACGACGCGCTGGAGGGCTTCCAGTTCGGCCACGCGACGCTGCGTTTCATCAAACAGGCGGGCGTTATTGATCGCCGTCGCGACGTAGTTGGCGAAGACCTGCAGATGGCGCGCATCTTCCTCGCTGAAATGGTTGGGATGGGCGCTGTCCACGTTCAGGTAACCCACAGTCTCTTCTTCGATCTGGATGGGTGCACCGACATAAGATCGTAGCCAGGGTTGAGCAGAGGGCACCGCCCATCTCTCGTAGTCGCGCGTATCACGGATGACCACCGGTTTGCCCGTGGCCTGCATCTCCTGAAGGTTCCGCACCTCCGCCACCGGAAACTCGACGTTTACGACGAACGTTTCTGTGCCAAAACGTTCATAGCCTCGCCAGCGGGTGACATGCGCGACGCCATCTTCAACCAGCATAATGTTGAAAGCGCTGCCGCTGAGCACTTGCGCAATCTTTTCCAGGATGCGATCCAGAACCTGCTCGAAATCTAGCGTGCCGCTCACGGCGAACGTGGCCTCGGCCAACGCTTCTGCCATCTTTCGCTGCTCCCGCTCGGCCTGGAACAGGCGCGCGTGTTCAATAGCCACAGAGACGTGGTTGGCAAAGGCCTGTAAGCGTTGAGCATCCTCCTCGTCGAATTGTTCTTTCCGCACGCTGTCCACGTTTAGGAAGCCGATAACCTCATCACCGATCTGGATGGGAGCCGCAACGTAAGATCGTAGATACTTCTGTTCGGAAACCTGTACCCAACCGGGAAGTGTCGTGACATCCGCGAAGACGACGGGCTTATTGCTTTCCATCATCTCCCCGAAAGCTACGGACTTGTCTACGGGTATCTGGAAGCCGGTAATATGTTCCTTTAGTCCAAGTGCTTCGTATCCTCTGGATCGCAGAACCCGCAGATGGTTGTCGCTCTCCAGGAACATGATGTTGCAGGCGTCGCCCTTGACCACCCGCGCGACCTGCTCCAGGATACGATCCAAAATCTGATCTAGATTCAGGGCTGTGTTTACGGCCAGGGCCGCGCTGGCCAACGCTTTGGACATTTCGCGCTGCTTCCGTTCTGCTTGGAAGAGCTGCGCGTTGTGCAACGCGATGGCTACCTGGTTACCAAACAGGGTGAGGAGCTCTGCGTCGGCTTGATCGTACGCGCCGGGTGACCAGCCCTCTACTTCCAATACGCCCAGGAATGTGTCTCCCCAGGTGATGGGAACCCCAACGACGGCCGTGATAGGACGTTGCTCAAGCTCTGGAATCTGCTTGTCCCAGTCATCGTAGTTGTCCAAGATGAGCGGTTCACGGGTCATCCAGATCTGCCCGGCGACGCCCTCCTCGGGTTTGGTGGTGTAAGGCACGGTGGCATCTCCAATGACGGTATCCCACTTCAGGATCTCACGTTCGGGATCGTAAAGTCCTATCAGGCCGGCGCGACCCCCGATGAGCTCGACGGCACGCGCTACGATGGTGTGCAGTAACGTGTCCAACTCCAGCTCCGCCGTGAGCCCCATGCCGAGCTGGCGCAATGCCTCCAATTCGGCAGTGCGACGCTGTAGTATCTCTTCGGTCTGTTTTCGGACGCTGATATCCCGGACAATGCCCAGGTCGTAGTATGTATCGTTTACCTGCACGACGCTCAGGGTGTTGGCAACCCAGAAAAGGGTACCATCCTTGTGAAGATCCTGGTAGATAACGCGGGCTTCGTTTTCTTGGGAGATGTGTTCCTTCCGCTGTTGTTGAAGATGCTGCTTGTCTTTGGTATCGCCCGCAAAGAGGATCCACGAGGGTTTTCCAAGGACTTCCTCTTTCTCGTAGCCGTAGAGCTCAGTGAAAGCATCATTGACATACCGAATCCGCGATTCATCATCGGCATCTGTCAGGATAACGGCATCTTTCATTTGCTGTGCGATCTGGCTGAGGATTTCCAATTGCTCGAAATTGTGTGTCTGGACAGGGGACTGCTCATCAGGTTGGATAAGGGTGGGAGGGTCTTGTTCGTTGGTCAGGGCTTGCCGAAGTTGTCGTTCTAAACTCGTACATTGTTCTCGAAGTGCAGCATTCTTCTTACGAAGCGTGTTTAATTCTGCCAGGAGTTCTGCTTTAGTTTTATCTATGTTATCAGCCATGCATAGCATCTTTCTGTAGTTGGGACGTGAAGCAATATGACTATCGAACTTATATCGTAGTTCGCACTCAACTTTGAGCTAAGTAGGCCAGAAAAAGTATGTTAACCATGCTCGGAGCCCCCGTCTCGGGGGGCGGTTTCCCTGAGGCCGAGAGGTTCGCGGTTACCCGTCCCCGAGACGGGGACGGGGAGCGGAGGGTGAATAAGGCCAACGTAAAGAAACTTTTACGAACGTACTTAGTATAGGCCAAATTCCTGAAGGAGCCAATTTTCAAAACCAGCGACCGGATTGTGAGGGACACAATCCGGTCGTAACAAGGCTTTGGTCGATCCAAAGGCCGCGCCCGATCTATCTGGGACACGTGTCAGGAAGATATGGCCTTGATCTCCTTCCGCAGCACAGCTTCCCCGAATCTCTCTGGAAACTCCAACATCAATTTGGCGACGTGATCTCTCAACTGTGAGCGCAAGAAGACCTGCGTTTTCTTATCCTGAGAGAAATGAGTGATCAGGAATTCAAACATGGCGTTCGTCTCTCCGCTTTCCAGTTCACTGGCCAACTCGTACGCCATCTGCAGATCTGTGATCTCTGTTGCTGTAACTTCCTGCCCTGCTTGTAGAGAACAACGGGCAGCATTCATCATACCAACATCGGTCAGCTCCGACAGTTTTTCCGCTGAAAGTTGATCTTGAAGATTCTGCAGCGCCTGCGCGTGGCCCACCTCGGCGTTTGCGTAGGCTTCCCAGAACCCGGCAATCTCCGGGCGGTGGGAGAACTTTACAGCCAGCTGGCGATAGAGGGCCTCCGCGCCCCGTTCCGCAGCGATGGCGGTCTTGAAAAGCTCTCGAATCGTGGCTTTATCTGCGATGAGACACCTCCTGGATAATTACATGCTTATGCTATACCAAGATGAGCAAAGAGCAAAATCGATCACTCATATCGGCGGAAACGCCAGACGCCGAGCGCGATAAAAACCCCGGCGAAGCCCAAAAGCACGGCGACATAGGGAAGCACCTCCTGTGTGGTCGCGCCACGCGCCAGCAGATCCGTGTAAGCCTGCATGGCCCAGGTGGAGGGCAGGAGCTTCACGATCTGGCGGTAGAGCGGCGGGGTGACCTCCAGTGGGTACCACGCACCGCCCAAGGCCGCCATCGCCATGGACATACCCACGACGACGCTGCTGGCCTGCCCGCGCGTGCGAACGAAGGTCGCCACCAGCATGCCCAGCCCCACCGTCGCCAGGGCAAAGGCACCGGAAACTATCGCGGTGCCCACCGGATTCTCGCCCCACCCCACGTTGAAGATCAAGGCGCCGCCGCCCAGCAAAAGCGTCATCTGCACAAGGCCCAGCGCCAGGCGAGCGAGCAACTTGCCGGCCAAAATCGTCGCCCGGCCGGCCGACGTGACCAGCATCCGCTTCAGTGTGCCGCGCAACCGCTCATCGACCAACACCTCGGCAGCGCCCAAGAGCGTGATCTGCACCCACGTGACGATCTGGCCCGCCGAGGCCTGCTCCGAGCCGGTCGCCATGGCGTTGGAGTCGGTGATGTCCACGCCCTCGGGCCAACGCACCTTAGCCACGGCCGGTGGATGCTGCGAAGCGTCCAGCGTCTCGTCAAGCACGTTTTCGAAGAATGCGCGTTGTTCCGCTTCCGTGGTTACGGCTCCCATCTCCTCTGCCTGCGACGTGCCCTTATCTGCGATGAGGACGGCGCCACCCAATCGGCCTACGGCGGCCCGGACGTACTGCTCCACGGCCTGGCTCGTGCTGCTAGTTGGCAACGTGTGCAGCGTGACGGTAACGACCTCACTTTCTCGCAAGCGCGACGAGAACTCGGCCGGAATCTCCAGACCGAAGGCTTCCTCCGGCAGCGTCTCGATGCGTTCGACGTTGAGATTGACCTCGCGCAACGCGTCCAGGAAGCTCTCGACCAGCGGCCCCTCATCACGGGCCTGGACGTAGATCGTCGCCTGATACTCCTGCGGCGTCTCGTCGCCGCTGATCATCCCGCCCAATCCCGCCCCGACCGCTGCGGTGAAGACCAGCGGCAGGATCAGGAAAAAGACAATGGACGAGGGATAGGCGAACTCCCGTTGAAATTCGTTGCGGATCATGGCTGATAATCTGCGAATCATCTTTGCACCTCGTCTATCTAAACTGGCGGCGGAAGCCGATGAGCGCGACGACGTAGTAAAACACGGTCAGACCCAGGGCGCCGCCTAATAGCGGCAGGATCCCTACGAGCCCCTTGCTGGCCTGCAGCGCGCTGAAGAGCTCGATGCCCCAAGCGTTGGGCGTGATCAGGCTGAAGGTCTGCACCCAGCCGGGCAGATTCATGCGCGGGAAAAAGGTGCCGGAGAGCGCGGAGGCGGCCAACGTCACCGCTGTGCCGATGGCGCCGGCCTGCGCCGCGTTCTGCGCCCACGCTGAGATCACGGCGCCGACACCCGTCGCGCAGAGCACCAGCACCACGATGGCCACGATCACGCCCGGGGGCGAGCCCCAGTAGGCGCCGATAAGCGAGGTCGCGCCCCAGAGCACGAAAACCTGGAGCAGGCCTGTGAGGAAGATGCCGGCCATCTTGCCGGCGAGAATCGCGAAGGCCGGTGTCGGCGAGACGAGCAGCCGGGGCAGCGTGCCCTCGGTCCGCTCCGCCAGCAGCGTCCGTCCCCCCGAGGTGACGGCGAACATGAGAAAGAGAATCGCCATGCTGGCCGCCGAATAATCGAGCCAGTTGAAGCCCCGCCCGCTGGGCGAGGCGATGGTGAGGCGCACCGGCAGTTCCATGCTGGCGGGATCGTCGCCCAGGCCTTCGCCCGCCAGCGCCGAAAACTGCTCCGTGCCACCCTGACCGCCTTCCATGGTCATGGCGCCGCTGGCGAAGAGCTGCTCCATAATAATCATCATGCCCTGAGTCGTCATGTTCATCTGCTCCAGCGCCTGGGAGACGATGCCCTTGACCACGGCGGTGCTGATCTGCCAATCGGGGCTGGCGTAGATCTCGACGACGGCGGGGTCGCGGACCGTTTCTTCCGTGGTTTCCTGGTAGAGCAGAGCGATTTGCTGCTGCTGTTCTTCGGAGAGCGCATCGGTGTCCTCAGAATCGAGGCTGAGCAGATCAATGCCCAGCGTCTCCCGCACGCGCCCGATCAGGGGCACGGCGCGATCACTGAAATCGGGCGGGATAACGACCAGCGCGGCGACCTCGTCGGCCTCGACGCGCGCGCGGGCGTCGGCTTCATTGGAGACCAGTTCGAGCGCCACCAACTCCTCGACCTCGTCGGACGTGAACGTATCCTCCAAGATTTCCGACATCTCTCCATCGTCCTGATTGAGCAGAAGCACGGGAATATCCGAGAGCGTGCTTTCACCGCCGGTGCCAAAGGCCGCGCCGATGGCCAGCGTGAGCGCCAGCGGCGTCACCAGCATGGTCACGATGGCGCCGAGGTCGCGAAAAGCGAGCTTCACCTCTTTGAGAGCAAGAATCCAAAGTTTTTTCATAAAGCGTCCTCGTTTAGTTCGTGTTCGACAGGATTTACAGGATTCATAGGATAATTATGGCTGCGGAAGGGATCTCAGATGTATCCTTGCAGCAGATTGATCCAATCCAATCAAAAATCCGTTCAGTTCGCTTAATCCGTTGATCTAACAGGCGCTCAGGAAACCAAGCCCCTCCAGCCAAATCCCCGCTAGTCGCGGAGTGCCCGGCCGGTCAGGTGCAGGAAGACGGTCTCCAGGTTCGGCTCGCGGATCTCGACGTTGCGGATGCTCAGCCCCAGTTCTGTGGCTTTGCTCAGCACCGGGGGGAGCGTCGCTTCGGCCGAGTCCACGTTGAGCACGATTTCACCGTCGTCGGCGCTGGACTGGTGGACGCCGTTGAAGCCGGATACGGCCTCCGCCAGCGCCTTGCCGCCCTCCGATTGGTAGAGCTCCAGCCGCAGCGTCTCGTGCTCGCCGACCAGTTGCGTCAGCTCCTCCAGCGTGCCCAGCGCGATAAGCTCGCCCCGATCGATGATGCCGATGCGGTCGCTCAGCTCCTGGGCCTCTTCCATGTAGTGCGTGGTATAAAGGACGCTGGTGCCGCGTTCGTTGAGCTCCTTGACGTAGTCCAGAATATAGCGCCGACTCTGCGGGTCGATGGCAACGGTGGGCTCATCTAGCATCACCAGCAACGGATTGCCCAGCAGCCCGACCGCCAGGTTGAGGCGCCGCTTCATGCCGCCGGAGAAGGTATCCACGCGATCCTTGGCGCGATCGGTGAGGTCCATCAGCGCCAGCTTCTCGTCGATCTCTTTCTGGAGCGACGGTCCGCCCAGGCCGCGCATCTCGCCCCAGAAGCGCAGGTTCTCCCGCGCCGAGAGCTCATTGTAAAGCGCCAGCTCTTGTGGCACCACGCCGATGCTGCGCCGCACAGCCATGGGTTCCGCCTGAATATCGTGTCCAGCGACCGTCGCCGTGCCCGACGTCGGCTTGAGCAAGGTGCTAACCATGGAAATCGTCGTCGTCTTGCCCGCCCCGTTGGGTCCCAGCAGGCTGAAAATCTCGCTCTCGTGGATGTCGAACGAGACGTCGTCCACGGCGTTGGGACCGTCAGGGGTGTAACGCTTGACCAGATTGTGGATTTCTACAAGTGCCATCGGTTCTCCTTTTGGATAGTCTGGTAGTCTGATAGTTATCTCGGAACAAGAGCCGCGTTTTAGTTGATGCCGGGTTCCTCTGTCCTACTATAGTAACCGTTTAGGTTTGTGAGCATCCAGGTGCAACGCACTTACGGATCAAAACAAACCGCGCTCAAAGTTCTCCGAGCATAGCTTAGGAATCCCGGACTCGTGAACTCCGGCGAAAGTGCGTCGCACCTCAGAAGACTAAACAGTTAGCTACTATATTCTTGGGTTCGCTCTGGTTTCGCCATGCGCGCCAGGATGATGATCAGACAAGCTCAAGAAAAACCCCGGCTTCTACGAAGCAGGGTTTTATTCTGTCATCATACGAGATCAGTCAGTCTACTTCCCTTCCTTCCAGAGAAAGTGATCCCGCCGAAACTTACGGTCCGCGATCTCTCCGGCGATGGGCGACCAGAGATCTTCGTCGACGACCTTGGCGATGAAGTGGATCAGCTCGCGCCCGGGAGCATCCTCCGCGAACATGCGATTGATAATATCGCAGAGCCGGGTTTTACCCTGCCGCTTGCAGAGCGCCCGGATCTTCGCCTCTCGATCCCTGTCGGTCAGCGTGGCCCGTTGCTCGTAGAGCTGCTTGAAGAGCTCCCGTTCGGCCTCAGTGAATAGCGCCGCCAGGATCAAGGCCCAGGCAAAGCGTTCGGCGCGGGCTTCATCTCTAATGCCTAAGGACGTATCGGCTAACACGCGATTCGTCAGTTCGTTCATATAGCGCGCGGCCTTGCGTTCTTTACGCTTCGGGGGCGGGGGGATGGCCATGATCTCTCCTCCTCTATATCATCATTTTCGCTATTTTATCACAACACGCGCACTGTGCAGCAATTGACAATCGCAGTATGGCCAAGGCAAACGCCAGATCTTGGATGTCTTCGAGATATCCGATGTGTAGCTATCCTTCCCAAGCAATTCTTAAGCACCGGATTTACAGCGCCTATTTGCAGTCATGTTGATAACAGCTCTTGCGCGGTGATGTGATCGGTGATGACGACGTCCGTCAGTCCGCCGTTCAACGCTCCCCGAATGGCCTTTAGCTTTCCCTTGCCGCCGGCGACGCAGACCGTCAACGGTATCTGGGCAATCTCATCAAGGGTGGCGCCGACGAGCCTCTCATCTAAATCCGAGTTCACCAGCTGCCCCTCCGCATCGTAGTAGCGCAGATTGATCTCGCCGACCGCACCTCGCGTACGCAGATCGGGCAGCCAGCTGTCGGAGACGATATCGCCCCAGGGCGGCGCAGGCTCCGGCGCGACGGCACCAATGCCCATGAAGGCCATGTTAGCAGAGCGGGCTTGATCCAGGACGTGCGCCACGATGGGATCGGAACAGAAGACGTCGTGGGCCATGGAACTGGACGCCACACCCGGCGCCGGGATCAACAGCGCACGTCCGCAGAGCGCCTTTGCCAGCCCCCGGGTCAGATCCGAGGGGCTAGAGGCCGTGATGGAATAGATGAGTTCGCTCAACCCCTGGATGACCGTGACGTCTTCACATTTCTTGATGGACGAAAACCGAAGTGCGTCGACCATCCCAGCGATGGCCCGGCTCCAGTTACTGATGACGATTTTGTCCCCGGTTTCGATGACCCGCGCAAGATATTCAGCGGCTCCTGACCCCAGTTCTTGGGAGACAACGCGCTGATCGTCGTAGGCGACGGTCTCCACAACCAGCGCCTCTCGCAGTCCAAAGCGCTCAGCGAGCTGCTCCTCCAGATCAGAGTGGATCCCCGTGATCGGCTGAATCCAGGTGCGCACGACTTCCTCGTCCCGCGCGCGCTGTAGCATACGCTGCACTTTCTGGCGGGAGATTCTTAGCCGTTTGCCGATCTCAGTCTGGGTCATATCTTGCTCGTAATAGAGGCGAGATATCTTCACCAAGAGTCTGCGCTCATCCACAAAGCTCATCAAGTCTCATCTCCTCCTGAGGTATGCGCGGGTTAGGCTGACATGGCCTGCTGCATCAACCCCGGATTGTAACGCAAAATCTGCTGCGATCACGCGGAGCCAGCCTCCAGAATAACCATGGCGTCATCGACCGAGGCCGATTCGTGCAGGATGGCAGCGACGGCAGCCGTCATCGCCTGCGGATCGGCGGACTGGAAGATGTTGCGCCCGATAGCGACACCCGCGCCCCCCGCGTCGACGGCGGCTTTGATGTCGGCTAGCATGGCCCGCTCGTTGCCGCGCTTGGCCCCGCCCAGGATCACCACGGGCACGTAGGTGGTCTCGATGACGCGCTCGAAGCCGGGTGCGTAGGGCGTCTTGATGAAGTCGGCGCCCATCTCGGCCCCGATGCGCGTGGAGAGCGCGATATTCTCCAGCGTCCGCCAGCTGGCGTCGCTGTCGAAGCCGCCCGGAACCATCTCGCCGAGCACGGCAAGGCCCCAGGGATGCGCCGCCTCAACGGCCGCCGCCAGGTTCTTCAGGCTAGCGTTCTCCGCCGCCGCGCCGGGGAAGGCATTGACCGCGACGGCGTCAGCGCCCAGACGGAGCGCGCCTTCGACGCTGAAGAGCAGCTCACTGGGGCCACCGCCCGGCCCGAGGCTGGTGCCGCTCCCGTCGATGCGTAGGATGAGGCCGACGGGCGCCAGCTGCTTGGCGAACCGTTCCGCGACGCCGACCGACGTCAGGACGGCGTCAGCGCCACCGGCGACGATCTTGGCGATGGTCTCCTCGGGTCTCTCCAGGCCTTTGCACGGCCCATCGAGCAATCCATGGTCCATGGCGACGATCAGCGCTCGTCCATCGGAACGTAAAATGCGATGAATCCTGCGTGTGGTTGACATTAGTAGAATCTCCTTGTTGATAGAAATAAGATGACTTTTCCGTTGCGGATGATCATTGGTATGCCCCCCGGGGCAAGCCCTGGACCCATCTTCGCGGCAAGCCGTGAGGTATGAGACCTAACCTGTCGCTACGCGACAGGCATGATCAATCGATGCTCAGACGCCCGTCGCGCCTGGCGCCACCTTCCTCGGTCACGCCGCCGTGCGCCTCGACGGTCGCCATGATCTCGTCGCACAAGACCAGATCCGTGCTGTGATGAGGCAAATCCTCTAGGCGAAAGAGGTCGAGGCGCGCTTGCTCAGTGGCGCGTTCTTCCCAGGCCTGCGCCTGTCGACGGACGCAGTTGGTACAGGCAACGCGGAAGGTGCGCTCCGCCAGATCGTTCAGCCAGACGCCGTCGACGGTGATGTGCGTAGCCTGTGCTTCCGCGCGCGCCGCTCCCAATTCGATCCCGTACCGCACCTGCCGGCTGAAGTGCAGGAAGCCGCGTTCGAGGTGCGGCTCGTCGGGTCGGTCGAGACGCTGGGCGTTATCCTGCAGTAACCGCCGCAGTTGGGCCGCGGTCACGTCCATGATCTCGACAGTATCAGCGTAGGGCATCACCTGCCGCCAATCGCCGAGGGTCAAGGGGCCGCCTGTCGGCAGCCCAGCATGGACGCAGCTGCTGTCCAGCATGGCGAACTCAACGTCAAGCCCGGCAGATCGGCACCGCGCGACCAGGGCATCGGCGATGAAGTTCATCAGCGCCGACTCCCCGGCGGCGATGTGATTGCGCACGGCCTCGGCGCTCAGGTCGGGATGATCGGCCACGTGGCCCAGACTGCGCTCCGCCCGCTCGCTCAACCGGGCGATTAACGGACGGACCTGCTCGCGTTCGAACGCCTCATCTACCGGCAAATCCGCCGTCCACGCGATCCGCGCGCCGGTGACCGCCACGTTCTCGCCCCGTACGGTGACGTCCACCTCACCGGCAAAGCGCCCGTGTGCCCCCGCCTGGACGATGGGAATGCCGTTGACGACGTTGGACACAGCAAGGCCGCTCTTGTTCAGCGCCTGGTGCGAGTGCCCGCCGACGATCAGATCGACGCTGCCCCTGGGCAGACGCTGCGCCAGTTCCACGTCACCCGCATCGCGGATGATATCCGGGCGGGTGGCGATGCTGTGCCCCAGATGGCTCAGCACAATGAGCACGTCGCACAGCGGGCGCAGGGCGGGCAGGAGATTGCGCGTAGCTTCCACTGGATCGCCCAGATGAACGTCGGCACAGCCTTTGATCGCGGCCCGCGTCGTCAGACCCATCAGGCCGATCCGCAACCCGTTTAGCACAAAAATAGCCGCCGGATAACAGCACGCCATCAGCGCAGGCTCGGCTCTCAAATTCGCCGAAAGCACAGGAAAGCGCGCCCCCTGACACAAGCCCTGGGCGAGCACCGCTTTCCCCCGGTCGAAGTCGTGATTGCCCAACACGCCCGCGTCAAAACCGGCCTTCGAGGTGATCTGATAGCCTGCGGCGGGCACCTCTTCCAGAAGATGGCCCACGAAGTTATCGCCGCCCAGAAGCGCCAGGACAGCGGTATCGGCATCGTCTCGATGGCGGTCGCGCAGCACCCGGAGACGCGAGACCATGCGCGAGAGAACCGGAAGATCGCCGTGGGCTGTGTGGCGAACGACGCAGCCGTGCAGATCGTTGACGTGCAGGATGCGGAGCCGGAAAGGGCGATCCGCCGGACGGTCGGGCGCCGCTGGCACCGTCGCGCCCTCGCGTGGCACGATGGTCTGCACCGGCGCAGCGGTTGCATCGCCCCTAAGCAGAAACAGCCGTGCGCCATGCGCGCCATCGGGATTGGGCGACCCGCGCGCCAGGTAAAGCGTTCCAGGCGGGGGCAAGGACTCGCGCATCACGTCAGGCAATCCGTCCGAACATCTTGGGCTTGACCTGGTAGAGGGGCGGCTCGCCCGCGAAGAAGCGGCGCAGTTCCTCGACCGCCATCTCGCCCATGGCGCCGCAGTCCTCGATGCAGCCTGCCAGGTGCGGGGTGACGACGACGTTGTCCAACGACCGCAGCGGGCTATCCAGCGCCGGCGGCTCAGGATCGGTTACGTCAAGGAAGGCGAAGAATCGGCCCGCGCGCAGTTCTTCGATTAGCGCCTCTTCGTCGATCAGGGTGCCCCGCGCAGTGTTGATGAGCAGCACGTCATCTTTCATCAGCGCCAGCCGCTCGGCGTTGAGCATCTGGTACGTATCGGGCTTGGCGGGCGCGTGCAGCGAGACGATGTCGCTGCGCCGCAGCAACGTCTCCAGATCGACCTTGGTCGCGCCCATCTCCGTGGCCTCGTCTTCGGAGACGTAGGGATCGTAGAGCAGGATGTTGGCGTTGAAGGGCTGCAAGAAGTCGATGACGTCCCGGCCCACGTGGCTGGCGCCGATAATGCCCACGACCTCGCCGTGGATCTCGCGCGAGGGCCAGTAGGGGCTCTCGCGCCAGCCGCCGTCGCGAACGTGTTGGCCCAGGGGCCAGATACGCTTGGCGCCGACGATCATCAAGCCGAGCGTGGTGATCGCCACGTCGCGGGCCAGCGCCGGCCCGGCGGACGTGACCTGAATTCCGCGCTCCCACAGCGCCTCGGAGACGAAGCGTTTGACGCTGCCGCCCATGTGCGCCATGGCCTTGAGGTTGGGTGCAGCGGCGATGACGTCGGCGTCGAGCTGGGCAACGCCCCAGCTGGTGATGCAGGCGTCGGCGTCCGCCAGTAGGTCGATCAGGTCGTCTTTGGTGGCTGGCTCCGGGTCGTCATGGTGGACCACCTCGGCGAAGGCGCGCAGCGCGCTCCAGGCGGCTTCGTTCATCATCCGGTCGTAGTGCTGTTTGCCGATGGTCACGGCGATTTTAGGTCGAGTCATGGAAAATTCCTTTCAATGTGGCCTGGGTACGTTGAGCAATCCGTTGATACCGGGCAAAGTGTTGATCGTAGATCGGTGTGTGCGCCGCATCGGGCGCGATGCGCTGCCGCTCTCCTCGAAAGCGAGCCTGGGCGCTCTCCAGCGAGTCGAGGACACCGACGCCCACGCCCGCGAGGATCGCCGCGCCGACGGCGGGCCAGTCCTTCGCAGCGGGCAGCGTGACCGGCAGGTGCGTGACGTCGGCGATGATCTGAGGCCAGAGCGGGCTGCGCGTCGCCCCGCCGATCATCCAGAGCGCGTCGACGGGGATGTCAGATTCACGGATCTGCTCCAGTGCCCAGCGCACCTCGTAGGCGGCGCCTTCCAGCACCGCACGCGCCATCTCTGCGCGGCTGTGATCGAGCCGCAGGCTCAGGAACGCGCCCTGCTCCATCTCCGTCGCCGCGCGATGACCGCCGGTGAGCGGCAGGAAGACAAGTCCGTCGCTGCCCGGCGCCGTCTGGCTGAGGGCCGCGTTGAGCGCGGCAAACCGCTGCGAGCCGTCGGCGTCCGCAGCGGGCCAGCACTGGTCGAGCAGCCACGTCAGGCAGGCGCCCAGCCCGCCAAGCAACTGCGAGACGGTCCAGCGGTGCGGCGGCGGGTAAGCGTCCAGGCTCAGCTGCTCCGGCAGGCTCGTCGGCGGCGTATCGACCACGCCGGCGATGACCCAGGACGTGCCGCAGGCCAGCAGCAGGTGGCCCGGCTC
>DAOTUH010000041.1:0-6286 GCA_034437255.1 Anaerolineae bacterium
GCGACGAACAAAGCGTTTTGGAATCATTTTTTGCCTTGTTTTCAGACATGCGTCGTAGACCTCGTAGGTCTGGATAGGTAACAAATACGCCAAGAAACTAACGAATTGAAGAAAGGCACGAACATCACGTAAACGTATGGAAGCGAAAACATCCTTTCCTTATCTTAGCTTACTCAGAAACCATATCAATATCACGCGGGTGCCCTTCAGTGATCGCGGCTCACGACTCCTGCTTTACCAGCGAGAGGGCGAATCACGCCTCTACGTTAAACTTGCGGAGCGACTGACGGCCCTGGAACCGGGGCTCGACGCCTACCGGGACCGGCCCCCTTTTGTTGAACGAATTGAGCTGCTTGACGAGGACCGCAACGCTCTCGACTTCGATGTGGTCAGCTATCCGCACGTGCTCTATTTGCGGACTTACCTCGGCAATTTCGGCGTGACGTTTCACGAGAAGACCGCCATCACCTTCGGCATGCCCGACGAACACGTCGCCGGGCTGCGCTTCCACGTCTCGCCGCAGTTCTGGGAGCGCCACTCCCAGGGCGGCGTCTTCAAAGCTATCCGCAATCTCTCCTATATCAGCAACCACGAACCTGTCTTCAACAGCATCACGCCCGACCAGGGTGGCTACACCGTCGAGATTCAGTTACCGGCAGACCAGGATCGTGCCATCACGCTCACGATTGGGGATGGCGCCTCCGGGCAGGCGCCGGACTTTTCCACCACCTGCGAAAAATCGGAGGCTCGGTGGCACAGATGGTTCGACCGTATCCCCCCGGTGGCCGAGAGATATCGCACGACCTATGCGTATGCCTGGTGGATCATGGCCAATAACCTGATCAGCCCTTTGGGGAAGGTGGCTTACGAGGCCATGGCTCCCTCCAAGATCAACTACATCGGGCTGTGGCTGTGGGACAGTGCCATGCACGCGCTGGCCTACCGTCACGTTGATCCAGAGCTGGCCCGCAACCAGCTGCGCTCCATGCTAGATTGCCAGCTGGCCGACGGCATGCTGCCCGACGCGATCTACGACGAGGGCGTCATCTCCGAGATCAGCCATCCCTTCCGGGCGGAAGTGACTAAACCGCCCATCCTGACCTGGACAGCGCTCAAGCTCCACGAGACCGATCCCGACATCGATTTTCTGCGCGAGATCTACGTGCCGTTGGTACGTTGGAACGCCTGGTGGTTCAGCATGAACGACGATGACGTGGACGGCCTGGCGCAGTACAATCACCCCTATTCCTCGGGGCTTGACGACAGTCCACTCTGGGATGGGGAGATGCCGGTGGAGTCGCCCGACCTGAACACGTACCTCTGTGTGCAGATGGGCTCGCTGGCCATGATGGCCGAGGCCCTGGGGATGGAGGCGGAAAGCGAGATGTGGCGCCGGCGCGCCGCGTCCATCGTCCACCGGATGATTGAGCATTTCTGGGACGCGGAAAGTGGTCTTTTCTGGGCTACGCACAACCATGAACGCATCCTCGTGCGGACGCCGTTCAATCTCTATCCTCTGTGGACGGGTCAGCTGCCGGAGGATATCCGAGATCGGCTTATCGAGCACCTGACGAATCCCGAAGAATTCTGGGGCGAATACGTGCTGCCCACCGTCGCCCGCAACGATCCCCAGTACGAACCGGATACCATGTGGCGGGGACCGGTCTGGGCCAATATCAACTACTTCTTCATTGAAGCGTTACAGCAGATTGACGAGATCGAGTTAGCCCACGAACTTCGCACTAAGACACTCTCCTTGATTATGGAGCATCCTAGCATTTACGAGTACTATCATGCAGAAACAGGCGAGCCGCCCAAGGAGGCCGCCGATATCTTCGGTTGGACGGCTGCCGTTTTCATTGACCTGGCCATTCAAGCAAGTCAGGAGGAGGGAAATCATGAACCAGAGGGAGAAGAAGGAGAAGGAGAAGGAGAAAGCTCAGGAGCAAAAGGGTAAGGAACCGCAGGAGACCGAAACCTCAGAAGAGGGGGGAAACACACTGGAGCAATACTGCGCGGCGCTGCCCCACGATTTCTTCGAGAATCGTGCGCTGCTCATCGCCTCGAACCGGGGGCCGGTGACCTTTGATACCACAGAGGACGGCGAGCTAACCTTTGAACGCGGCGCCGGGGGCCTGGTGACCGCGCTGACCGGCATAGCCCAGCACGTGGACGCCACGTGGATCGCGTGTGCGCAGTCGGGTGCCGATGCACGCTGGGGCGTGGGTGAGATTCCCCTCTGGGAGGATGGCGAGACCATCCACGTCGAGTTTCTGTCGCCATCTCCTTCCTCGTACGAGGGCTATTATAGCACCATCGCCAACCCGTTGCTCTGGTTCCTCCAGCACTCCATGTGGGATTTACCCCGCGCGCCCATTATCGATCGAGCCACGTGGGATGCCTGGGAGAAGGGCTACAAGGCCGTCAACCAGATGTTCGCCGACGCTATCGTCGAGCGCGTTCGCGAAATTTCGCGCCCCACTCTGGTCATGCTGCAGGATTATCACCTCTATCTGGTACCGCGCATGGTCTGGTCGGCGATGCAGCCCGGCGAACGGCCCACGCTGCTGCATTTCATCCACATCCCCTGGCCCGGCCCCGAATACTGGCGGATCCTGCCTCCTAAAATGCGTGAGGAGATCCTAGACAGCCTCTGTGCCACCGATGTGCTCGGGCTACAGACGGGGTCCGACGCGCTGAACTTCCTGCGCACGTGCAACGTGCATCTCCCCGAAGGAAGCCGGCGCGGTATCCGGTACGAAAAGGGGCGGATCTGGTACCGCAATCACCACACCTACGTGAAGGACTTCCCCATTTCCATCGACGTCGAGGCGCTGCGTGAGACAGCCACCACAGAGGAAGTAGCCGCTTACCGGGAGGAGTTCCACGAATTGCTAGGCGAAGACCAGCAATTCATCGTGCGCATCGAGCGTACCGAACCCAGTAAGAACATCGTGCGGGGCTTTCTTGCCCTCGCCGAGCTCTTGGATCACCACCCCGAACATCGCAAGAAGGTCCAATTCCTGGCGCTGCTGGTCCCCTCGCGCCTGGGCGTGGACGAGTACCGGAACTATTTGGATGAGCTGATGGCGGCGGCGGGCCGCATCAACGCCGAGTACGGCAGCAGCGACTGGGAGCCGGTGCGCGTCATGGTTGGCGCGAACTATCCCCGCGCCGTGGCGGCCCTTCAGATGTACGACGTGCTGCTGGTCAACGCCATTGCCGATGGCATGAACCTGGTCGCCAAGGAAGGCCCCATCGTCAACCGGCGCGATGGCGTGCTGGTGCTCTCCGAGGGGACAGGCGCCCGCCAGCAGCTGGGCGAGGGCGCCAGGGTCATCTCGCCCTGCGACGTCTACGCCACCGGCGAGGCCCTGCACGAAGCCCTGACCATGCCGCCGGAGGAACGCAAGCGGCGTGCCGAGACCCTGCGCAGTATCGTTGAGCAGGAGGACATCATCTCCTGGTTTTGCGATCAGCTGGAGATGGTCCATCGGCTGAAATCGTAACCTATTAATGAGAAGGAGATGCGCCATGAGTAAAAAACCTACCACGGCGATTCTGCATTACAGCGCACCGCCCATCATCGGCGGGGTGGAGCTGGTGATCAAAGCGCACACCGAGGTCATGGTGCGGAACGACTATCCTGTCACCGTGGTGACGGGACGCGGCGAGTCATCCGGCCTCCCGGCAGAGGCCGGTTTGGAAAAGATCCCCCCGCTCGACTCGCAACACCCGGAGATCGTCGAGGTCACGGACGCGCTGTCCGCGGGCCGCGTGCCGAAGACCTTCGACGCCCTGGTCGATAAGGTCACCGAAGCGTTAGCCCCGGTGCTGGAGAGCTTCGACAACGTCATCGTGCACAACGTCCTCACCAAGCGCTTCAACTTGCCGTTCACGGCGGCGTTGCACCGCTTGCTGGATCAGGGTGCGCTCCCCCACTGCATCGCCTGGTGTCATGACTTTGGCTGGACCAGCGAGAGCTCACGCGCCCATCTGCACCCCGGCAAGCCATGGGACCTGCTACGCAGGCATCGACCGGAGGTCACGTACGTCGTCGTCTCCGAGAAGCGTCAACAAGCCCTGGCCGAGTTGTTGGACCGCCCCAGTGACGAGATCCACGTCATCTACAATGGCGTCAATCCAACATCGCTGTTGGGTCTCTCCGAGGAGGGCACGACTCTCGTTAAGCGGCTCAATCTATGGGAGCGCGATCTGGTTCTCTTGATGCCGGTGCGGGTCACGCATCAGAAGAACATCGAGCTGGCCCTGCGCGTTGTGGCCGCGCTGAAGGACCGTCTGGCACGCCCGTTCCTGGTGCTGACCGGGCCGCCGGATCCCCACGACGCCAAAAGCATGGACTATTTTCGATCGTTACAGGCGTTACGGACAGACCTGGGCGTCAATGAGGAGATGCGTTTCGTCTTCGAATCGGGCCCTAATCCCGACGAGCCCTACACCATCGGCGGAGACGTCGTCGGCGACCTCTTCCGCGCGAGTGACGTGATGTTCATGCCCAGCCACGTCGAGGGCTTCGGGATGCCGGTGCTGGAAGCGGGTCTCGTGGGCATGCCCGTCGTGAGCACGGACGTGCCCGCCGCCGAGGAGATCGCCCGTGACGAGCGCATCCTCATCGACGTGGACGATCCGCCGGAAGAGATCGCCGACCGTCTGCTGGCCTGGGCCGAAGATAGCCGCGTGCACCCGTTGCGGCGGCGCGTGCGCCAGCGGTTCACCTGGGACGCCATCTTCCACCAGGATATCGAGCCCCTGTTGACAGCATGAATGCTGACCCGCAAGATCTCAGGACCACGCTTTCGCCGGCCGTGAGGCAGCGCGTGCGGGACGCTTGCGTTGTGCGCCTGTTCCTGGATTACGACGGCACGTTGGCCGACTTCGCACCGACGCCCGACATCGTCGAGCCACAGCCGGACGTTATCAGTATCGTCAAAGCACTGCGCGATGTGCCCGACATCCACGTCTCCTTGATCAGCGGACGGCGGCTGGCGCACCTGGAGGCGCTGGTGCCCGTATCGGGCGTCCTGTTGGCGGGTACCTACGGCGTGGAGATCCGCACGCCCGATGGCGAACACCAGCATCGCCTGGACTTCGCCGCACTCCGCCCCACCCTGGATGCGCTGAAGCCACGTTGGGCCGACCTGCTCGCCGGGCGCGACGGCTTCTACCTGGAGGACAAAGGATGGTCGCTGGCTATCCACGCGCGCTACGCAGCGGACGCGATGGCCGAGGAGGTGCTGGCGTCCGCGCGCCGCGTGGTGCAGGAGGCGGTCACGACCGATCACTTTCACCTCGTGGGCGGACACAAATTCCTGGAGTTAAGACCGCGTCTGGCACACAAAGGCAAGACCGTGACCTACTTGCTGAAGGCGTATCCGCTGCCCGACGCGCTCCTCTTCTATCTGGGCGACGACGACAAGGACGCCGAAGCCTTCGACGTGATCCATGACCACGGTGGGATCACGGTCTTCGTCGCCCCAGGAACATTGCCAGCGGGGATCGATGCGGATCTGCGCTTGAACGCGCCCCACGAAGTTCGTCGGTGGCTGCGTGACCTGATCCGACAACGCACATAACTGTCCTGGCCAGCGCTAAATATCTCGAGGCTACTATCTCTGCACAGCTATCACCGAAACGCCCCCATTTCAGTTAGAACCTCGTCAGAGAATTACTTTCCCGAACACCTGGTAAGTTGCCGGAAAACTGCCGACAGGGTACAATCTAAGAAACGCAAGCATTACATACGATATTCAAACCATGGAGCCTCGGTTTCATATTCATGAAAGCAATCCGTGGATCGGGGAGAGAGGCGCATGACGAAGACCCTCCTGATCATTGAGGACGATCAATCAACCGTTCGCTTGCTAACTATCACGCTACAGCGAAAGGGTTACACCATTCAGGCAGCCGCCAACGGTTTGATAGGGATCGAGATGGCACGCGCCAATCCGCCGGACGCCATTCTGCTGGATCTCATGTTGCCCGGCGTCGACGGTTTCGAGGTGTTGGATCAGCTCCAGAACCACCCCAAAACGGCCGATATTCCCGTGATCGTGATCTCTGCCAAAGGGTCACCTGCCGATAGGCAACAAGCTACAGAGTTGGGAGTCGTGACCTATCTACAGAAGCCGTATCACATCCAAAAACTCTATAGTGTGCTCAAGGCGGCGGTCGGTGAGGATTGCGTGCAGCCCGGCTCAGCCCACGTTAAGACGTGAACAAGGCAAACGGCAATCGTTGGCTCCACTGAAATAACCATCAACCTCAC
>DAOTUH010000042.1:0-6428 GCA_034437255.1 Anaerolineae bacterium
TGGGTCATCCCGCCGAATCGAAGCCGCCCGGCACCAAGTACGACGAGGCCAAGGTGCATTACGATGGCTTCTGACGAGATCGTCTTTCGGCCCATCGGGCACGTCGAGAACGAGATCGACGAGCGGGCCCTGCCTGATGCCATCCGGGCCGTGGAATCGCGCATTGTGCTCGATCCGCAGTATGTGGAGGGATTGAAAGGCCTGGCGGCACAGGAGCGCGTGATGGTGGTCTTCCACTTCGACCGTTCCGAGGGCTACGAACTGCAACAGCATCCCCGGGGTGACAGAAGCCGTCCGTCCCGGGGCGTCTTCGCCCTCTGCAGCCCCGACCGGCCCAACGGCATCGGCGTCACCGTCGTCGATCTGCTGGAGATCAACGGGAACGTGCTCCGCGTCACGGGTCTGGACGCCATCAACGGCACGCCCGTACTGGATCTGAAACCTGCTGACTGAGGAGATTAGTATGAAGCGCGTTTTTGGCCTTTTCACGCCGTTACTCATCGTAAGTGGAATTCTGCTGTTGAGTGGCTGTTTGGTCAAACGCGACAGCCCGGCGCCGGGTTGTGTCGAATACTGGGGGCCTGCTCCTATTGGGGGCTGCCAGGGTAAGACCGTGATTCAAGATCTGCAAACGGCAGATGTTCCCGACTGCGTCACCGTGAACGTCAACAATTGCAACGGCGGCGTACTGGAAGTGGATAATGCCTGCGGAAAACCTGTCGTGCTAGATGGTGTTCCTATCGATCGGATAACATCGGTTTCCCTGGACGTTGTGGACAGTAACACACTCACTGTGACCCACAGCAATTTCTCCTCATTCGTCCCGGAGCAGGACACTTCTGTCGTAATCCAGGGACAACTCAGCGAGAACAAATTTATACTCTCCTTTACCAAAACAGCGCCATTGTGTCCTTGATTCTGAAACTGATCTGACTGATGACTCGTGGCTCATGAGTCATCAGTCATCAGTCAGGTTGCTTGATCTGTAAGCCCATTTTTAAAAGAAAGGGAGATTGACGATGAAAGTTTTGTTTATTGGCGGTACTGGCATCATCAGTTCTGCGTGTTCAGCGTTGGCTGTGAAACGCGGCATCGATCTGACGCTGCTCAATCGAGGTGAGACGAGCAAGCGACCTGTGCCGGAAGGCGCGCGCGTCGTGCAAGGCGATATTCGCGATCCAGCCTCGGTGGAAGCGGCGTTGGGCGACAAGACCTTCGACGTCGTCGTCGACTGGGTGGCCTTCGTGCCGGAGCACATCGAGACCGATCTGGAACTCTTCCGGGGTCGCACCGGGCAGTACGTCTTCATCAGCTCGGCGTCAGCCTACCGCAAGCCCCCCGTCGATCTGCCCGTCACCGAATCGACGCTGTTGGACAATCCGTGGTGGGCATACTCGCGCAACAAGATCGCCTGCGAGGAGCGGCTGGTCCGCGCTTTCCGCGAAGAAAAGTTCCCCATGACCATCGTGCGGCCTTCGCACACCTACGACAAGACACTGCTGCCCATGCGCGGCGGCTGGACCGTGGTGGAGCGGATGCGGCAGGGCAAGCCCGTGGTCGTCCATGGCGACGGCACCTCGCTCTGGGTGCTCACGCACCACCGGGACTTCGCCCACGCCTTCGTCGGCCTGCTGGGCAATCCGCACGCCATCGGCGAGCCCTTCCACATCACGTCCGACGAGGTGCTCTCATGGAACCAGATCTTCCGCCTGGTGGCGCAGGCGGCGGACGTCGACGATCCTGAACTGGTGCACGTGCCGTCGGACGTCGTCGCCCGCTTCGACGCTGACTGGGGTGCCAGTCTGCTGGGCGACAAGACCCACAGCATGATCTTCGACAACACCAAGATCAAGCGACTGGTGCCGGACTACGCCGCGACCATCCCCTTCGCACGCGGCGCCGAGGAGATCATCGCCTGGTACGAGGCCGATCCGGCGCGGCAGGTGATCGACGAAGAGTTTGATGCACTGCTGGATAAGATTGTGAAAACGTTTGAACGTTACAACGTTTAAACGTTCGAACGGCGGAGGAACCATGGTAAATATCGTAGATCGCGTCGATGACTGGGTCCCGATTCGCTACGCCCTGGTCAGCGTTTCCGACAAATCCGGGTTGGAGGCGCTGATCCCCGGGCTGCTTGAGGTCAATCCCGACCTGCGCATCTTCTCCACCGGGGGCACCTACCGGCGGATCGCGGAGCTCCTGGGATCGGAGCAGGCCGCCGCACACCTGACGCCCGTCGCCGACTACACCGGTCAGCCCGAGACGCAGGGGGGATTGGTTAAGACGTTAGATTTCAAGATTTATCTGGGTCTGCTCACCGAGACCTATAACGAGGCCCACCAGGCTGACATGGCGCGCACCGGCGCCGTGCCCATCGATCTGGTGGTCGTCAACCTCTATCCCTTTGCGGCGACGGTCACCAAGCCCGACGTGACGGTGGAGGAGGCGCGTGCCAATATCGACATTGGTGGGCCGTGTATGCTGCGCGCTGCCGCCAAGAACTACCTGCGCGTCGCCGCCGTCTGTGATCCTGCGGACTACGTGTCGTTGGTGGACGACTTGCGCGTGCACGACGGCGCCCTCAACCTGGCCCGCCGCTTCAGCCTGGCCCGCAAGGCCTTCGCCCACACCGCTCATTACGACGCCGCCATCGAAACGTACCTCATGCAACAGGACGCGACCGCGCTGTCCATCTACACGTGACCACTCGCTGTGGGCGGGCACGGTCCTTGGCAAGCAACGCAGTTGCTGGGGGAAACCGGCCCCAGATGCAGAGTTACTTTGTAAAGCCCGGTTGGGATACCAGCCCGAGCTGTAAATAAACCATCACGCAACACGCAACACGCATCATATATCTCAAGGAGCCCTTTATGTCCAAGAATCTAAAAAAAGCCTACCGCACCATCGTCGAAGACCATTTCCCCAATCGCATGGAAATCGCCTTCGTGTTTGACGATCGGCGCCAGACCCTGATCTACGAGAAGGTCACCTGGGAGGTCGAGGGCGTGCGGCAAGGGCTGCGCTATGGTGAGAATCCGGGCCAGGAAGCCGCGCTCTATCGGCTGATCAACGGCAATCTGGCGCTAGGCGAGGTCACGACCATCGCGCCGGGACGCTACCTCGTTTCCAACGTTGAACTGCTGCAAGCGGGCAAGCACCCAGGCAAGATCAACCTGACGGACGCCGACAACGCCCTCAATATTCTGCGTTACCTGGGCGGCCGGCCCGCCGCCGCCGTGATGAAGCACAATAATCCGGCGGGCGTCGCCATCGCCGAGACCATCGCCGAGGCCTACGTCCGCGCCGACCTTGCCGATCACCTGGCGGCCTTCGGCGGCTGTGTGGCCCTCAATCAGCCCGTGGACAAGGCCACCGCCGAGGCCATCTCCGCGCGCTACGCCGAGGTCGTCGTTGCGCCGGAATACGAGGCGGGCGCCGTCAAGATCCTTGCGCAGCGCAAGAACCTGCGCATCCTGCGCATCGACAACATGGCGCGACTCACGGAGTTTGCACCGGAGCGCATCGTTGATTTCAAGAGCCTCATCGACGGTGGCGTCATCGCCCAGCTCTCCTTTCAGCCGCGGACGCGCACACCAGAGGATCTGATGCTGGCGGAGGCCACGCGCAAGGGGACAACCTATCGCATCGCGCGCGAGCCGACGGAGCGGGAGGTCGAGGACATGCTCTTCGGGTGGATGGTCGAGGCGGGCGTCACGTCGAACTCCGTCCTCTATGCCAAGGATCTGGTCACCGTGGGCATCGGCGCGGGCGAGCAGGATCGCGTCGGCGCGGCGGAGATCGCGCGGAACAAGGCCTACCGCAACCTCGCCGAGCGGTACGCTTACGAGCGCTACGAGACGACCTATCGCTTCCTCGACGCGGAGCAGCGCGCCGAGATCGACACCGACGTGCAGGCGGTCAACGGCGGGCTGCAGGGCGCCGTGATGGTCTCTGACGCCTTCTTCCCCTTCCGCGACGGCGTCGATGTAGGCCTGCGCGAGGGCGTGACGGCGATTATTCAGCCCGGCGGCTCCATCCGCGATTATCAATCCATCGAGGCGTGCAACGAAGTCGGCGCGACCATGGTCTACACCGGGCAGCGGAGCTTCAAGCACTAGCGAAGCATTGTGGGAGTCCGAAGCGAGTTCGCTGACGAAGACGCCCTCTGTGCCGTAGAATCTGCCTAGACGAAAGCAAGGCAAACGAAGCCGGGGTTGATGTGCGCTGAGGTTAATGCGTGACTGGAAGCCTCCTGTTGCGTCTGAGCCGTCCTGAAACCGCTTCGTTTGCCCATTGTCACAAGAAGCCTCCCTTGTGATGTACTATCGCTATAACAGAGAAATCCGATGTCGGTCAGACATCGGATTTCTTTACGTGTGGGAGTTGGTGCCTCCCTGTGCTCAGGCAAATTCAGCCGGTCTCGTCCTCCAGGGCCTGGAGGGCCGCGAGCAGTGCCTCGAACTCCTCACGGCAAGCCGTGCAGCGTTGCAGGTGATCATGGACGAGCGGCATCGCCTCCGCGACGTCTTTCCCTAAGAGATAGAGCTCTGCGTAGCGATCCAGCACCGCGAAACAGTCATCGCACCCGATTTCGTGCGGAGGTGTGTCCAGGGCCCCATAGATCAATCGCTTGAGCCGCTTTGCATTCAGTTTAATCATAACTCACCTGCTTTATAGACGATGCAACATTCACAGTTCTTACCTCAACCCTCAAAGGCTGCCAGAACATCCTCAGGCGCGAGATTGTGCGCCAGTAGGGTTTTCTTAAGGCGGAGCCGGGCGTCGTGTAGACGTTTGTAGATGGTGTTCCGTGATGTGCCCAGGCGTCGCGCCAGCTCGCCGGGAGACATGCCCCCGATCATCACGGCGGTCAGCGCCTGGCGTTGTAGATTGGTCAGCTCCTCGTGGATGATCTGCTGTACCAACGACATAAGCATCTGCTGGGTCACCTGCTGTTCAGGGGAGGGATCAGGTTCCTTCAAGTAGGAAGGCGTGTAATCACCCTCGAACTTCGAGAGCAAATCCTGTAGCGAGACGTTCTCCCAACGCTTACGTCGCAATTCGCTGAGCGCTACCCGCACGGCGATCTTCTGTGCCCAGGTGGTGAAGCGGCTCTCGCCTCGAAAGGTATCCAGCGCGTCCATGATCTTGACCAGGGCATCCTGCACGAAGTCCTCGATGTCGGCATCGGTGACGCCGTACTTCTGCTTAAGAGCGTACCGGAGACCTTGCACCAGGTAAGCGCGCAGATCCTCAAGCGCTGCTTGGCGCTGAGGACCACACAAATCAGAAAGCCATGCCTCGTTGGTGCGCCGCGTCATAAGCCTGACTCCTTATCATGCTGCAATTGCGCCATGCTGCTGTTGCGCGAAGAAAATGGCCGGAAATTCGGACGTCAAGTCTACAGATCGGCCCCTTTGCGCTCGCCTATCTCGATCCGTCGCCACGCCGCCACGACGACCAGCGTGATGACCGCCGAGACGCCGGCTTCGGGCAGCCCGTTCGCCAGTAGAATGGGGGGCAGCGCAGCCCAGGGCGCGGCGCCGATCAGACCGATCATGCCCAGCACCAGCACGGTATTGGTCAGACTGCCCGCAATCCCGGCGGCGACGAGCGCAGTCGCTTGTGGTTTTCCTAGGCCATAGAGGAGCAGGAGGAGATCGAACACAATGCCCACCGCGCCTATCGCGTATAAGATGGGCGCAGACCACGCTCGAATCCCGCCGGCGACCAGCAATGCGTGCGCTGCGGCGGCCAGAATGACGCCGCCAATCAAATTGCCCAGAAAATTCTTTTGTAAGATGCGCCAGACCAGCCAGGCGACCACGCCGATGAACAGGCGAGGGACCACCGCGATCAGTGGGTTAGTGAAGAGCACGTCGCTGGGGCCGGTGGGCGCAACGGCGGCCTGCAGCATGCTGAAGAGACCGAAGATAAGTCCGATGGCTGTGCCCACGATGGGGCCTTCTAACACCGCGCCGATAATCACGGGCACGTGCATGATGGTGAGTGCCGCCCCGGTCACCCAGGGAATAAAGCCCCAGTGTGTCCAACCCAACAGAGCGGAGATAGCGCCCATCACGCCAGCGATAACGATTTTACGAATGCGACCCTGTGCCATTGTGCACCTCACTTCGTTAAGACCTATAAGAAATGTACAGACTGATTATATCATAGGGAGATATTTCCGCTGATTTGTGATCCAATCAAGAGATTGGGGGTAGGGTTAGGTTCTTGTCCAAGAGATTGAGGACCTCAGGGAGATTGAATTGTCACATCGTATAAAGTGAGGTGCTCCCCCTGTTGCCAGCGCCGCGACGTGATGCGTTGTGCTTCTCGGATCACCGCGTATACTGGGGTCGTGCTATGAAAACGCTGATCAGACTGGAAAACGTGAGTCACGCTTATGCGTTGGGCAGCGGGCC
>DAOTUH010000043.1:0-6751 GCA_034437255.1 Anaerolineae bacterium
AACTGCTTGACGACTTTGCCTGGATTATGTTGGTGACTGCTGATCGCCTGGTACAAGTCACGCGATTTTTGAATTACGCTTGGGATGGGATAGCCAGCGCCCTGCAGCTGCATCATTAGCCGGTCTGCGTGATCGTACCACGTCTCCATCTGATTCATGATCTGCTCCGCGAGCACGTTGGCCGTCTCCTCGCGCTGGGGCGCGTCGAAGATGACCTTGAGTTCTTCCTGCGCCCGTCGTAGCTGCGCCGGGGTCACCGCCTCCTCCTGCTCGTAGAAGAAGACGGCCCGGCGGAACCGGCGCACGTGGGTAAAGCAGGCCTGAGCGCCGGGCACGCTGGGATCGTGGTAGTGGACGTTGTCGGCCTGCACCGAGACCATGCCGGCCCGGAAGAGCGCGGCCAACGTCAGTCGCACGATGACGGGATGCCAGCCGTAATCGCCGCCGGTGAAGTGATTTTCCAGGGACTTGCCGTCCGTCTCCTGTCCCCGCCGCACCCGCTGCTCTAACGCCCGTCGCACCTCAGCGACGACTGCGCTGTGCTGGTTCAAATGGCCCTGCGCATCGAAGAGATTCAACGTGGCCCCGACACTCTCCAACGCCTCGGGCATCACCGTCAGCACAGCCTCGATATCCTTCTCGTTAGGCTTGACCGCGGCCAGCTCAAACTTGGGATAGACGTGGGGCACGACCTGGCTCAGGGCGCGGTTGAAGATGGGGTTCAGCGTCGTCGTTCGCCCATCCAACTCCTCGGCCCGCCCGTTCCAGACCAGCGTGCCGTTGGTCAGGGCCACTCGTAGGGCGGTTTGGATCTTGTTCTCCAGCGCGTGTAACTCCGTCTCCTTCTCCCGCAGGATCTCGCGCTCTTCCTCGGTCTTGGCCTGCTTGGTGCGCCATTCCCCCAGCACCGTGTCGAGGCGGATGGCCCGCTGCAGATGCGCGACCAGCTCGGGACTCTCTGCCGCGATCCAATAGACCGTCTCCGGGTGGCTGAAGCTCAGTATCTGCTCCAGGTCGTCCACGCTGAACTCCGCGTGCCGCTCCACGTGGAGCGGGGAGTAGACCTCTAGCACCAGTCCCTCGCCGGTGCTGAACTCCTCCTCGTCGCCCCGCACCGTCACGTCGAAGGCCCGCATGCCATGCTGATAGTTCAATTTCCCCACGCTGCGCAGCACTTCCTTCAGAGCGCTGCGTACCTCGCGGCGCAGCTCCAACTCGCGCACTTTCACCCCGGCGACGTCCTCCTCGAAGGTCTTCTTGGTGCCGGTGAGGAACTCCCAGGCGCCATCGTCCTTGGGAATCACGTAGTGGGCGTCTTTCAAGCGTTTGAGGCGCATTTCTACCCGCGCCTCCAGTCCCTCTATACGCTCAGTACGCACATCGCGGATCAGGGCATGGGCCAAGGTCGCAGCGGTCACCGCGATCCAGGGTACCGTCTGCAGCAGATAGAGCGCCTTGAGGATGCGGTTATCCAGCGGCTGATAGTCGGGCATCTGCTTGGGTAGATTGGTGATCTCCCGGCGATCCTGGGGCAGTAAGTCCACGGCGATCTGATCGTAGACCATAGCCAGGGTCACCGTCTGTCCCAGCTCCCCACCGATAAAGCCGTTCTCTGGCGTGCTCAGCACGCCCTGCGCCATCCCGATCATGCTGCGGGCCTCGTCTGAGATCTGGAAACCCGTCGCCATGGCGTTGGGTAAATTGCTGAAGATGGCCTGGATCAGCGTCGGATGGTACGGTAAGAACGGCGCCGAGGCTGTGAAATTCTCGCTCGTCATCCCGGGCCATTCCCGCCGGCTGCTGCCCGGTAATTCGGCCAACAAGGTCAGCGTGCCTTCATGATGGTGATAGAAATCGTGGATCTCAGGCAGGTAGGCTTCCTTCTTCTGCAAAATGCGCCCGTGCAAGACCTGTTCCACGTCGTCCGAGGTCAACGTCAGCCCGGTGTCGAACCGCGCGCCGATCTTGCCAAACTCCTCGTTGACAGCTTCCACGCCACTGATCAGCTGGTTCAGCTTGGCCTGCGCCGTGACGATTAGCCAGAGCCGACCGTGTCCTTGCGTACCGAACTCCTCAGCGATAGACTGCAATTCCAGGAGTCTCTGACCATCGTCTCCTACAAACTGACCCATCTCATCGATGATAAAGACCAGACGCGGCGGGCGTTCGCCATCTCCCTCTGCCTCTAGCTGTTCGATGTAGGCCGCGAGGCGCTTTACCAGATCGGAGACCGTGAGGCGTTGGGACTCTTCTACGAAGGCCAGCGCCTCCATGGCCTCTTCGCGATTGGGGTAGTCTTGTGGCGCTACCGTTTGCAATGCCGTGGCTACCGTCGGGCGGATAAAGAGAAAGTCCTCTCGCTCTTCCTCCCAGGGCCGACCTTGCCGTGCTACGACTTCAGATTTGAAGTCTTCATACAACCCCCGCTCCATCAATGAGAGCTCCAATTGCGCGACCACGGGATTGGTGCTCAGACCACGGCTGGCCAGATAGCGGCGATAGATGATCTGGCTGATACTATCGCCATCTTCTCCGTGCTGATCTTCCTCGGTCTTGATGTTGAACATGATGACGTGGCTTTTGAGCAGCCCGGCGCGGTGCAGCAGCCCCTCGATCTCCGGGCGCCGGGGGCTTTCCCCCAGTCGCTCGGCAAAGATGCTGCGGGCCGACTGTCCATGCACCGTGCGGTTCTCCAGCAGATAGCTGAGCACCTTGGCGAAATGCGACTTACCGGAGCCGAAAAAGCCGGAGATCCAGACGCCAATCCGGTCGGTGGTGCGGGTGCGGGATTCGGCGTAGGCTTCCAGAAAGTCCACCAGCGCGTCCTCAATGGGGCGCGTCACCACGTACTCGTGGAGTTCGGTCGCTACCGTGGCCTCATCCACGTCGTTGACCTTGGCCACCGGAGGGATGTAGCGCTTGAGCGGGTAAACCAGGATATCTTGTAGTCTGAGCGATTTGGTCATAATAGTTCCACCTCAGATTATGTGACGTATATCAGATCAGGGGGCGGGCGCGATAGTAACCGCTGGGGCGTTGTCCCAGAAAGAGCAGTTGTCCCGTGGCATCATAGTCTGCCGGATAGAAAATCACCAATGCCTGCGGCGCGCGGATGTGATTGATGCACGGTTCCAGGACACCGCCCAGTTCAAAGTAGGGGTAGATGAAGGCCACATCTACCAAAAAAAGCACACCCTGTTCGGGCAATGCTTTGGCAGCCTCTAAAAGGCGTTGCTTCAACGTCCGCTTGGCGTGTTGGGTGATGTTCCGTTTGAGTCCCTGCTCATCTCGTCTTTCCAGTTCAAAGAGCTGCTCCAATCGTTCCCGGTCCTCGTAATGCGTAAAGATCACACCCCGGCACGAGACCTCGTGGACCGGCACGCCTTTCTTGCGCAACGTTCGCGCCAACACCCGTTGCTGACGTTGAGCTGCTTGCTCCTCATCTACATGATAGCACAGGCGTACAAAGGGTACGCCTGTGCTCTGCGCCAGCTGGCGCCGGTGATGGAGCAGCAGATCCTCCAGTTCCTCAAACTTCTCGCGTAAGAGCCGCAACGCACACCTCCAGGGAAGGATACGTCAATGCCAACGTGTAGATATCGCCTTGATGCTTGAATGTGCAGTGCCCGGCGGCCGAGGCTTCCTCCAGCAAGCTGAGCACCTCTTCCTGTAAGAGCAGGAAAAGGTGCCAGTCCTGCGCCTCAAGCACCTCGGTGGGGGTCTTTACACCCTTTTCGGCCAGGCGATAGAGGACGTAGACGAAGGCCGGGAGCGGTACGTACAGTCGTGTAAACTCCTTGCGCTGCACGCCTTCCAGTAATCCAAAATCGCGTAGGACCGTGAGGATATTGCTCACGATCTTGTCGCGGGTCTGCGGCGCCCACGCCGTCACCTCGGGATGGTCGGTGGTAATCTGATCAAGGTACTGGTAGATCAGGCTTTTGTCGACGCCGACGAAACCGCCGGTGTACCGCGGATAGATACACTCCGTGGTCACGGCGTAGAGCAGCGGGCGCGCCTGACAGAACTCGTAGAAGAGGACCAATTTGGCGGTCTGCGTATCCGGCGCCCGTGTGACCATGTGCGCCAGCAGCTTGGCCTGTTCCTCATTGGAGAGATAGCGCGCGTGGATTCGATCCCAAACTGATTCCCGTGTGGACATTGTGTCCTTAGCCAGCATATCTTCTTTGATAACTTGATATTTGACCTCAGACACCGTCAACCCCTGGTGCAGATGTCGCAGGACCAGGAGCGTCTCATGTAAGAGCGCCCCTTTAGCCGAAAGGCCGGTTGTGTAGGTCGTGTCTTGACTCATGTCTCCTCAATGTGTTGAATGTAAAAACCCGTCGGTGCTTGCACCGGCGGGCAGTTGACGTATACTTTGTCTTGCCTGGGTGGTGCAGACACCTGGGTCTTTCCAAGCCCCAAGCGGTAGGACGCTGTGGGGCTTTTTCTTTACTGCTCTAAGTATATGGATGAATTAGAAAATGGTCAAATTTGTGTTGCGGATTCGTCAGAACTTGGGCACATTAAGATGGCTCTTAGAGCCATGCAGCGGAGCCAGTTTAATTGCTATTGGGTTTTCACATTTCTTATCCACCGCAGGAGACGGGGAATTAATGCATTAACCGCAGTCCGCGAGGCCACCCATGCTATCCGGGCATGCTCCC
Organism: Anaerolineae bacterium; assembly: GCA_034437255.1. Taxonomy (GTDB): domain Bacteria; phylum Chloroflexota; class Anaerolineae; order B4-G1; family SLSP01; genus G713. The sequence continues at coordinate 4,671 of DAOTUH010000043.1, forward strand.
AGGTCAGCAGCGCAAGGCCCAGCACAACGCTAAGCATGGTCAGTCTGTAAGTGATATCAAATCCGACGGCGATCACGAGATGAGGGAGCAGCGAGTTTGTCCACTCACGCGCCCCCCAAAAATCCCAAAAACAACCTACTGCTGCCCAAGGTCAAACTAAGCGTCCAGACCATCGTGCGGACGGGAAGGGCCAATAACAGCCAGTACTCTTGAGATAAGCCCCGCTGTGCTTGCCATGTTTGTTCTTGAACTCTCATCACCGCTAGAAGAAAGACGGATGCACACGTCTTCCAGACAGGTATCCCAATCTTCTGCTTTACAGGTCTGCAAACGGGCTGTCAGGAAGCTCCGCACGGTCTCGACCAAGTGTTCCTCTTACGCGGCTTCTGAGATGTCTTGCAGGTCCAATACCGTCAGCTCCGGCGCCAATTTCCGCAAGGTTATCAAGACTGGTATCAGCCCCGCTTGCCAATCAGGAAAAGGTGGCTCCCCGGCCAAATAGGCCGCCGCCGTACGCGCCGCTAACTGCCGCACAAAGGTCGATTTACCGCTGCCGGGATCGCCCAGTAAGACCAGGTGCTTGGTCTGCGTCGCGACTTCTAGGGCGGTCAACGGGCGGGAGTCTCTATTGCCTTCTTGCATGCGGAATACAAATTACTTCTCACGTTCGGCTTTCTCCTCTTCGGTAAGCGGCACTCGCGTTTTAGTATCCAGATCTACATAGACTTTTTCCAAGGTTACCTCGTCGCTTGGCCCCTCTTCCCCTCCCATCGCGGCCAAGGGCAACACGTTGCACTGCTGATACATCCACTGCAGGTAGCGTTTACGGGCTCGTGTTGCTGCCGCTTGTGCCGGGTCAGGATTGATGGTTTTCTGCGCGCCAGCCCCAAGCACATCGCCTTCTACGTCACCGTTGACGAGTACACCCTTTTCGCCCACGGCCTGCGCATGATCACCCTGCGCGCTAGCGCCGGAGCCCTCCACCTTCGCCACCAGCACCTGTCGCTTCTTCTGCAGGGACTGCAGCGTCGCTTCGATCTCGGCGTCATCCAGCCCCCCCGCAAACCTTTTTGCACGGCGATGGCCTGTTCGATCTTGGCAAGTTGTTCCTGCCACTGTGCTGCTTGATCTTTCATGTTTGACGCCCCTTCTGTTCAATGAGCCGCCAAAGCAGAAAACAATCTACGTAGGAGATACTACCACTCGGAAACCATTCTGTGCACCGTGGAAGTATGGACGCCAATCGCTACGATAAGCGCAGCGTATGATCCATTCATTATTGTCGAAGGATCCACCACGTACTAATCGACGGACATCATTACCCGCTTTCAGGTCTTCACGTCCATCCACGGGATCATAAGGATAACCAAAGTCTGGCTTGTTCCAATCATCTCCCCAAAGGCTTTGTGTCCATTCCCAAACATTGCCACTCAAGTCTTCGGCACCGTAGGGACTTTTTCCACTGGGAAAACATCCTACGGGGCTAATCATTCCAATTCCCGTGCTTTCATAATTTGCTGCTTCTGCCTTAGGTTTACTTCCCCAGGGATACTCTCGTTTGTGGGCAGGATTTTCGCGCGTTAAAATGTCAGGCCAGCATTCTTTCAATTTCCTAGGCTCTACCAACAATATCATTTGTGGAATTTTCAAGCTTCCTCGGCCTACTTTTTCCCATTCCGCTTCAGTCGGTAAGCGTACACGCCAGTCTTCCGGCAGCCAGCCTTTATCTTGCCAACGCTCTGTTAACCATGTACAGAAAGCCCGCGCATCATGCCAGGTGACATCTGTTACTGGATAGTTTGTCAAACCTTCCAGACACCTTCCACTAACTGGTTGGTAGCCACTGGATTTCACGAAAATACGGTATTGGCTTACGGTCACCGGATAACGAGCAATCCAATAAAATCTGACCAAGTGTCCGTTTAGGTGTTGCGGACTTTCACGGCTGAAAGCCTCACCGCCCATCCAAAACGGTCCCGCTGGCACATAGCAGAAGTGCATGTGATCCACCGTGGTAACGTGCAAGCGCGGATCGCCCAACTTGGCCAGCGCCCGGCCGACTGCAACCCGCTCCACCGCCG
>DAOTUH010000044.1:0-44101 GCA_034437255.1 Anaerolineae bacterium
CTAAATCGCGCACTCTGAAGCGCGAAATGGATTTCGCGGCTACTTGTATCTGGATTTGCAGGGTTACCAGCAGTTTGTCCAACGGCTACCACTAGATGTGGCCATTTCCGGCGAATTCCAAGAGAGCCGAATTTTCTTAGCGTTCTTGGCGCCTTTGCGTGAGGTTGATGGTTATTTCAGTGGAGTCAATTTTGCCTTTGATCATAAGGGTGATATAGTCGCGTTACTGACATTGTGACTAGAATTCCTCAGATCTACCGGAGGCCATGGGATTTCGAAGCGACGCTGCGGGCAAACACGATATTGTCTCTGAACCTTCCTGGAACTGTTTCACTTGCTCGCACAATAGGTGGGGATTGAGTTACCTCCTGGTTTCTTGTAGATTTCGTTCACGGCGGCCATTTTATGCTTGCACCGACGTTGGAAAGCCAGAATGTCCAACCAGGACTCTGCTGAAAATTGGCATCTGGGGAAAGCATGGCCCAAAACGTTATATCTTTTCGTACGTCCACCTGCATGATCATTCACCACCGATCTGTTATGCTCCAACAGCCCCGGCCCAGCGGCAGCTGAGTACGATATGACCACGTTAGATATCCAGAATCTGCTCGACCGCCAGATCGCTGTCAATCGATTGGCGCTGGCGATTGGCGACACCCGGGACCTCAAGAGAGTCTATCACACCATTTACGAGCACGTTAACACCTTGATGGATATCACCGCTTTCATCGTCTCCATTTACGATGGAGAGAAGCAAGAGATCCGCGCGGGCTACGTTATCAGCCATGATCAAGAGATTGTAGATGTCTCGGGCTTTCCCCCACTACCCCTGGGAGAGCCCGAGAGTGGGACCCAGAGCCGGGTGATCCACAGCGGCGAGTCTCTCTACGTGCCCGATTGGCGCAAGACCATGGAAGAAGATGCCAACATCGAGTACAAAGTCGCGGCCAACGGCGCCGTGACAGAAGGCCCCCCGCCCCCTGATGATCTCGACATCACCCGTTCTGGGATTCTCGTTCCCATGAAGGTTGAAGGTAAGGTCATCGGCGTCTTGCAGGTTCAGAGTCACCGGCTCGATGCCTACACCCAGGAAGACGTTGATCTGCTCGCAGCGCTGGGCAACGTCGCTGCCGTCGCCATCCGAAACTCACAGCTCTATAATCAGCTCCAACAAGAACTGGCCGAGCGACAGCGGGCGGAAACGGCGTTGCGTCAAAGCGAGGCGCGCTATCGCATGCTCTTCAACAGTGCCGCTGACTCCATCTTCATCCACAATCTAGAAGGAACGATTCTCGAGGTCAACCAGATGGCCTGTGAGCGTCTGGGATACAGCCGTGAGGAGCTCCTTGAGATGTCACCGTCCGATCTCAATGCGCCGGAATATACAGAAGAACTCAAACTGCATCTTAAGCAGATTGAGCAGCGAGGGTATATGCTCATTGAGAGCGCGCATGTCCGTAAGGACGGTACGACTTTCCCCGTGGAATTGAGCACACGCCTCATCCAATATAACGATCAGCCCGCCCTGCTAACCGTGGCACGTGATGTCACAGAACGCCAGCAGATCGAGCAACAGCTCCGTCAGCAAGAACGGCTGGCTGCCGTCGGTCAGTTGGCGGGAGGTATCGCGCACGACTTCAACAATCTGCTGACGACCATCATCCTCTACGCCCAGTTAGCCCTGAGCAAGCCCGGATTGTCCCCGGATGTTTCCCACGCTTTAAGCGTCATCCAGGGCGAATCTCAGAAAGCGGCCGATCTGGTGCAACAGATCCTGGACTTCAGCCGCCGGGCCATGATGGAGCGCCAGCCGATCAATCTTAAGCCGTTTATCAAAGAGCTGTCCCAGATGCTGGCGCGGACGCTGCCAGAGACCATCGATCTGCGGTTGGACATCGAGGATGAAGAGGACTACCTTGTGGAAGCGGACCTGACTCGCATCCAGCAAGCGCTGATGAACCTCGTGCTCAACGCTCGCGACGCCATGCCAAAGGGCGGAGAAGCCCACATTGAGCTCGCGCAACAGACCTTTGACGCGGAGACTCCCGCCCCCGTGCTGGATATGCAGGCGGAGCACTGGATCCGGTTGACCGTCGCCGACACAGGCACCGGCATCCCTGATGATGTACTTCCGCACCTGTTCGAGCCATTCTACACGACCAAAGAGCGGGGCAAGGGCACGGGCCTGGGGCTGGCGCAGGTCTACGGGATCATCAAGCAGCATGAGGGCTACATCGACGTGCAGACTCAAGTGCATGAGGGGAGTGCATTCCACATCTACCTACCGGAACACAGAGGCGCGCAGGCCGAACCTGAACCCGCAACATCTACAGAACATGCTTTACCTCTGGGCCACGATGAACGGCTGCTCATCGTCGAGGACGAGGCGGGGGTGCGGCAAGCCATCAAGGAAATTCTGGAGCCGCTCCATTATCGGGTCGAGACCACCAACAACGGTCGGGCTGCGCTGGCTGCCTACTACGATGCAGACGGCGACTTCGATCTGGTGATCACGGATCTGGTGATGCCGGAGATGGACGGCGTCAGCCTGATCAGCAATCTCCGCGAGATCGCCCCCGGCCTCAAGACCATGGCTATCACCGGCTACGCGGGCGTGGAGGATCTGGAACAGCTGCGCGCCACGCAGATCTGGGATGCGGTCCTCCAGAAACCTTTTGAGGCCCGCGTGCTGGCGGAAAAAGTGCGCGCAGTTCTAGACGGAGAATAAGACTTACCGCACGACCATTTCGATACGCGCTTCACGCTCGCGGCCCGGCGCGCCGAAGGATCGCAGGTAGCCCAGCAGGTCAAACTTAGGCCCGATCTCCAATTGCGCTACAAACCGCGCCTCCTCCATCCTGTACGTCCCCCCGAACAACCAACGCTTCTTCAGCGCTTTCTCCGGCAGGACGAAGTGGTACGTCTCTCCGTCGCGTCTGACGTTGTTGGCGACGTACTGCGCCTGCAGATAGCGGCGGAGGCGCTGACCGGCGTTGGGAAAGTGCGCCACCGGCAAGTCTAACCGCAGGTGGGCCCGCGCGAACTCGCCGGGCGCGAAGTCCTCTTCCATGCCCAGGAAGCGGGTGCCGTGCAGGTCGGCGTCCGGCGGCGCGGCGAGCTCCCAGAGCAACTCGTCGACGTCCCAGGCCTTGAGCGCGAAGATCAGCTCGCCGGCGGACACGGGAAACTGATCGCGCAGGGTGTGGTGGGTGAAGAGCACTTCCTGCACGCTGAGCAGGTTCGGCTCCAGCGCCGGATAGGTCTGCAACAGGTAGCGGAAGACCCAGGCGTTGAGCCAGGCCGGATCGGTGTGCGCGGCGAAGGCGGGCACGCGCACGCGCGCGTAGGCCGGGCTTAGGCGCCATTTGGCCCGCATCAGAGCAGGAAGTTGGTGGGCGTAGTCAGCCTGTCGCGGCGCGTGCATGGTGTGCGTGAGGATAGCCCGCTGCTGCTCCGGCGAAAGACAGGCGTCGCAGCCCAGACAGGCGCCGGTGACGCCATCCTGTCCCAGGCAGTAGCCGCGATCGACGCCGGCTTTGGCCTGCCGATACGCCTTGTAGAAAAAGTCCTCGTCCACGCCGCCCTCGACAAAGTCCAGCGAAAACGCATAGTCCGGCCCTTTCTCTCCCAGGAACGCGGCGTTCCAGTGACCGCGGGCCTGCATCCACGTTCGCAGCGCGTCCCAGTAGGCAGGATCGAGCTGCGTATCGTAGCAGTAACCTTGCTCCGCCAGCTCGATCAGCGGCTTGTGCAACCAGTATCCGCCCAGCGCCAACACCTGCGACGTGGCGTAGTCGGCCCAGGACGTCGCCAGGCGGAACTCGACGCCCTGCGTCTCACAGGACGCCTTCACCGGGCCGACGATGGACGCCCATTCGTCCTCGCCCAGAAAAAGCCGATCGTGGCGCAGCGGCGTGAAGGGCATGCGCACCAGCCGCCCGGCGCTGACGACGATGCGTACGCGCGGGTTGAGCCGCCGTCGCAGGTCGCGCAGCGCGCCGATGAAGGCGTGGAACTCGGCGAGGTCGGCCTCGGTCTCGTGCCCGGTGAGGATGTAGAAGAGCTTGAGCTCGCGGATCTTCTGGCGCAGCAGGCGCTCCAGCACGCCCATGATCTCCTCGGTCTCCAGGCTCTTCTGGAGGAAGGCGCGGAGGCGCCCGCTGACGCCCTCGATACCCAGGGTGAAACTGCGCTTGTCGGCGGCGACCTCGGCCTTGATCAGCCCCGGCGTGGTGTAGAGAAAATCGATGCGCTGGCTCTTGACGCTGACGCGGTCGAAGAGCTGATTGAGATTGAAGAGCAGGGTCAGAATGTCGGCGTGGGTGTTGAAGTTGAAGCTATAGAGCTCCAGCACCTCGGAGCCATGCTCGCGCTTGAGCCGCCGCGCCGTCGCCAACACGTCTTCTAGCGGGATCTCGCGGTAAGGCTTACGGTCATAGCCTTCGAAGCAGAAGGAACAGAAGGCGGGGCAACCGAAGTTGATCTGCAGACGCGCGGCGCCGGCCTGCTCGCCGTTGAGCAGTGGGTAGTCGGTGAGCAAGTCGTCGGCGCGAGGCACGGGGCAGATAGCCTTGGTGACGCGCTGCATGCCGTCGCGATTCGCTAGCCAAAGGCCTCTCACGCTGGCGGCAGCACGGTTGAGTCGATCCGCTCTGGAAAGCGAGGCAGGGTCGAGCAGCGTGCGGACCAGCGCCCCAACTTCACCCTCGCCCTCGCCAAAAAACAGAGCATCCACAAAACTATCACCCGCTGGCGTGACCAGAGTCTGGCTCGCCAGGGCGTTGGAGCCGCCCAGGACAAAAATGGGCCAGCCCTCGTCACGCTCACTCGCCATCAGCGGGATGCCGGAACGCAAGAAGAGGTACGGCAGGTTAATGAGCTCCAGCGTATAGGCGTTGGAGATGAGGACGAGGTCAAAGTCGCGAGCGTCGCGCAGCGACTGGACGCCCACGAGGAAGGGCACGCCGGCCTCGACGAAGCGAGCGCGGTCGTGCTCCGGGGGGAAGAAGGCGAAGTCGACGTAGACCTCGGGCAGTGCGCGGCGGACGGCCTGGTAGAGGAAGAGGTGCGGCGTGGAACGATCCACGTCGCGGTAGGGCGAGAGGCGCACGATGAGCACACGGGCCGTCGCCGCGTCGAAGTGCGGGTTGCGGAAGGTGGGGTTCTCGCGCGGCAGGTAGGCTTCGGCGCTCTGAAACAGGGACCAATGCTCTTCAAAGAAATCAGTCATGGAGAAATGATAAATGGGAAGTGACAAATGAGCAAATGGACGACGTGTTACGTGGTGCGTGGTGCGTGAGGCTTTGCTTAACAGGTCATCACGCAACACGCAACACGTAACACGCAATCTCATTTTACGTTTCGGCCCGTCTTGGATTATAATAGAGCGGATGAATCAGTACGTTATCCAGGGAGGACAACGTGACACGAGGCGACATCATCGGGTTGGTGCTTTCGTACGTCTATGCCTTTGGGTTGCTCTTCGGCGTGGAGGCCATTGGCAAGGGGTTCAAGTGGCGGCAGGAGGTGACACGCAAGATCGTGCACATCGGCGCGGGCATGTGGATCTGGGGTATTCTCTATTTCTTTGATCACAAGGTCTACGGCGTGATCCCCTTCGCGACGTTTATCGTGCTGAATTACGTCTTCTATCGTTTCCAGGCCTTCAAGGCCATGGACACGACGGAGTCGACGCTGGGCACGGTCTACTTTGCGATTTCGATTACGGTGCTTTTCGTCTGGCTCTGGCGGACGGATGGCTCGCTGGATCAGGTACCGTTGGCGGCTGCGGGCGTCATGGCGATGACCTGGGGCGACGCGTTGGCCAGTCTGGTGGGGCTGCGGTGGGGCAACCACCGGCACACCAGTTTCGGGCACCAGCGCTCTTGGGAGGGCACGGCGACCATGGCCATCGTCTCGCTCATCGTCATTGGCCTGACCCTGGCCTGGCTGCCGGACTCGGGGCTCAGTCCTCACAGCGTCAGCCCGACGCCCCTCTGGACGGTGACGTTGGTGGGCGCGTTGGTGGCAACTGCTGCGGAGGCAGTCTCCCCGGCGGGCACGGACAATCTCTCGGTGCCGCTGCTCTCCACGCTGGCGATGTGGCTGGTTGATACGCTGTGGCTGGTGGACGGAGCAGTTTAGGAGAATCGGATGCGTCTGGGCATACAGTTGGGCATTGGGCTGGTCGTCAGCACCGCCATCGGAGCAGGCGGCTACGTCAAGGGCGCGCTGGCACGCAGCGGCATGGTCGGCGCGATGTTGGTCGGCACGGCCATCTTCGGCTTTGGCGGGTGGGTCTGGGGCATGGTGCTGATCACGTTCTTTGTGCTCTCCAGCGCGCTCTCGACGTACAAGGCCTCGCTCAAGGAGACGCTTGCGGAGAAGTTCGCCAAGGGCTCCCGGCGAGATCTGGGCCAGACGCTGGCCAACGGCGGACTGGGCGCGCTCATCGCGCTGCTGGCCTGGACGCTGCAGGATTCGGGATTGTTAGTTGCTTTCGTGGGCGCCATGGCGACGGTCAATGCCGATACGTGGGCCACGGAGCTGGGCGTGCTAAGTCGGCGTCCCCCACGCCTGATCACCACGGGCAAGGTGGTGGAGCCGGGCACTTCGGGCGGCGTCTCGCCCCTGGGCACGCTGGCGACGCTGGCGGGCGGTGCGAGCATCGGGGTGGCGACGGCGCTCTTTCTGGGGATCGACAAGGCGCTGGGCGGACGCGGATTCGCGCCCGTCGCCGCGACGGCCTGGAGAGGCGCGCTGGGACTGACGCTTGCGGCGACCGTCGGCGGGCTGGCAGGCTCCCTGCTCGACAGTCTGCTGGGCGCGACGGTGCAGGCCATCTACTACTCACACGGGCGCGCCAAGGAGACGGAGACGCCCATCGATCCCGACGGCACGCCCAATGAGCACATGCGCGGCTGGGCCTGGCTGACCAACGACTGGGTGAACTTCATCAGTTCCGGCTTCGGGGCGCTGGTAGCGCTGGGGATTTGGACAGGATTCACAAGATTAACAGGATAGTGTGCCGATTTGATCGGCGGTCGCTGATGATGCTGATTCATCCGGTGAATCCGGTGAATCCGTTCAATCCGTTGATAATGAACCCGGTCGCCCGGCACCCATCTCCAGTCAGTTACGCGGATCAGTCCGAGACGCCAACCAGCGGCAGGTAGAACCGCGTGACGTCGGTGATGACCTGGGCGATGACAGTGACCACCTGCGGTGCGTCGAAGACGTTATAGGACGTAGCAGAGACGGTAACAGCGCCGGTGTAAACGCCCACGTCGAGGGCGCGACCGTCGACAATCACGGGCAACGTCTCACCCTGCACGCCCCAGGTGATGGGCAGCGTAGGCACCAGCGTCGCGCTCACATGGGCCTGCGCGGTCCAAGTGAGGACGCCCGCGCCCGCGTTGGTGATAAGGAACGTGGTCGTGATGGGAGAGAGGTCTTGCGCGTCGAGTAGCAGTAGGCGCGCGGTGGGAGACACGACCAAGCGAGGCCAGTCACCGGAGAGAGGGCGCTTCTCCAGGGCCGCCAGCGCATCGTAAGCCGCCGTCGCCCCACCCAAGGACGTCCCATCGTAGCGACGTAGCGCAAAGAACTGGCTGGCTTCACAGAGCTCTGGATAGTAGAAATCGTGCCAGTCCAGATTCCAGACGAACATCCCCTCCAACCACGGCCAGTGCAAGTCAGCGTACTCGAAGGCGCGCACCAGATAGTCGGCCTGTGTCGTCTCCGAGACGGCATGCCAGCCGAAGGTCGACCAAAACATCTCGTCCTCGGTGCACGCTTCGCGCCCATCCTCGGCCGGGTGGCGCAACCAGTTGAACTCCGTGGTCCAGACCGGCAGGTCACTCAGGCCGTGATCAACCAGGATCTCCCGCATCAGCTCGACGCCTCGGAAGGCAAAGGCGTTGGAGACGACGGTGGGGTCTTGCTCCGGCGGATAAGCGAAACCGTAGGGATGGTAACCAAAGGCGTCCATACAGGCACCGGCACCATAATCCAACATCGCCTGAAGATAGAGTTGCTCATCCATGGCGTTGCAGTCGTTGCCAAGCCAACCCTCACAAGTGCCGGGGATACGTCCGACGGGAGCCAGGCCTCCGCTGACGACCAGCACTTGGGGATCGTGTGCCTTGATCTCGGCGTAAGCCATGCAGAGCAGCGCTGTGAAGCGCGCTGGATCGGGCACCTGGCCCCAACCGTAGGGCCGCAGATTGGGCTCGTTGCAGATCTCAAAGGCTTCCACCGTGCCGGCGCTGGTCGTCACCACCTCGGCGACGTGGGCGCGCCAGGCCTCCAGGTCATCAACGTAGGGACCGCAATGCAGCCCGAAGAGCACGGTTTGAGGAAGCCGTCGTCCGGGTAAGCCGCTGTACGTCTCCCAGAGTTTCACCCACCCAGTACCCAGCGATTCGACGAGCGGCAGTCGGTTGAGGTCACGGATGTTGATGCCGTAGCGCAAGTGCGGGGGTGGATAGGTGGGGGTGATAGTCAGGAGCACAGACACAGCCGCACGGGCAGGACGCGGTGCCGGCGTGGCCGAGAGACCCGCCCAGAACAGGCCAGTTATCGCAACGACGCAGACCAATATCCAGCCAAGACGCCGCGTGAGCATCTTGAACCTCACTATCTACAGTGGGAGAACCTCTCCCAATTATGGAAGCTCGGGGTATTCCTCTGCATGCGCGTAGACCACGCCCACCAGGCCTGGGCCTGTGTGAGCGCCCAGCACCGGCGCGATGGAGCCGGCGGGCAGCCAGATGCACTCGAAACGAGCATCAATGAGATCGCGGAGCGTTTCTACATCGCCCGGATTGTTAGCGTGCATCACCTGAACCCGCAGCGGGATCCCTTCGCCGACGTCCTCCGCGATCAAATCCACGATCTTGCGGATGGCCCGCTTGAGCGTGCGCTGCTGGGCTCGCTGATAGTAGCGCCCGTCCTCCTTGCTCACGCCGATCACAGGCTTGATGTTCAGCACAGACGCAAGCAACCCCTTGATGTGACTGATCCGCCCGCCGTGGATGAGGTACTTGAGATCGGGTAGGGTGAAGAGCGTCTCGGTGACGTCACGAACTTGCTCTAGAAACACCAGAATGCGCTCGAGGGGCCAGCCGGCCTGGGCCGCGCGCGCCGCCGCTTCCACCTGCCAGCCTTCCGCGCCGGAGAGCGTCATGGTGTCGAAGAACGCGATGTTCGCTTCGGGGACCATACGCGCGCCCTGCTGCGCCGAGTTCAGCGTGCTGCTCAAGCCCGATGAGATATGGACTGAGAGAATGTCAGAATCCTTCTTAGCCAGCTCCCGATAGAGCTCTGCGAAGTCACCCGGAGACGGCAGTGAGGTTGTGGGCATGCCTTCGGCCGTGCGCAAGAGCTGATAGAATTCATCGGGATGAATATCCACGCCACTAATGTAGGTCTTGCCATCGAGTTGGATGATCAACGGCGCAAGATAAATATCCAGCCCTTCCATCTGTTCGGGCGACAGGTCCATCCCGCGATCACTTACAATCTGCATATCCGCCTCCTGCGGTGAAACGATATGATGTGGGCCTTCCAAACGCAGGAATCAGACTCAAATCCTGCGCGCTGGATCGATATTTGTTTGGTATCAAGTCCCAGTCAAGCGTTAACAGTCTAAGTGGCGCCTAATCCCAGTCGATCGCTTACATTTTAGCCCATCATGAAAAAGTCGAACTGCGTCAAACACTATTTTTAGTAAAAATAGACTAATACCACAATAAGTAAACCTAAAGACGGTTCAAACGGTCGAAGAAGCCTATCTTTATAACCTAAAGGCCTCAATTTAGTGAACTTCTTCATAGCATTCTTGCAGGTTTTAGATTAATCTACAAGTCTCTGCCAGAGAGCACCCAATGCTACACAGCAAACCGTAAACGTTTGACTGGGACTTCACAGTTTGGTGATACGGATTATAGGGTAAAAGCTCTACTCCACTTCGTCGGTCGGGATGGGAAAGCGCACGTGTGCGCCCATAGTACCAGGCCTCACGTCCTCAATGGACAACGTGCCACCGAGACGTTCACAAAAATAGTAGGTGGGAACCAGCTGGAGTGCGTTCTCGAAAGCCTCTGAATCGGCCTCGAGAGGTAAGCCTTCCCCTCTCACCTCAAACACCAACTGAGCACCTGCGTCGCTCGGTCTTTTTTGAACTGTCACCGTGAACCGGGCATTCTCGGCGAGATGGCTCATCGTCAACACGACACTGAATACAATCCAACGGACTTGTGCGTAGGGAGCCTGGAGCCGATCAAATTCGCCATCTAGGCGCACGTGTAGCCGATGACCTTGTGGTGCCACCAGAGGGTGCACGGTTGCTACCAGGTCGCCCATCAGCGCGGCAACGTCTACCCCGTCACAGATCGTCGCCTGTCGCTTCGCCGCATCTCGTTCCATGATCCCCATCACGTCGTCAATCATGCCCACTAAGCGTTGACCACATTCGAAAATCGTATTCAAATCTTCCCGCTGGAAGTCGGTGATGGGACCATCAATGCCGTTCAAGATCACTTTGGAGAATCCGGTGATGGAGTTGAGCGGCGTCTTGAGGTCGTGATGCATCCGTTTGACAGATGCCGTATCAAACGTACACACAGTCTCAGAATATGCGGACCAAAAACCTAACGCCAGCTGTCCGCCCAAGCGACTTATCCGTTGGGCACGCTCTGTCAAGGATTCCTGAGAAGTCGCCTTCAACGCTTCGGTCAACCAGGCTGCCTGGATCTCAACCGCAGCCTCGGGAATGGGCGCGCTCAGCTCGAACAACACCGCACCCAACTGTCGAGCCCGATCTTCATCCGCCGCATCCGCTGCGATCAGGCGTATCGCCTCATCGGCTAACGACAGCACCTGCGCACGCACATCGTCCGGCAGAGGCTCCGGGCCTACCTTCGAAAGGATTTGATACCAACGCTCTGCCAAAGCCTCACTGAACGAGTTCAAGATCTCTCCTCACTAAACAACGGTCAAACCGGATATATCTGCTTCAACATTGAACACGAAACTCTGCTCTTATTATGTACCAATTCTGTAAACTGCCAACTCCATCCAGCGGCGTAGACAAAAATGCGTTACGTTTTTTCCCCAGGCGGTTTTCTCATACGATATGGCTTGGTGTGAAATTATTCGCCATTTCGTCAGTTTCGCTTCTTAAAGATGGTTCCACTGAAATAACAATCGACCTCACGCAAAGCACCAAGAACGCTAAGGAGATTTATAATGTAAGCGTTTAGCTTGATGGGCAATCAGGTGCAACGCACCTCCGATCTGAAAGATATGGGATTACAAAGACGCTCCGGGGCCTTTTATAAATCCCGGCGCCTTCTCCGTCGTAAGTACATCGCACCGCTCACAAGACTGAACAGATATCTTCACGCTACTGATGGCAATAAAAAAGAGCCGCTCAAAACTGAGCGGCCCCTGTATATAATTCGTCGGTTTACCAAAAACTCGTGCGTGTCTCGGTACCAGAGGACGTCTCCCCACCGACCACTTCCACGTCCGCGGCCTGTAAGCCCTTGGGTGTCTCCTCAATGACGAACTCAACGCGCTGACCCTCTTCCAAGGTTCGGAAGCCCTTCGCATTAATGGCAGAGTAGTGGACGAAAACGTCTTCACCCTCTTCGCGAGAGATAAAGCCGTAACCCTTAGAAGCATTAAACCATTTCACCGTTCCAGATTCTCGATCACTCATAGTGTTTCTTCACTTCCTTTTCGCACTCCCGTGCAAATACAATTAACACATGGGCCCCTGATACAGCAAAAAGCACCCGCAAGTGGAGATCCGGGTGCTTCCGCCCAGACTGCAAGCCCACTTCATCCAACACACCTTCCATTGTAACCGATTCATGAAGATGTGTCAAGCGTATCCCCCAAAAAGCTCAGACTCTCCTCAAGTCCCTTAACGAATGCTAATAGGGGATTCTACAAAAACTATGCTAAAATAAAAAGGAGTGAGATAATCCGAGAATAAACTACCTGGTGACACCAGCCATCGAACACGAAGGAGTGAAGATGATGCGACGCAGAGTATGTCTGGGGATCGCAGGGATCCTGCTGATCCTGGGGTTGTTCGGCGCGCAGTTCGCGCACGCCAGACCGCTGACGCGGAGTGGATACTGGCAACGTTTCGACGTCAATATCACGGTCAATCAGGATGGTACGTTCTGGGTGGAAGAAACCCAGGTGCTAAAGTTCTCCGGCGGCACGTTCAGCTATGCCTATCGCAATATTGATATGTCTCGGTTGACCAACATCACGGACGTGCAGGTCTACGATGGTTCCGGCAACGCCTATCAGGAATCCTCCAGCGAGGACGCCGGCACTTTTGAAACCTACACAGAAGAGGGTGATTTCTACATCCGTTGGTACTTCCCCCCGACAGAAGGGCGGGTAGCCTCTAGAGTGCGCTATCGCGTCCATGGCGCCCTGCGCTACTACGACGATGGCGACCAGCTCTGGTGGAAGGCTATCCCCAAGGATCTAATCGCCCGGGTGGAGGGCTCAACGGTCACGGTGAACTTACCCCAAGGCGCCAAGGCGGAGCTCGCTGAAGCCTACTTCACCGATGCTGAGATCAGGGGCGAGGGCACGTCGACGGTGACCTTTGAAGCGCTGGAAACCATCCCCAGCGGCCAGGAGTTCGAGGTGCGCGTCCAGTTCCCGCACGGCGTGGTTGCCGGTTCGGCGGCCCCCTGGCAGCGCGCGGCAGATCTGAAGCCGGTTGTTGATCTGGTCGTGATTGTCGCCAGCGTCCTCCTGCTGATCGCGGGCATCGGAGGGCTTATCCTGCTCTGGTATCTGCGGGGCCGCGATCCAGACGTCGCGATACCGGCAGATATTCTCTCTGAGCCACCGACCGATGATCCGCCCGGTGTCGCCGGCACCGTGGTGGATGAGAAGGCCGATATGGAGGACATCATCGCCACACTGGTCGATCTGGCACGCAGAGGATATCTCGTCTTCGAGGAGAAGCAGAAGAAAGGCGTCTTCGGCAACACCAACCGCGAGTTCATCTTCAAGCGCATGGACAAAGGGACCGATGATCTGCTACCCTATGAACGTGACCTCATCCGCTACGTCTTCGGCTCGCGGTCCAGCCGGGAGCTCGAGGATCTGAAAGAGAAGTTCTACAAGCACCTACCCAAGATTCACAAGGGCCTATACAAAGAGGTGGTTGACCGCGACTACTTCAGCGCCGGGCCCCAGGCGGTGCGCGGGCGGTATACGGGACTGGGCGTCGGCCTCATCGTCTTGGGCGTCCTCACCGGCATAAGCCTGAGCTGCGTCCTCTCATCATTCACCCACGTTCCCATCCTACCGGGCATCACGCTGGGCATGGTGGGCATCGTGGGCATCGTCGTCGCGCAGTTCATGCCCGCGAAGACGCGCAAAGGCAAGGAGGCCGCGCTGAAATGGGAGGCGTTTAAGCGCTATCTGCAGGATCTGGAGCGTTACACGGACTTGAAAGAGGCCACCGATCTCTTCGAGACGTATCTGCCCTACGCCATCGCCTTCGGCCTGGAGAAGAGCTGGGTGAAGAAGTTCACGCAGCAAATGCCAAGCACCACGACGGTACCCATGCCGATGTGGTATCGGCCCTACTACGTGCCGCGCCGTGGCAGGAGTCCCAAGGGGATGGGGACCTCCCCCTCTGCGGGTGGTCGGCCGTCCGTGCCCTCGTTGCAGGAAGCCAGCGACAGCATGACCGGCGGGTTGCAGAGCATGTCCGACGGGCTGATGAATATGCTGAACAGCACGGCAAGCACATTCCAGAGCTCGCCCTCCAGTTCCGGCAGCGGCGGGTTCAGCGGAGGTGGGGGCGGGGGCGGCGGTGGGGGCGGAGGCGGCGGCGGTGGCTTTGGATAGCGTCTGGCCGGGGACGGCAGACCGGTGACCGGCTTGATTCAGATCCGTGTAAGCAACACAAAGAGGCGCCTTCCTACGGCGCCTCTTTTTCGTAACGGGATCGGTGTTAAAAGATCACGGTGAGGGAATGCGCAGCTGCTGGCCCACCGAGATGTTATAATCGCTCAGATCGTTGGCTGCCATCAGCGCTTCTAACGTGACGCCGAAGCGCCGGGCGATGGAATAGAGCGTATCGCCCTGGCGGACCGTGTAGATCGTAGGTGCGGGTTCCGTGGCGGTCAGCACGGGCGTAGGAGGCACGGGCGTCGGGTCGCCGGAGAGCAAGCGCAGTCCCTCCTGGGCCTCCACCCCGGCCGGATTGAGGTCTAGGGCGCGACCGAAGGCTTCCTTAGCCGCCTGATTCTCTCCAGCTTCCATCAGCTGATAGCCGTAGTTGACCAGGGCGGCGTAAAGTTTTTCGTTCCACTCGGCGCGCTCCGGCTCAAACGTGCGCAGCTGCTCTAACAGAGTGATGGCTTCGGCCCAGTTCTCGGCTTGCCAGACAGCATCCAGCCGCTCTGCGAGGGTGGCTTCAGGTGCCGGCGTGGGTGTGAACAGGGCCAGGGTTTGTTCCAGCCCCATAGCCGCTTCCGTCCCCGCCGGGTTGATCTGGAGCGCGATGTCGAACTGGGTCTTGGCCGCCGCAACTTGACCGTCGGCCAGGAGCTGGTTGCCATAATTGACGCGCGCGAGATAGAGACGCTCCACCCACGTTTCGTTGCCGGGCTCCTCCCGGATCAGCTGGTCGAGCAGATCAATGGCCTGCAGCCAGCGCTTCGCCTCCCACGCCTGCTCCAACAGCGCCTCCGTCTCGTCCTGATCTCCTGGGGGAGGCCCGCCCCCTGGCACACCACTCGCGTACGGGGACGTATATAGCGTCACGTTAAAGATCAAGCCGGCGTCAGACTCCCCCGCTTCCAGCGTCACGTTGGCAACGTCATAACCGGGAAAGGCCGATTCCTCAATCTGTCCAAGAAAATCCAGCAGTCGGTTGGTTCTTCCCTGCGCCTCCAGGCGGAAGATGCGCATGGCATAGAGTGTCGATGCTTCGCCATCCTCGGCAGGCTCCATCTCCGGAGCGGTCTCCAATTGCACGCTCAGGATATTGACGCCCGTCTCGTCGGCGTAACGATACAGCCGATTCAGCGCCTCGGCAGCCTCTTCTTCACTCATAAAGATGCCCGCCTGATCCATCAGTTCCGCCTGGGCAGCCTCGATCTCAGCGCGCACGTCTGCCGGCGTCAGTCCTTCTTGCTCGCGGGGCGCCAACTGCAGCTGCTGCCTGGCCTGGGAGAGTAACTCGTTGACCTCCTGCCACCGTTGCCAGCGGGGATAGAGGACGCCACCCAGCAGAATCAGGTTTCCCAACACGGCGACCACCGTCAGACTAATAGCGATGACGAAGAGCAACCGGTCACGCTCGGAGAGATTAGACTGGATATCACGCCACGTGCTCATGGAGCATTCGCCTCCAGTTCCATGACGATGACGAACCTCACCGCCTCGGGATTGGTGAAGGTCTGCTCTGCAGGCAGAAATTGCCATCGTGGCAAAGTCCGGGCCAGTCCCGACGGTCGGGTAACTTGAGACGAGGACTCCGTCGGGGTAAGGGTCGATGTCGGCGTGAACGTGGGCGTCGGCGTGACGATCACTTCTTTGAGCGAAATTTGATAGTATAGCTGCGCGCCGTACTCGCCCCGGTTTGCTACCGTGATGTTTGCCTCATAATCTTGATCTTCGGGAACAGTCACGATAACTTCGGAGCCCAGATCCGACGCCGACCGGTCGTCGTGCACAACAGTCTCCGCGCCCACCGTGACGGTGAGAATCGTGTCCACGCCCACCGACAGATTCGACGTGGAGACGCGATAGCTGCGTCCGGCCTTGGCCAGAAATATCAGATGGTCCACGTCTCCTGTGGGGTAGAAGTTGTGACCCTGCGTCTCGCCCAAAGCGATAGAAGGTGGGTCCGGCTGATCGGGCTCGAAGGCATCGCGCCGGTCAGGCGTCGGTGACTGCTGCGGGACAGGCGTGGAGGACGGAGTAAAGGTTGGTGTTGGACTCGACGTAGGCGCCGGGCTCAACGTGGGCGTCGGTGATACGGGAGCCGGCGTCTGGGTGGCGGTCAACAACACTTCCTCCACCGCGACGCGGTATGCCCGCTCAGGACCATATTCGCCTCGGTTTGAGATCTTCACGACAACATCGGTGTCGTAGCTCCCAGCCTGAAACACGATCTCGGAGCTGAGAAATCCGGCGGCGCGGTCGTCGTTGCGGTAGGATTCGCCGCCCACGCGGACCTCAAGCACGGTGTCCACACCGGGACGCAAATCGGTAGTGTAGACACGATAGTAGCGCCCGGCCTTGGCCAGAAACGTGACTTTGTCGATATCGTAGATAGGATAGAAATTATGCAGCTGCGGTTGACCGAAGAAAATGGGCACCGGATCGAAATCATCGACCTCGTAGGCATCGCGCAGGCTCGGAGTCGGCGACACGGTCTGCGTGGGCGAGGGCGTCGCTGTGAGCGTCGCTTCAGGCGTCGCCGTCAGCGCATCCGGGTCCAGCAAGTCGATGGATTGAATCAGCACTCGGGAGAAGAGGCCCGAGGCTTCCAGCGATTGCGCATAATCGACGACCACGCCGTCGTTGATGGCGTCGCCCTCCAGAATGATCTGCCGTCCTTCCTGCGTCAGCGCGGTAAGCGCCAGTTGCTCAGGATCGCGCTTGCGCACGGCATCCATCACAGCGGGCCAATAGATCTGCGCGCCGGTGAGGGTGTCGGCCGCGTCTTCCAGTGCCTCTGCCTGCTGATGAAGCGACTCCAAGGTCGCCAGCAGCGGCTGCACCTCCGAGGGCGGGGACGGCGTCTCGGCCAGCTGTGACTGGATCCGCTTAAACTCGGCCTCAGCGGCCTGGATATTGCTCCTAAGCGAACGGGAGAGCAGACCGAAGGGCACCAGTGCCAGCAGAAGGCTGCCGGCCATCACCCAGAGAAGTAGCAACTGACGAGGCGTGATGGTTGACCCGGAAGGCTCATCCACGTACCGTTCCTCGGCGCTGTGAGGATCGTTTTGCTTGGACCCCTCAGAAGAATTCATCCAGCCATCCCCCTTTCTGCAATCATGCTACCACAAACTGGGGAGCATGACAAGCAGAGGTTGATCGTTATGGTAAATGCCCTGAGCCAACCTTCTCACAAGGATTGGGGTGAACACCCGGCAGCGCGACCCGAATAGAACACCCTCTCGTCTGAGACGGTGTAAAATGGCACCTGGCTGCCTGTTCATTGCCGCTCGATACAATCCGCAGACCACCACGCTTTTGTCCCGCCCAGCACGACGTGGACGTCCTTCATGCCCGCGCGCTGAAGCACGCTGGCACCCACCATGGATCGCAGGCCGCTACCACAGAAGACGTAGATCGGGCGGTCACGGCGTACCACGTCGAGGTGATCCGGTAGTTGCGTGATGTGCACGTGGTGGGCATCCGCGACCTCGCCCTCGTTCTCCAGCTCCTCCTCACTGCGCACGTCGAGAATCCAAGCGTCGGCCCCCTGCTCCAAGCGGCGACAGAGCGCCTGGGCCGTCACCACCTCCACCGCCGCGCTGGCCCGGCCTGACATGTGCCACGCCAGCATCCCGCCCGCCAACGCGCCCGCCAGCTCGTCATAGCCCAGACGGATCAATGTGCGAACCACGGGCGTAGAATCCTCACCTTCGCTCACCAACAAGAGAGGACGGTCGTAGGGTAAGAACCACCCGGCGAAACTCGCCAACCCGCCAGCCCAGATAGAGAGTGCATCGGGGACATGCGCCGCGCCGAAACCCGTCTCCATGCGCGTGTCCAGCACGATGGCTTCACGCATCCGTTCTGCAAAAGCGCCCGGTTTCAGCGGCGTCGGTGCTGGCAGCGTCCCAAGCAGCGGTGGCCCCTCAAGGTTAAGGCGCTCCATGCGCCGGAAGTAGGGCGGGCGTTCCATCACCGTAGCCACGTTTTCGACGAAGTTCGCTTCATCCTTGTGTTGCAACGCTGGATTGGACCGGCGCTCCAGGCCGATAGTCGTCCAGACGCGCTCAGCGATGGTGTTGCCACAGACGGAACCGGCGCCGTGCGCGGGACAGACGATGACCTCGTCGCCCAGCGGTAGCAGCTTGTTAAACAACGAGTCGTACAGCAGATGCGCCATCTCTTCCTTGCGGTCCACGCCTGGCAGATCCACACGTCCTACGTCACCGGCGAAGAGCGTGTCTCCTGTAAAAACGATCCAGGGATGCCCGTCGGGATCGTGCAACAAGTAGCTCATAGAACCCGGCGTGTGGCCCGGCGTCGAGATAGCCTGCAGTGAAAGTCGTCCTATAGGCCAGGTCTGCCCATCTTCCGCCGGACGCCCGTACTGATAATCCAACTCTGCATCAGCGTGCCAGATATCGGCACCGGTGCGGGCCGCCAGCTCGACGGAGCCGATGACGTAATCCTCATTGCGGTGCGTCTCCAGAATGTGCGCGATCCGAAAGCCCGCGCGCGTCGCCTTGTCCACGTAGACGTCACAGTCGCGCCGGGGATCGATGACGATGGCCTCGTGCTGGTCACCGATCAGATAAGAATAGTGTGCCAGACCTTTGGATTCAATCCGTTCAAAAAGCATCTATACCCTCCCTCAAAGCATAAGCCTGCCCCATGCACATACATAGGGCAGGCAGTGTCACATATACAAGCGTCTCCTTACCGAGGATCCTCTCCCGTCACCGTGGGATTCTCAGGATAGGCGCTCCACTCGGTGAAGGAGCCCTCGTAGATTCTGACCCCGGGGTAACCAAGGTACCATTTGAAGAGAATAAACTCGTTCGTGGCCTCGCGCCCGGTCCCACAGGAGCAGATTACAGTTTTGTCCGGTGTGATCCCGTGCTCGTCAATGATCGCCTGGATCTCCTCGTCGGATTTCAGCAGGCGAGTGTTGTCGGGGTCCATGAAACTCTTCCAGGGCACGTTGACCGCACCGGGGATGTGACCGGCCTTGCGCCACGGACCTTGTCCGGCGTAAACATCGGATGGACGCGCATCTAGCACGATGACGTCGTCGCGGTCCTTAAGGGCCTTGAACTCCTCGTATTCCACCCGGTAGCCCGAGCGGTCCACAGCGTTAAAGCCTGACGGCTCGACGTCGGGGAATGCTTGTGTCAATGTCCGGCCTTCGGCCTTCCATTTTTCGATGCCGCCGTTGAGGACGTACACGTTATCGTGCCCGAAGCGCGCCAGGGTGTACGCCATCATGGTCTGCTCCAGGCCATCTCCCCAGCCCTTGAAGGGGCCCACGCCCGTGTAGACGACCACGGGAATCTCGGGCCGTAGCCCCACCCGGCGGAAGAGCAACTCAATCACGTCCGGCGAGACGTACTGGGCGGGCAAGCCCTCCTTGGGAATGCGTAGCAAGCCCTCGTTCATGTAGACAGCGCCTGGAACATGCTCCTTGATATAATCGTGGACGTTAGGTTGCACGTCCAGGATCATCAAGTTGTCATCGTCCAGGTGCTCAGCCAGCCATGCAGTGGACACCCATTTGACTTTCCCTTCACCATAGGGATAATCCTTCGCCATTTTTTCCCTCCTCAGTGGTTATTGAAGTGTATGGTTACGCGGGACAACGGCTACGCCCTCGTCCCGACCTGATCGCGGTATCGCTGATAAGGCAACTGTACGTCGTGCAGATAAATGCAAATCTAGAACAGGACCTGACGGCTTTCACAATTCGCCATGCAGAAAAATGGTATGAGGTTTATCCGTCTGTGAAGGTACGCCTGGTTCAGTATCCAACATGCCCCACAACCTATCTTCGTCAAAAAGACTGTGGGGCATGCGTTTAGTGACTAAACCCTTGATGGGCTGACGGTCACCCTATCAGCCTATTACCAAGAAGCGCGGTTATCTAAGCTTCTTCGCTCACTGGTTCTGTCTCTGCTGCGGTTTCGGCCTCGACGTCAGCCTCGGTTTCCGTCTCGGTCTCAGCTTCAGCTGCCACCTCGGCTTCTGCCACCTCGGCTTCTGGCGCCTCGGCTTCTGGTGCCTCTTCCTCTTCTTCTGCAGATGCGTCGATGGTCGATGCAGGGATCACGCGCTTACGGCTCAGCCCAATGCGCTGCCGGTCACGGTCCACGCTCAATACGTAAACCTCGACCTCGTCGCCCACGTCCAGCACTTTGCTGGGATGCTCCACGTAGTCCCAGTCCAGTTCCGAGATGTGGATCAAGCCGTCAACACCACCCAGATCGACAAAGGCGCCGAAGTCCACAACGTTGCGCACGATGCCGGTGCGAATATCGCCCTCGGCCAGCTCCTGGAGCAGTTGCTCGCGCTTCTGCCGGCTGGCAGCCCGCTCAGACAAGATCAGGCGACGCCGACGTTGGTTGACCTCGATCACGGTGAGGGAGAGCTCCCTGTCAATCAGCTCTTCCTTGGCTTCGCGGAAGCGATCCCGCTGCATTCCGGAAGGCACGGAGGTCAGGTGAGAGTTGGGCACAAAACCGCGCAACCTGCCGAATTCCACCAGCACGCCGCCCCGGTTCACGTCGATGACTTCGGCCTCAAATACTTGTTCGCTGGACAAGTATTCTTCTGCCCGCAGCCAGTCTTGTTGCTCCAAGCCCTTTTTCAAAGAAACGGTCACGCCCTCGTGGCGGGCGGATTCCTTCATCACCAGGACGGGGATCGTATCGCCAACCGTCAAATCGGCCAGATACCGCTCATCCACCAGATCCAGATCTTTGGGAGAAATCACACCGTCTCGCTTACCGTCCAGATCGACCAACATGTCATTGTCCCCAATGGAAAGGATGGTTGCCTCCAGCACCTCTCCCCGTCGCGGACGCGCACGCTCAAAAGAGTCCTCTAATAAAGCCGCAAATTGTTCCTGTTCACTATCCTGCACTTCGTCTGCCTGTTGCTCCATCATCAAGATATACTTCCTCCTTGCAATAAACTGCCAGCATCCAACTCCAGTCGATTCTCACCCGATCTCCCATCGCGCACCGCCAGCAAAATACGCCATGTCAGGTCAGAACCTGTATTTATCTCGTGTTCAAGCGCCTATCAAAAATCCCCCATCCACGAGTGGAAGGGGGGACAATGTATCTATCGGCTGCATTCTGTATCTCGGCTTAGCAAGACAGCCCATCAAGCGGATAGACCACCCGCACACTTGAACACTCAGCCCCATTATAAAGGAATTCCTCAAAATCGACAACTTTTCAAGAGCAAGCAAGTCAGGCTCTACAACGAGACTTCGTTGAGAAAACAGGACACGGACGAACACTGAAAACCGGTAGAAAACCGTAAGTGCAGTCCGTGTTTTCTGTGTCCCAAAAAGAGAGACCTGAGTTTATCAACAGACGCTGGTCTTTCCCGACAAGTCGCGTTATACTGTGAAAATGCAATCAAGAAATGGAGATCTTACATGCCACCACTTTTGGTCGATGGACACCTGGATCTGGCCTACAACGCCGCCGTGTTGGGCCGAGACGTGCGTCAGCCCGTCACGGAGATACGAGCGCACGAGCGCAAGTCTCCGCCGCCGGGCCGCCACACAGAAACCTGCCTGGTCAGCATCCCCGATCTTATTGAAGGCCGGATAGGCGTGATCGGCGGCAGCCTCTTCGTCGCCCCGGCCTGGAAACGCTGGCAGGAAGAGCCTCAAGCCTATCACAACGCCAAAGAGGCACACCAACAGGCCAACGTGCAGATGGATTTCTACCGCCGCCTTGATGACGAGGCAGCAAACGTCCGGCTACTTCAAACCACCTGGGACCTGGACACTGTGCTGGCAACGTGGGAAACTGAGCAGCCACAGCTCGGCATCTTCGTCATCATGGAAGGCGCCGATCCCATTCGCACGCCGGATGAGTTGGAGGCGTGGGTGGAACGCGGCGTGCGCGGCATCGGGCTCAGCTGGTCGGCGGGCACGCGCTATGCCGGCGGCAACGGCAACCCCGGCCCGCTCACGGACCTCGGTCACGAGCTCCTGGAGGCCATGGCCGAGTTTCAGTTGCTGGTGGATCTCAGCCATCTCTGGGAGGACGCGGCCTATGAGGTGCTGGATCGCTATCCCGGTCCCACCGCTGCTTCACACGCCAATCCGCGCGCCTTCGTCGATTCGCCTCGACAGCTATCCGATCGTCTTATTGAGCGGATTGCCCAGCGAGACGGCGTCATCGGCATCGTGCCCTATAACCGCATGCTCGAACCTGACTGGCGAAAGAGCGACCGGCGGTTGCCGCTCCGGCGCGTCGTCGAGGCCATCGATTACGTCTGCCAGCTGCTGGGTAGCGCCGAGCACGTCGGCCTAGGGTCCGACTTCGACGGTGGCCTGGGGCGCGAGTCGGTTCCCCAGGAGATAGAGACCGTCCGCGACCTCGGCAAAATTGCGCCGTTACTGCGCGAGCGCGGCTATGAGGAGACCAACATCGCCCATATCTTGCGCGACAATTGGCTCCGCCGGATGCGCGCCGCCCTCGACGCTTTCTGACGATCATTTGTCAACTTTTTGGAGTATGGTATTATATAGACGCTGCCCTGCCGTGTACGTGATGCCCGGATGGGGTTTTGAGCCAACACTATTACAAAAGGGAGCTGACCGTTCAGCTGGTGAGACGATAGCCTTCGGGCAAGGTTGATCCACTGACAGGCACCCACTTTAGACCTTCGGGTCAAAACCATCGGGACACGGCACGGCGGGGGACGACTCATCAAGAAGGCCGCTCGTACGCAACGGGCGGCCTTTCTATTTTGGGTACATCTTGCTCCAGCTAGCAACGTCCAATCCGAAACGCAAAACAGGAGCTATCTGAGGTTTTCACGCCTCACGTGTCACTTATCGCCCACCTCAATCCGGTGCAATGAAACTAGACCGTGTGAAAAGCAGCGCCCTTTCTCTAGTTATGTAAAGCAATCTTGACTTTCGCATCTGAGTGTGTTATCCTCTGTGAGTCGATTCAATCAAAAGTCGCTCGTTGAAGCGATGTTCAATTCCTGAGAGCAGGAGTGTTCATGTATTGGGAACGTGTAAGTGAAGAAATCTTCGTTTTCACCAGCGAACGGTATGCGCGGGTCAACAGTGTAGCCATTTTGACCAGGGAAGGCGTCGTGGCGATTGATGCGCTTCCTTTTCCCGATGAAGCCCGCCAGATCGCCAAATTCCTCGACGCGAGAGGACAGGGGCGGTTTCATTCGCTGATGCTCAGCCATCATCACATGGACCACGTCTACGGCCTGTACGCTTTTCCCGGTCACCTGGACGTGATCGCGCACGAGCTCTGCCGAAAAAAACTCCTGGACGTGGGCGAGAATTCGCTGGAAGAGGCACGAGAGAACAACCCGGCCTTCGATGAGGTGGAGTTGCGCATCCCGACGATTACCTTTGACGAAGATGAGCTTCTGGTTGGGGCCGGAGATCGCACGTTCCGTCTATTCCGGTTGCCCGGACACACCGAGGACAACACAGGCATTTTCATCGAAGAGGAACGGGTGCTTATCACGGGCGATGCGGTCATGGCGATTCCCATTATCGTTGATGGGGACTGGCAACGCGAGATCGAGACGCTACAAAAAATCAAGGAACTAAAACCGCTTACTGTTATTCAGGGCCACGGTGAGGTCATTCTCCGGGGTGAGGTTGATACGGTGATGGATCGTTACATCGACTATCTGACTTGCGTGGTGGAGCAGGCGCGTCAAACCCTCGAAGAGAACGAGCCGCGCGACACCATCTGGGATATTCCGCTGGAGACCTGCGGCCTGGAGCGCGTTCCCCTGGGTATCGCCAGCCACCAACTGCACGTAGCCAACATCCTGTCGGTCTACGACGAGCTAAAGGCCGAACAGGACGAGGTTGAAAGCTGAGTGATTTCCTCACTTTAGAAGCACGCGTTCGGTCCAAGAACACGCCCCCCACTCCCACACCTCAAGGAGCAAGGATGACAACGCTCAAAGCATGGCTGGATCGGTATCTCCAACACTTGGAGCGCGAAAATGCCTCGTACTACACCGTGAAAAACTACGGCACGGATATCGCCCAATTCCTGGACTATTGTGAAGAGCACGAGGTCACGACGCTGGACGGTTTGCACCGGAATCTGGTACGCGATTACCTGGCAAAATTGGACGAGGATGATTACGTTCGCGCCAGCATCGCCCGGCGCGTCTTCGAGCTGCGCGCTTTTGGGGACTATCTGATCCGGGCCAACGCCTGGGATCAAAACCTCTTCCGCCGCATCTATGCGCCGCGTCTGCCCCGGCGACTTCCACACTATCTGACCCACGAGCAAGTCAAACGATTGCTGGCTGCGCCGGACACCACCACGACCAAGGGCCTGCGCGACCGCGCTATCCTGGAGACGCTCTATGCCTCCGGCGTGCGCGTCAGCGAGTTGGGCGGGCTGAACGTCGGCAACATCGACCTGGGGACCGGGGAGATGCGCGTCGTGGGCAAGGGCGATAAGGAGCGTCTCGTGCTGCTGGGGCGCCCCGCTATTGCGGCGCTGCGCGCTTACCTTCAGGTGGGCCGACCGGAACAGGCAGGCGACAAACCCACCCGCGCTCTGTTCCTCAACCGTTTCGGGGGACGACTCTCGGTGCGGTCGATCAGCACTATTGTTCGGCAAGCCGGCGTCACGGCAGGTATCAAGGAGAAGGTCACGCCGCACCTCCTTCGCCACACCTTCGCCACGCATCTCCTGGAGGGCGGTGCTGATCTACGGGTGGTGCAGGAGCTGCTGGGGCACAGCAGCCTGGAGACGACCCAGATCTACGCGCACGTCACCCAACGGCGCGCGAGAGAGGTCTACCGCCGCGCTCACCCTCGATCCAGCAAACGGGACCGCGACAAAGAATAGCGCGCTCTGGTTTCTGCATCCAAAAGAAAACGCCCCGCACGGTCTTGCGGGGCGTTTGGCTTATGAGACGTAGGATCAAGACGCGGGCTCTGGTTCCGGCTCCGGCTCGCGCTCTTCTTCCGCGCAGCGCAGGACCAACTCCGATTCCTCGACGTCCAGCAGCACGATGTCTCCCGATTCGAACTCGCTGGAAATCAGGGCATCAGAAAGCGGTGTCTCAACCTCCTGCTGAATTAGACGACGCAACGGTCGAGCGCCGTACTCGTCACTGTACCCTTCCTCCGCCAGCCAATCACAGGCCGCGTCCGTCAACTCCAGCTCGAGATCGTTCTCGTGCAAGCGCTCGCGTACCTTATCGATCTCCAGCCCCACGATATCGCGCAGGGCTTCTTTGCCGAGCGCATGGAAGACGATGATGGCGTCCAGACGGTTGATAAACTCGGGGCGGAAGAGGCGCCGCAGCCTTGATTTCAACTTGCGGCTCATCTCCTCATATTCCCGATCTTCGTCGGCCTGGGTATACGGCGTGATGTCGAAGCCTATCTTTGACTCTCTGCGAATCTCCTCAGCGCCCACGTTGGACGTCATGATAATGATGGTGTTGCGGAAGTCGACCTTGCGTCCTCGCGCGTCGGTCAGCGTGC
Organism: Anaerolineae bacterium; assembly: GCA_034437255.1. Classification (GTDB taxonomy): domain Bacteria; phylum Chloroflexota; class Anaerolineae; order B4-G1; family SLSP01; genus G713. Next base: position 25,466 of record DAOTUH010000044.1, read on the forward strand.
CCTCTTCCATGATCTGTAGCAGCATGTTGAACGCATCGGGATGCGCCTTCTCGATCTCGTCGAACACGATGATGGAGTACGGACGGCGGCGCACGGCCTCGGTTAGCTGGCCGGCTTCTTCGTAGCCGACGTATCCCGGCGGCGCACCCACCAAACGGGCTACCGCATGGCGCTCCATGAACTCCGACATATCGAGTTGAACCAGGGCGTCCTCGCTACCGAAGAGGAATTCTGCCAGCGCCTTTGAGAGCTCCGTTTTACCCACCCCCGTCGGCCCCAAAAAGATGAAGGAACCAATGGGGCGGCGGGGATCCTTGAGCCCGGCGCGTGCCCGGCGCACGGCCTTGGCAATGGTCTCAATAGCCTCGTTCTGGCTGACGATACGCTCGTGGAGGTGACGCTCCATGTCCATGAGCCGCTCTGTCTCTTCGCTGGCCAGCTGGCTCATGGGGATGCCGGTCCACATCGCGACAATCTCTTCGATGTCCTCCGGCTCGACGGTGAGCAGTTCGTCCACGGTCTCTTTCACGCGCAGCTCTTCCATCTCAGATTCCAGGACTTTGACCTGCTCCTCGAGCATCTCCCGCTGCTCCTCATTTCCTTGAAGCAACAGACGGGCTCGCTCAATCCGCAGATCTTGTAAGCGCTCGAAGATCTCACGCAGACGTACTGAACTCGGCGATTTGTACATCCGCACGCGGGAGGCGGCCTCGTCCATCAGATCGATAGCTTTGTCCGGGAGATAACGATCGGTGACGTACCGCGAGGAGAGTCGCACCGATTCTTCCAACGCCTGTTCGCTGATTGCAAGCTGATGGTGCTGTTCGTAGGCATACTTGATGCCCCGCAGGATGTCCAGCGTTTCCTCCGGCGTCGGCTCCTCAACCATGACCGGCTGGAACCGGCGCTCTAGCGCCGCATCCGATTCAATATGCTTGCGATACTCGTCCAGCGTCGTCGCGCCGATGCACTGCAGCTCACCTCGCGCCAGCGCGGGTTTGAGGATATTGGCTGCGTCCAGGGAAGAGCCGGCGGACCCGGCCCCTACCAGCATGTGCACCTCATCGATGAAAACGATGGTATCGCCCTCTTTGAGTTCTTCCAGCACCTTCTTCAGGCGCTCCTCAAATTGGCCCCGGTACATGGTGCCGGCCACGAGAGACCCAATATCCAGTTGGACCACACGCTTGCCCAGAATAGGACCAGGAACTCCACCAGCGACGACACGCTGGGCCAGCCCTTCCACGATGGCCGTCTTACCGACGCCCGGTTCGCCGATCAGCGCAGGATTGTTCTTGGTTCGCCGCGCCAAGATCTGGATTACACGCTCAATCTCGGTCTGGCGCCCGATCACGGGATCAAGCAGGCCTCCGCGCGCCTGCTCAGTGAGATCCACGGCCATCTGCTCCAGCAGAGAGTCAGCGGAGCGTTTGCGCCGCTTCTCACGTCGCCTTGATGAAGTCGACCGACGCTGTAAGCTACTCGACTTCGTCGGCATGACCTGCAGAACCCGCCTTCTCACCATATCGACCGACAAACTGAACTGCTGTAAAATCGCCCGAATAATGCCTTCTTGCTGCCGCAACAGCGCCAGAAGCAAGTGCTGCGTATCGACGGCCGGGCTGTCGTGGTGCTTGGCCTCCTCAATCGCAATAGTCAACACGGTTTGCGTACTCTCGCGCAGATCCGGTGCTTCAGCCCGCAGCGTAGCGGACCCGGATAACCGCTTCACCATGCGCTGCACTTCCTGGGGACGCATTCCCATGTCACGGAGAACTCGACCTGCCAGGCCTTCACTTTCTAATATCAACCCCAAGAGAATATGCTCCGGTCCGATGGATGCATGTCGCATCCGCACGGCCTCCGCTTTGGCGAAGTGGAGCACCTCCCGAGAACCTCTCGTAAATCGTTCTAAGTTATCTGCCATTCCATCAACTCCGGCTATGGTTAGCCAACAGTAATATCCTCCACATTCACGTCACACATCCAGATAATGCCTGATACCAATATTCTTTCTACACTTAAATCCTCAGCCAGAATCCCGGCATAGATCATAAGACCCGTTCTTAGGCCTATTATAGCATAAAATGTGCCTCACAATCAAAACAGCGTAGGGAAGCGTCACACATTAGGAACAAGTTCCTGGAAAACCGCATCGGGCCACTGGAGGACTGAGGTGCTCGTAAAAGAATACCTGTCCCGCGCAACTACAACGCGATACACCCTGTTGGTACTTGGCTCCCTCTAGACCATTTTTAGGTGAAGTATCCCGGACAGCTTGAAATTGCTCACGGATTTGCACGGACAAAAACGATATAATCTGTGAAAATCTGTGTTAATCTGTGGATTTTTTCCATAGCTCGTATAGAAGCAGATTTAGGGCTTCACCTACTTCCCGACAAGTGCCTATTTCTTGACAGACCCTGAGGGTCCGTAAAAATATAAGTTCCCGTCGCCGTCAACGAATGCGGCGAAGATTCAAGCAAACTAACGTTTGAGGCTTGTGGCAAGAGCGGGGTATGTAGGCTTTGGGGGCGAGAAATCTATCCACAGACTTTCACAGATTACACAGATAAAAGGGGCAAAGCAACCGTTTAGGTTTGTGAGTGTCCAGGTGCAACGCACTTACGGATCGAAACAAACCGCGCTACAAAGTTCTCCGAGCATGGTTTAGGAGTCCCCGGCTCGTGAACGTCGGCGAAAGTGCGTCGCACCTCAGAAGACTAAACAGATACGGGGCAAAAAGATCACCCCTGGTAAAAAGGGGCTAGAAAGTTGTCCCCCCAACCTGTACATGCGCTCGCTGACACCACAGTACGTCACGAGATTAATTCTTCAGGGAAAAATGGGAGTCGAGCGCATAAAGCGGCTGCCGACCAGACCAAAAGCGTTAGGGCCACGCAATTCTCACCAAAGGATTGCATGGCCCCTCTCATCCCGCTTCTGCACTACAGTGCTCAGGTGCCCCCAACGGGATTCGAACCCATGTACCAGGCTTGAAAGGCCTGTGTCCTAGACCTGACTAGACGATGGGGGCCCAGTGCGCGCATTGTATCATAAAGGCAAGAGCTGTCAAGAATTGGAACACCGCGCTCCAGGGCTTTATCATTCTCGCTATACTTCTATGCTTGCTTGAAGTGGATTGCCAAATCCACGTTTTTTGGACCGACCACGGTTGAGTATAGTCGTACCAGACACAAAGGGCGCTAAGACTTTTGAGTTTCTTAAGAGTATTGTGAATAAAAAGCCCAAACAAAGTTAATGATATCAAACAAAGAAGTAATTTTCTCTGCGCTCTTAGTGCCTCTGCGTGAGGTTTTAGGCTTTTTCACCGCAGTCAAAAGCAACCTTCCCGAACGTCACGCCGGGCGCGCCAAGGTCAGCGCATGGCCGGACAGCGTATCCTCATGCAAAGCGGCGACGAACAACAACGATGAGAGCCGATTCATGAACGCCAGGTTGGCCGCACCAACGTTGGGTTCCTGGCTTGAGAGGGCGACCAGTCGTCGTTCGGCCCGGCGCACCACGGCCCGCGCCAGATGACAGGCCGCGCCGGCCGGTGAATCTCCGGGGAGCACAAATCCCTCTAAATTGGGCAACCCATCTTCTAACTGCGCGATCTGATCTTCCAACCACGCGACATCCTCGTCCGCGAGGCTCGGATAGTCCGCACGCGCTTCGGGAACCGCCGAAAGGTGCGACATCAGACGGTAGATCCGTCGCTGCACCTCGGAGAGCGCACGCTGCAGGCGAGGATTTTGGACGCGCGCACGGGCGACGCCGATGGCGCAGGTGGCTTCATCGATGGCACCGATGGTGTCAACCATCGCGTCGGCCTTGGATACCCGCCCACGTCCGCCCAGACGGCCCGTGTCGCCTCTATCACCTTTGCCCGTGTAGAACATTGTCTCATTCATCTACGCCTCCCAAGTAAAAAGGGCGCGCCGTCAAGCTCACGACGCGCCCGCGTATTCATGCTTATGAGTAACACTCCCTCATAGCTGTGACTCGTCCACAAACGCCGTATCCCTTATATATTCTTGAGCTTCGGTTGGAAGCGCTCCTGCCCAACGATTTTCACGTAGTTAGCCCGCTCAAAAGCCGAAGGATTCGGGCTTTTCTTGTGACTCAATACGCCACGCATCTGTGAAATGTCTTCGTATTCGTGCGTCTCCATCCAATGGGCCAGGCCGTCCACCAACTGGGTCAGCTTGCCGACACCGTCCTGGAGCAGCACGGAACAGACATTGGCGACGTCCGCGCCGGCCATGATGGCCTTGACGACGTCCGCGACGGTGTGGATCCCCGTGGTCAAAGCCATAGAAGCGTCGACGTGACCGTAGAGGATGGCGATCCAGCGCAGCGGCAACAGCATCTCTTCCGATGAGCTGAGATTGAGACGGCGAACCGTCTCCAGCTCCTCAATATCCAGATCCGGCTGATAGAAGCGGTTGAAAAGCACCAGTGCGTCGGCGCCGGCGCGATCAAACAGCGTCGCCACGTGGGGGATAGAACTGAAGAAGGGATTCATCTTAATAGCCAAAGGAATAGAGACCTGCTGGTTGACCTCACGGAGGATGTCAAAATAGTTCGCTTCAACCTGGGCGCCTGTCAGTCGGTGCGAGGTGGGCAGGTAATAGATGTTGAGCTCAATGCCGTCGGCGCCGGCCTCCTCAAAGAGTTCCGCGTAGCGCAGCCAGCCGCCGAGGCTGTACCCGTTGAGGCTAGGAATGATGGGGATATCAACGGCCTCTGTCGCATCACGGATCAGATCGAGATAGTCGACTTCGTCGCGGCGATATTCATTCTGCGGCGGGAAAAGGTCGATCATCTCTGCATACCGATACTTGGTCCCTTCAAGCATATCGTCCAGGAACTCCGCTTCCTCGTCGATCTGCTCTTCAAACAGCGAATAAAGAACCACCGCGGCGGCGCCGGCATCCTCCAATCGCTTGATGTTGTCCAGCTTACGAGAGAGCGGTGACGCCGAGGGAACGAGGGGATTCTTCAACGTCAAACCCATGTAACTTGTAGATAGATTACTCATGCTTAAGCTCCTTTCGTGTCTATGTGGACTCGGTGGACATACTACTTAGTATTATGATAACCAATATCTTGAAAAATCGCAAGCCAAGCAATTTCAACGGGGCTGTGTCCAATAGTTTGAAGATATTCTTGCCGGCACGAACATTCTGAAACCAGAACGCCCGCAGATTCAAATCGCATCTGCGGGCGTCGAAGGGCCGTTATCAGCTCGTTACTTCTTGGCAGCCCAGCTGTAGTCCATCGCAGCCAGCTGTTTGTAGTAGTTCCAGCGGGCGGTGGCATCTTGCTCTGCCAGCTTCAGCAGCCGTTCGGCCCGGTCGGGCATGGACTGCGTCAGCGTGCGGAAGCGGACCTCTTTGTACATGTACTCCTCAATGGAGAGCGTGGGCTCTCTGGAATCCAACTGCAGCGGATTCTTGCCTTCGTCGGCGAGACGGGGGTCGTAGCGGTAGAGAATCCAGGCGCCGGACTTGACGGCCTTGTCCTGCTGATCGAAGCCGTAGTAGAGGGGGAAGCCGTGGGCGATGCAGTGGCTGTACGCGATGATGAGGCTCGGCCCGTCGTAGGATTCGGCCTCACGTATCGCCTTGAGTGCCTGGCGATCACTGGCCCCCATGGCGATCTGAGCGACGTAGATGTTGCCGTAGCTCATGGCCATCAGACCGAGGTCTTTCTTGGGCAGCGAGCGACCGGCGGCAGCGAACTTCGCAACTGCACCGCGCGGTGTCGCCTTGGACATCTGACCCCCGGTGTTGGAGTAGACCTGGGTATCCAGAACCAGAACGTTGACGTTGCGGCCCTGGGCTAGGACGTGGTCCAAACCGCCGTAGCCAATGTCGTACGCCCAGCCATCACCACCCACAATCCAGATGGAACGACGAACCAGCACGTCGGCCACGCTGAGTAAGTTCTTAGCATCGGGATCATCCAGGTCAGCAATTTTCTCCTTGACCTCCGCCACACGGGCGCGTTGCGCCACGTAATTGGCCTCGGTGAGTTGCTCGGCGTTCAGGACGCCGTCCACGAGATCGTCACCCAGCGTCGGGCGGAATTTCTCCACCAGCTCGCGGGCGTACTGTTCCTGCTTGTCCAGCGTCAGGCGGAAGCCGTAGCCGAACTCGGCATTGTCCTCGAAGAGACTGTTGTTCCACGCGGGGCCACGGCCTTCTTCATCAACCGTGTAGGGTGTGGTGGGCATGTAGCCGCCGTAGATGGAGGAACAGCCTGTGGCGTTGGCGATGATGGCGCGATCTCCATAGAGTTGGCTGACCAGCTTGACGTAAGGCGTCTCACCGCAGCCCGCGCAGGCGCCGCTGTACTCAAAGAGTGGACGCAGGAACTGCGATTCCTTGACCTGGTCGAGGTTGAGTTCGGTGCGGTCGAAGTAGGGTAGTTCATCGCGGAAGAATTCGAAGAATTTGCGTTCGCGGAAGCGGATGGGGGGTTGCTCTTCCATGTTGATAGCCTTGCGCTCAGGATCTTCACGGTTCTTGGCCGGGCAGACCTCCACACAGAGCCGGCATCCCACACAGTCCTCGGGCGCGACCTGAATGGTGAACTTCTTGCCTTTGAATTTGCGACCTTTGGCATCAGCAGAACGGAAACCCTCGGGTGCGTTCTCCAGCAATTCAGGATCATACACCTTCATGCGGATGGTTGCGTGCGGGCAGGCCATAGAGCACTTGCCACACTGGATGCAGACGTCGGGGTCCCAGACCGGGATCTCCATGGCGACGTTGCGCTTCTCCCACTGCGTGGTACCGGTGGGATAGGTGCCGTCGTCGGGCAACTTGGAGACGGGAAGATCATCGCCTTCCTGTACCATCATCTTGGCGGTGACTTCGTGGACGAATTCGGGGGCCTCTTCCGGCACAACCGGCGGCATCTCGATTTCGCTGGTGACCTCGTTGGGATAATCCAACTCGTGCAGGTTTTCCAGCGTGTGATCGACAGCCTCGTAGTTCATATCGACAATCTTCTGACCCTTCTTACCGTAGGTCTTCTTGATAGCTTTCTTGATTTCGGCGATGGCCTCATCTTTGGGCAGCACGCCGGAAAGCGCGAAGAAGCAGGTCTGCATGATGGTGTTGATGCGGCGTCCCAGGCCCACGGCCTTGGCGACCTCGTAGGCGTCGATGACGTAGACCTCAAGCTCCTTGTCGATGATCTGCTTCTGAACCTGCTTGGGCAGCTGATCCCAGGTCTCATCGGCGGGATAAGAGCTATTGATCAGCAGCGTCGCGCCTTGCGCAGCAGCGCTCAGCATATCAAGCTGCTCGAAGAAAACGAACTGGTGCACACCCACGAAGTTGGCGGACGTGATGAGACAGGTCTGGCGGATGGGACGGGGGCCGAAACGTAGGTGGGAGAAGGTGTTGCCGCCGGACTTCTTCGCATCATAGAAGAAGTAGCCCTGAGCGTACATATCCGTCTCTTCGCCGATGATCTTGATGGAGTTCTTGTTAGCGCCCACGGTGCCGTCGGAGCCCAGGCCGTAGAAGAGTGCGCGCACAACGTCTTCAGACTCGATATTGAATGACGGATCGTAGTCGATGCTCAGGTTGGTCACGTCATCTTTAATGCCGACGGTGAAGCACTTTTTCGGCTCATCCTTAGCCATCTCGTCAAAGATGCCCTTGATCATAGCGGGGGTGAATTCCTTGCTGGAAAGCCCGTAGCGCCCACCGATGACTTTGACCTTGCGGTCAAGTTCGACGAGAGCCGTGATCACGTCCTCGTAGAGGGGTTCGCCGGCGCTGCCGGGTTCCTTGGTGCGGTCCAACGCCGCGATGATCTCCACGGTTTCGGGGAGCGCATCCAGGAAGTGTTCGATGCTAAAGGGACGATAGAGGCGGACCTTGAGCACACCGACCTTCGCATCCTCATTCTCGACGAGATACTCGACGGTCTCGTGGGCCACCTCGGCGCCGGAGCCCATCAACACGATGACGCGCTCAGCGTCAGGCGCGCCGACGTAGTCGAAGAGATGGTACTCGCGGCCCACCAGCTCAGCGAACTCATCCATGGCTTCCTGAACCAGGCCGGGGGTCTTGACGTAGTAGGGATTGACGGCCTCACGGGCCTGGAAGTAGACATCGGGACCCTGCGAAATACCACGCACGACGGGTTTATCGGGGTTGAGCGCGCGCTCGCGATGCGCCTGGACCAGCTCATCGTCGATCATGGCAGCCATATCCTCTTCTGTCAGCTGCTCAATCTTGTTGATCTCGTGGCTGGTGCGGAAGCCGTCGAAGAAGTGCAGGAAGGGCACACGCGTCTTCAACGTCGCGGCCTGCGCGATAAGGGCGAAGTCCTGGGCTTCCTGGACTGAGTTGCTGGCGAGCAACGCGAAGCCCGTGTTGCGAGTGGACATCACGTCGCTGTGATCGGCGAAAATGGAGAGCGCCTGCGCCGCGAGACTGCGCGCGGAGACGTTGAAGACTACCGAGGTCAGCTCACCGGCGATCTTGTGCATGTTCGGGATCATCAAAAGCAAGCCCTGCGAGGCGGTGAACGTCGTCGTCAGCGCGCCGGTCTGCAGGGCACCATGAATCGCGCCAGCCGCCCCACCCTCGGCCTGCATCTCGGCGACGAGGGGGATGCTTCCCCAGATGTTTGACTCGTTAGAAGCCGAGAGGCTATCGGCCAACTCACCCATGGGGCTGGACGGTGTGATGGGATAGATAGCAACCACCTCGTTAATCTTGTGTGCGACAGCAGCGCACGCGGTATTGCCATCTACCGTGATCATTTTTCTTTCTGCCATATAAAACCTCCTTAGGTTAATTGTGCGAGATGCTCGGATAACGTAACCACATAGGATTAACGTCCTATGAGAAAAACACGTTCTTTAAATTATAGCATTGCGACTATAATAAGCAAAAGGGAGATCGGATGGGATTTCGAAGTGAGCAGCGGCGAAAACGCTCTCTGCGCCGTAGAATCTGCATAGACGCGAGCACGGCAAACGAAACCGGGGTTGATGCGGGTAGCAAACATGACTGGAAGCCGCCCATTGCGTCTGAGCCACCCTGGAACTGCTTCGTTTGCCCCGGATCAGATCATGCCGATGTTGATCGGCTCAAGTTAGATCTTAGGGAGGGCCTACCATGAAACAGTTGATAACGATGACACCCAGAGAAGACGCACTGGCACGTCTGCTGAATGCGCTGCCCGATGGCCCGCTGGGAGTAGAACGGCGCCCGGTGCCAGATACGTTGGACTGTGTGTTAGCAGAAGATATCACCGCCCCCCATCCGCTGCCACGCTTTGCCCGTTCCACCGTCGATGGGTACGCGGTGCGGGCGGAGGATACAGCGGGCGCCAGCGAAGCCGTGCCGGTCAGCCTACACGTCCTGGGCGAGTTGCGGATGGGCCAGCCGCCGGACGTGACGGTGGGCAAGGGCCAGGCCGCGCTTATCCACACCGGCGGCGCCCTGCCCGACGGCGCCGACGCCGTGGTTATGATTGAGTACACGCAGTCAACCGGCGCCGCCGAGATCGAGGTCGAGCAAGCCGTCGCCGAGGGCGAGAATGTGATTCCACCGGGCAAGGACGTAAAAACCGGTGATTTGGTGCTGCCGGCCGGCAAGCGGTTACGCGCCCAGGAGATCGGCGGCCTGATGGCGTTGGGTGTGACGGAGGTCGCGGTGGCCCGCCGACCCCGCGTTGCCGTCATCTCCACCGGTGACGAGCTGGTCCCGCCGACGCAGACGCCGGGCATGAATCAGGTGCGTGACATCAACACCACCTCGGTCAGCACACTGCTCCGGCGACACGGCGCGGTGCCGTTGCCCCGCGGCATCGTACGGGACGATACAGAGGCGGTCTACGAGGCCGCCGAGCCGGCGTTGGCCGAGGCCGACGCCCTGATCATCACGGCGGGCAGCTCCGTCAGCGAGCGCGACGTCACCGTGGACGTCATCGAGCGCCTGGGCGAGCCCGGCGTGTTGGTGCACGGCGTCTCCGTCAAGCCGGGCAAGCCCTCGATCCTGGCAATTTGCGATGGCAAGCCGGTCTTCGGCCTGCCGGGCAACCCCGTTTCCGCGCTCAACACCATCCGGCTCTTCGTCAAACCGGTGCTCTGGCGACTACAGGGCGGCACCGTGCCGCGCGCCGGCTACGTCAAGGCGCGACTGGCAGGCAGCGTGCCGGGAATCAAGAGCCGCGAGTTTTTCGCCCCCGTCCGGCTGGAGGAGCGCGAGGACGGTCTGTGGGCCGTGCCCGTCTTCGGCGAATCGAACCTTATCTTCACGTTGGTGCGGGGTGACGGCGTCGTCCACGTCCCGTTGGGCGTGTCCGAGTTGATCGAAGGAGCGGAGGTAGACGTTGAGCTGCTGGATTGAACGGCGAGCTACGGAAAGCAAATGCATACATTCACTCGTGAACAAGTCGCGCTACCCGACGGCCCATTAACGCTGGTGCGCGCGCCCGGCGTGCCTGCGGCCGAGGATGCCACGGCTGCGCTGCTGGGCGCGGCCCGTCGCCGTCACGGTGAGCACGTCTTTGTGGCGGGACCGGGCATGACGGCGACGGCCGCCTGGGCCACCCGAGCCGGCGCGCGCGTCACGTGCTGGACACCGAACCTCGCGGAGACGGAGACGCTGCGGACAACCTTCGCCGAGAACGACTTGAGGCTGCCGACGCTCTTGCTCCAGGACGACTTCGCAGGATTAGAATCAAGGAGTCAGGAGATGGCCCTGCTCCACCTGCCTCGCGGACGAGCACTGCAGACCGAGATTCTACAGCTGGCGGGGGCACTATTGCGACCTCGGGGACGCCTCTACTTCGTTGGCGCGAGGCGCGAAGGCGTAAAGAGCGCCATCAATGAGGCGGAGGTGATCTTCGGGCGCGCCGGTGTGCTGGCGCACAAGGGTGGCTATCACGCAGCGGTTGCCCAGCGACCGGAAGGTACGTTCGCGCTGCCCGCGGTGACGTATCAGGCGCAGGACATCCTCGTCGCCGGAGAGCCGACGCGGCTGGTCAGCCGTCCTGGCGTCTTCGCGCACGGGCGGCTGGACGACGGCGCGGCGGCATTGATCGCGGGCATGCACGTTGAGAGCGGTGAGCATGTGCTCGATTTGGGCTGCGGCACCGGACTGGTCGGGCTGGCGGCGTTGCGGCAAGGCGCCCGGGCCACGGCGGTGGATGTCTCTGCCCGGGCGGTCGCCGCGACACGACGGACGCTGGTCGCCAACGGCTATTCAGACGCCACGGTTGCGCTCTCCATCGGCGCCTCGGCGGTGGCAAAGCAGCACTTCGACGTCGTTGTCACCAATCCCCCGTTTCACAAGGGCGAAGGCGTCGATTTCGAGGTCGCGCAACTTTTCGTCGCCGACGCGGCCCGCGTGCTGCAGCCCGACGGCAGACTCTACCTGGTCGCCAACGCCTTCCTCAAATACAAGCCCTGGCTGCGCGAGCACTTCACCCGCGTCGAGACCGCACGGGAGAGCCCTCGGTATCGCGTCTACGAGGGGGTTAGGTAGTCTAGGAGTCGGGTAGCCATGTAGTGCGATTGTCAAAAATCGGCATAACGGGGCCTGGATTATCAGGCTAACGGACCACCGGACTACCAGACTACATGACTACCCAGGGCTTTATCATTCTCGCTACACTTCTACTCTTGCTTGAAGTGGATTACCAAATCCACGCTTGCGAAGTGTTTTTTGGGGCCCTAACGGGGATCTGGCGATCCCCTCGAAGCGGAATGATAAGATTGAATGACTACCTGACTAAGATTGACTTATCCGTGGTTCTGGGTATAATGCAGCTGTGTACGCCACCCTAGCTCAGTCGGTAGAGCAGTCGCTTCGTAAGCGACGGGTCGTCGGTTCGAATCCGACGGGTGGCTCAAAGGGCCCCGGCAAAAGCGGGGCCTTTTTTATGATAGGATGGGACCGCATTTGAATCTTTCCGGGCTGAAAGCAACGTAATTCGATGGTGTGAGTGTCTTAGGTACGCCTTCAGTCTGAGGTTGGGAGCCTGTCTACAAAAGGGACAAGCATGCATCTGGCGCAGATCCTGGAGCATATTTGGCATTGGATGAACAAGGCAGTGCTGCTGCTTGGACTCGTGGGGGCACTGCTGTTGTTGCTGCTGCTCACCTTCTTGTTGCCACAAGCTCCAGTCTCTCCCACCAACGAAGCGGCGTTCTTGCGCTGGCTGGCCGAGACTCGTGCCTCCCTGGGATCATCGACCTCGCTATTAGCGTCCAGCGGTCTCCTCTCTCTGCGAACGTCGTGGTGGACGCGGGGTGTGCTGGCACTATTGGCCTTCGTTACCGTCGCGCGCGGCGTACGTCTCGTGGAGCGATGGGAACATTTCACGTCTTACGGGCGTGGCTTCCAGATAGTCATTTTCATCGGCGCGCTGTTGCTACTCGTGGGCTGGGGAGTCCAGCTGCGGGTCGGCTGGATCGAAACCGGCGTCAGCGCGTGGCCGGGGGAGACAATTGTGCTGTCATCCCACGAAAGAACATTGGCTGCACCGCGCGAGGCCTTTCTCGTAGCCCGGCGTGGCTATGGCCTCTATCTGCTGCGCGAGGATATGGGATTGGGACTGGACGTGACGGCAGAAGATGAGGACGGCACGCTGATTCCTCTGCGCACGTCGACACAGGGAGATCCGCAAGAGCACCTGCGCCTTACCCTCAGCCCAAGATCGCCTGACGCCTATTTCGCGCTGCCCTCAAGTCGGCTGATCTTTCGTGTGACGTTGCTATCGAATCCTCCCGAGCCTCAGATTCGCGTTCAGATCTACCGTGGTACAGGTGGGGAACTGCTGACGGAGACGACGCTGCAAGGCGGCGGTACGCTTTTTACCGACGACTTGCGGGTTGAATTGGAGGACATATCGCTGCCACAGCTGCGCGTGGTGTACAACCCCGGGGCCCCGTTGGCGCTGGTGGGCGGTATCTGTCTGCTGCTGGGGACACTGATCGTGGTTAGCATTCAAGCGGGCTGGCTGCCCATTCAGTTGCAGGACGAAACAGAGATAGAGGATCAGGAAGAGAGCTCTGAGTAGACCGGGAAGGAAACATTAAGGAAACATAAGGAAACAGCAGAATGAAACCTATTGTGATTGGCGTGGCCGGCGGCACCGGATCAGGCAAGACGACGGTAGCGCACCGGATTTTGGACCGCGTCGGCGCGGAGAACATCACCTATATTCCACACGACGCATACTACAAAGACCTGAGCCACCTATCGCACGAGGAGCGCAGCCAGGTTAACTTTGACCACCCAGATTCTTTGGAGACAGAATTACTCGTGGCGCATCTCAAACGTCTGCGTCGCGGCGAAGCCGTGGACATCCCGGTCTACGATTTTAAGACACACACGCGGACGTCGGAGACCGAGCACATCGTTCCGGCGCCCATCATCATCGTGGAGGGCATCCTGATCTTCGCCGAAGCCGAGTTGCGCGCGCTCTTCGACGTGAAATTGTACATTGATACTGACGCCGACATCCGTTTGATCCGCCGTCTACAGCGTGACGTCGAGGAGCGCGGGCGCACCTTCGCGTCGGTCATCGAGCAGTACCTGCGCACGGTGCGCCCTATGCACATGGAGTTCGTCGAGCCAAGCAAGCGCCACGCCGACGTGATCATTCCAGAGGGCGGCTTCAACGAGGTCGCCATTGAGATGGTCGCGGCACGCATTCGGGGATTATTGGCGGGCGATGTGTAGCGTGATACAATTTCCTTGCTCATATCACATAGTGCAAGGAGAGAAGCATGCATGACAACGTGAGAATTCATCCTACAGCCGACGTCTCACCCGAGGCCCAGATTGGCCCCGGCACCAGCATCTGGCACCAGTGCCAGATCCGCGAAGAGACCCACATCGGCGAGAACTGTATCTTTGGCAAGGGCGTCTACGTGGACTTCGGCGTCCGCATCGGCGACAACGTCAAGGTACAGAACTACGTCTCGATCTATCACGGTGTCGAGATCGAGGACGGCGTCTTCGTCGGGCCGCACGTCTGTTTCACCAACGACAACCTGCCCCGCGCCATCAACGCCGATGGCTCGCTCAAGGCCGCCGACGATTGGGAATTAGGCCGCGTGCTGGTCAAGCGGGGCGCGGCGTTGGGCGCGAATGCTACCATTCTGCCCAAAGTAACTATCGGTGCGTGGGCCTTGGTCGGCAGCGGCGCCGTGGTGACGAAGGACGTGCCGGACTACGGTCTGGTCGTCGGCAATCCGGCGCAATTGATCGGCTTCGTCTGTCCCTGCGGGCATCGTCTAGTAGATAGCGACGTCGACGGCGAAACTGTGCACGCGCACTGCACACGCTGTAACGAAACCATCGACATACCACTCAAACTTTGGAGGTACACGATATGATTTCCATCGCAAAACCCTTGATGGGTGAGGAAGAGAAGCAAGCGGTTCTGGACGTCTTGGATTCCGGCATGATCGCGCAAGGCCCTCGGGTTAAGGCCTTTGAGGAGGCCTTCGCCGAGATGTGCGGCGTGAAGCACGCCATCGCCACCACCAGCGGGACGACGGCGCTGCACGTCGCGCTGCTGGCCCACGAGATCGGGCCGGGGGATGAAGTCATCACCTCGCCCTTCACCTTTATCGCGTCGGCCAACAGCGTGCTCTTCACGGGCGCGCGACCGGTCTTTGTAGACATTGATCCGAAGACATTCAACGTCGATCCACAGAAGTTTGAAGCGGCGATTACCTCGCGAACCAAGGCCATCTTGCCGGTGCATCTCTTCGGGCTCATGGCTGAGATGGAGCCCATCATGGACATCGCCGAAGCCCAAAACCTGGCTGTGATTGAGGACGCCTGTCAAGCCCACGGCGCGGCGTACAAGGGAAAGAAAGCCGGCTCCTTTGGCACGGGCACCTTCTCGCTCTATCCGACGAAGAACATCACCTCGGCCGAGGGCGGCATGATCACGACGGACGACGACGAGATCGCCGAGAGTTGCCGCGTCATCCGCCAACACGGCATGCGCCGCCGCTACTATCACGACGAGCTGGGCTACAACTTCCGCATGACGGACGTGCACGCCGCCATCGGGCTGGCGCAACTGGGCAAGCTGGAGCAATTCAACGCGCAGCGCAGGGCCAACGCCGAGTATCTCACGGAGCATTTGCGCGGCGTCACGACGCCGAAGGATCCCGAAGGCTTCCATCACGTCTTCCACCAGTACACCGTCCGCGTGCCCGACGGCAAGCGAAATGAGTTAGCTGCTTACCTGCGGGAAAACGGCGTGGGCACCGGCATTTATTACCCCGTGCCCATCCACCAGCAAACCTACTACGTCAACGAGCTGGGCTACGATCAGACGCTGCCGGAAGCAGAGCGGGCGACGGAAGAGGTGCTCTCGCTGCCGGTGCATCCCGCGCTGACGCAGGCAGATTTGGAGACCATCGTCGAGTTGGTCAACGGATTCATGGGATAATCCGCATGACGTTGGACCCCCAGGCGCTCGCAGAAGTCTTTGCGCGCTATCCCGGCGTGCAGGCCGTTTATCTATTCGGCTCTCACGCAGCGGGAACGGCGCGACCGAGGAGCGACGTCGATCTCGCCGTCGTGCCCCGGGACGCTTCGGTGCGCGAGCAGCGCCTGGACATCCTCACCGACCTGGTGCGCGCGGGCGTCGAGCACGTGGACCTGGTCTTTCTGGACACCGACGATCTGGTCATGTTGTACGAGGCGGTGCGCTACAACCGCGTCGTCTACCAGGCAGCGGATTTCGAGCGCGGGACCTTCTACTCCTACGTTATCCGCCGCTACTTCGATTTCTTACCCTATCTGGAACGCCAGCGCGCGGCATACAAACGGAGGCTGCTGGATGATCAGACGTGAGGTTTTGCGGCGGCGCTTGAGCAAATTGGATGAATACCTGGATATTCTCCATCGTTTGCGCCGGTATGATCTGGAGACGTTTCTGGCCGATCCTGAGCACTACGGCAGCACCGAGCGCTTTCTGCAACTGACCATTGAGGCCTTGAACAACATGGGCAGTCATGTTATTGCAGACCTGCAACTGGGGATGGTGGAAAGCTATCGAGACATTCCTCGGATTCTGGTTGAACACGACTACTTCTCACCCGACTTGGGAGACCTCTGGATGCAGATGATCGGCTTTCGCAACGTCCTGGTGCACGACTATCTGGACATTGATCGGCACCTGGTTTATCGGGTTCTTCAGGAGGATCTGGAGGACATTTCGGATTTACGTCACGTTTTTGCACAGTGGCTGTGAAGGAGGATTGCATGACTGAAGCATTACGGGCAGCCGTCATCGGCGTCGGCTCTATGGGACGCCATCACGCGCGGGTCTACGCGGAGTTGGCGGAGGCCGACCTGGTCGCCGTCGCCGACGTGGTGCCGGAGACCGGCGCGCGGATTGGGTCAAAGTACGGCGTTCCGGCCTACATCGACTATCGCGAGTTATTGGAGCAAGAAAAGCCTGATCTGGTGACGGTCGCGGTGCCCACGAAAGAGCACAAGGCCGTGGTAGAGACCGCGCTAGAGGCTGGCGCACACGTGCTGGTCGAGAAGCCCATCGCCGCCACGGTCGCCGAGGCTGAAGCGCTCATCGCAAAGGCCGAAGCGCTGGATCGCAAGTTGATGGTGGGGCACATCGTGCGCTTCAGCCCGACCATCCAGGCGCTCAAACAGCATCTCGACGCGGGCGAGCTGGGTCGCATCTTCCAGATCGTCTGCCGGCGCGTGGGGCCGTTCCCGGCGCGCATCCGCGACGTGGGCGTCGTCGTCGACCTGGCGCCCCACGACCTCGACGTGATGCGTTTCATCAGCGGTGAGGAGGCCGTGCGCGTCTACGCAGAGACCGAGCAGCAGATTCATACCGACCACGAGGATCTAGTCACGGCGCAGGTGCGCTTCACCGGCGATTTTACCGGCATGTTGGAGATCAACTGGCTGACGCCGGTCAAGATCCGCGAGGTGACCGTGCTGGGCGAACAGGGCATGTTCCGCGCCGACGACCTGACGCAAGATCTCTACTTCCACGAGAACGCCGAGGCCGAGGGTTTGGACTGGAACCATTTAAGCCTGCTCAAAGGCGTGAGTGAGGGCAAGATGATCCGCTACCCCATCCAGCGGTACGAGCCGCTGAAGGCGGAGCTGGCAGCTTTCGCCGACGCGGTGCTAAACGACACCCCGGTGCCCGTCAGCGGGGAGGATGGCCTGGCTGCGCTGCGCTTAGCGCTGGCTATGGTAGAATCAGGGGAGACGCATCAGATCGTGGAATTGGCTGAAGCGGCGGTGAAACCGGAGTAACAAGGAGGAAAAAGATGGAAAACCACCAGGTCCAGGAATTGATTCGCCGGGAATTGCCCCGTATCTTGCAAGAGGATCTTGAATTGCGATCCTGGGTAGTGTCCCTGGCGCAAGAACAGTACAAGCTCTATATGGGGGATCGCATTGATCGTCTTTTGGAGGAGCTGCAACGTGACCGTGAGATAAACACCCGCAAGTGGGAGGAGAATACCGCGCGCCTGGACCATACAATGGAAGAGCAGGCGCGCAAGTGGGAGGAACAGAATCGCAAATGGGAGGAGAACACTGCACGTCTGGACCGTATAATGGAAGAGCAGGCGCGCAAGTGGGACGAGAACACCACGCGCCTGGACCACATAATGGAAGAGCAAGCGCGCAAGTGGGAGGAACAAAATCGCAAGTGGGAGGAGAATACCGCGCGCCTGGACCACATAATGGAAGAGCAGGCGCGCAAGTGGGAGGAACAAAATCGCAAGTGGGAGGAGCAGAATCGCAAGTGGGATAAGAATCAAGAGACGATCAACGAGATGTTGGCCGAAATTCGAGGCCTTTCTCACAAGCATGATAGTACCCTGGGGGCGTTGGGCGCGCGGTGGGGTCTACACACAGAACAATCCTTTCGCAATGGCCTGGCGGGGATTTTGGAGGAGTCGTTTGATGTACAAGTCCTCAATGTGACAGAATACGATGACACCGGGGCGGTCTTTGGGCGTCCCGACCAGGTCGAGCTGGACATCATCATCCAAGACGGCACTCTGATTCTCTGCGAAATTAAATCCTCCATGAGCAAGGCAGATATGTACACCTTTGATCGCAAGGTCGCTTTTTACGAGAAACACCACGACCGAAAAGTGGACCGCAAGCTGGTGATCTCGCCCATGGTGGCACCCGAGGCACAAGCGACCGCGCGTGAGTTGGGCATTGAGATCTACAGCTACGCCAATAGCGTGGAGCTCTAGCGAGGTCCCATGAGCACATTAGAGCGTTTGCGAACACCCCTTGCAGCGAGGACAACGACGTTAGGCGTCATCGGTCTGGGGTACGTGGGCCTGCCGGTGGCCTGTCTGTTCGCCGACGCCGGCTTCGACGTGGTGGGCGTGGATATCCAGGCGGAGCGTGTCCGGCAGATCAATGCCGGCATTTCCCCCATCGAGGGCGATGAACCGGGGCTGGCGGCGCTGCTGGCGCGGGTCGTCGAGGCCGGGCGGCTGCGCGCCACGACGGATTATGAAGCACTGCGCGATTACGACGTGGTCACCCTCAACGTGGAGACGCCGGTCGACGCGGAACACGCGCCGCGCTACGTGGCGCTGCGGAGCGCGCT
>DAOTUH010000045.1:0-5412 GCA_034437255.1 Anaerolineae bacterium
CAGACCCAATTGCTCAATCAGGGGATTGCGGGCCAGCACGCCCATATCGGTCCACAGCGCCTCCAGGGCCCGGCGCATGTCGGCGGTGTCGATCTGTGGCATGATGACTCCTTGTTGCTCTAGAAAAACACGTCCCCAGTGTAACAAAACCACTGGAGACGCATCAAGGGATAGTGTTCAGAATCCGTTCAAAACTCGTTCAATGTTCCTCCATCCAGCGCCGGAACGCCCGCGCGAAGGCCTCCAGTGCCTCATCCAGGCGTTTGTAGAGGGTGCCCCTGGAGCAGCTGAGTGTCCTAGCGATGTCGTTCATGGAAGGTTGACCGCCGAACTCGAACCGCTGCCAGGCCTCGTCAACGACGCCGTAGCGCTCATTCAGGATGTGGAAGACTGTATCTGGCTGATCGTGCACGCCCGGTAGACGCATCGTCTCCAAGACATCTTGAAGCACCTGGATCAAGGTCTGTGTCCGTGTCCAAGCATCGGCCGTGCGCTCGACTAAAGCGAATTCGTCAATCAAGGGACTCTTTGCCTGCACTTGAAATGAGTCATGCAGATGATCTAGGGCATCTTGAAGCGCGTGTTTGAACAGTTCCCAATCCTGTAGCAGGCTGCGCGGCGGCAAGCCCAGATCCTCGCGCACCAACCGGAACAGCCAGTTTGTTGCCCCGCCCCGGCGGCCCACGTCAAGTCTCACCACGTCATACTGGTATCCTTCATACTCGACCTGCCGCGCCAGGGTCTCGAAGCCCATTGTTTCCAATACTTCAGGCAGCTTAGGCCAGGGCATTGCCGTGACCAGTACCTCGAAGGAGTGATTTGCCATCTCCACGAAAATCGTCCGCAGCAACGCTGAAAAGCTGTCCAGGCCGTCGGCGACCAGGCGCAGCGAGAAATATGCTCGGGCATTCTCGCGCAACTCAAGTGGACCATAGCCGGTCTCGTACACGACACCTATTGTCTCCCGGCGGAGGCGCGGCAACGTCGTCTCCGTCACCGGCACGTTGAGGGTGAAGCCGGCGATGTCCTCCCGCCCCGATCGCCGCACCACGTGGAAGTAATGGAGTGAATCGCCGTGCAACTCTCGATCCAGGATCAGCCATTCCCTCGTCTCTCGTATCAAACGCTCTAACGACTCCCCCTCAAAGCCCAGCATCTGGTAATAGAGATTGTCGCGCATCAGCGGCTCCAACATCTCTTCCATCTCCTCGTAGGAAACGTGATCAGGTACCAGCGGCGTCGAACTCCATCCGAAGAACATATCGCGCATCAACGAATCGTGGTGGAGGAAGAGCAAGTCCAGTCCTTCCTCGCCGAGGGGCGCGTCGGCAGAATCGGACAATCGTTGCGCGTAAAACATCAGCGCTCGGCGACGATAGTCATCCAGTCGCTCGTTCAGCCCGCGATGTTGTGCATCCTCCAGCAAGGCCGCTCGCAGCACCTCGTGCAGGACGAATTGGCGTCCACCCCCGAACACACGCGCGACAGCAGTATTGCTTGGCTGGCGTTCGATCACCATTGATAGGGCGGCTACTTGATCGAAGCGCTCATCAGAGAGCTGTGCCCGATCTAGCATGGTAGCCAGCAACGGCTGATTGAAGCGTCGTACGACTGCGCTGGCGCGCAACATCTCCGTGACGTCAGCCTGGCCGTCATCGGCTTCTTTATCCACATCGCGCAGTGCCCACGTCAGGACGTGCTGCATGACTCGGTCGGTTACCTCAGGCACACCGTCGGGAATGTGGCCTTTCTCACAGAGGGAGGTGACCAGAGCTAACGTCAATGGATGGCCCTGGGTTAAGCGAAACAGTTGCCAGTGATGCTTCTCGGCAATATCTCTTCGGGTCAGGTAATCACACGTTTGTGAAAAGGAGAAGTCGGTCAAGCGGAGGGTTTCCAGGGCTTGATGGTACAAGGGGTTAGGCGGCCAACGCTCGCTTAGGGGTTCGTGACTGTTGATGACTGCCAAGATGCGGGGAAAGATCTCAAGCGACACGTTGGGCTGGCGAGATGGCGGGCCGATGAATTGATCCTGACCCCGCACAGCACGGAGTAGATGGCGTAACCACGGATCAATCAGATGAAAGAGCTGATCATAATCATCCACCATCAAGGCGATCACCGGGTATGGGGTAGTGCCCAAAGCCGTGAGAAAATGCGGTAACAGTTGGTCGAAAATCAGGAGCCCATCATCGTATGTCATCTCTAGGTCGAGTTGGGTTGCCAGATTTTTTAGCAACGCTGGGGGGCTCAGATCTTCTCCCACGCGGTAAACGTCCAGTTGGGCAAAGGGTACGCCAGCATCACGACAGGTATCACGGAAGGCGCCTAACAACCAGGTTTTGCCCACCCCGCTGTGACCATAAATGTTAAGGATGGATAGGGGGGCGCTATCGGCCAACCATTTTTCCCATAGCATCAGTTCAGGCCTACGTGCAATAAGGAAGGGATTATGGCAGATATCTCTCATGGGAATAACTCCGGACCATCTTGAAGTATCAACAAATGATTTGATTGAGTAGAGTATATGCCCTTTTGAGAGTTTTTCAAGTCAGAGGGCCCCCCGGGGACCTCTACTAAGATGGTTAAGATGCCTAGCGGATTGCCCTGGCTAGCGCGCACATTTATCAAGCGATACTGGTTTGTACCAAGGGACTGACCCGTGAGTCAGCCCCTTGGTTTTGCATCTGGCGTTTCAATGCCTACTCTGTGCCAGGATGGTTTCGTGTCACCAGTGGGAGGTAGACGTTGTGCTGGGTGATCTCTAGGGACCAGACGGGGGCCCATTCAGAGACGCCGGAGGTGTTGTAGGCACGCACGGTCCAGGTGTGGATGTCGGTGGCTAGCAACGTAGGCGAGAAGGTGTTCGTTGTGGTGATCATATTCCCATCAAGATCAACGTGATAGCCGTCTGGTGCGGGGCCTGTGTCCATTTGCCATGTCAGGGTGATGGCTTGCGTTGTGGTGATGTGCCCATCTGATGGAGCAAGCAACGTGGGAGTCGTGGGGGGCTGCAAGGTCTCTGTCACCGTGAAAGGATCGCTGGCGCTAGCGACGTCGCCATGCGTGGCTGTGATAACCACACTCGGTGCTGCTGCGTCAATCTCAACTACGCCACTCCACTTGCCAGACGCGAAGTTGCCCGTCATCGTCGGACTAAGCGTGCCGGTAGTATCCATCAAGGCTACCGTGTCGGTGAAGGAGGTCACAACGTTATCGTAGGTATCGTAAGCCGTGAGCGTGAGGTTGAAGGGAGTGTGAGTTGTCTGGTTCCCTATCGCTGCAAAGACAAAACGGTCGACCGTGCCCGAGGTGAACGTGACCACCGTCGTATCGGACACCGTGTTGGTGGCGGCAACGAGTGTTGCTAAGCCCGCAGTGTTGCTTGATACCACCGTGGCCGTGACAGCGCCGTCCGCCGTCGTTGTAGGCCGGATCGCGGTGCCGGTGCTCTGCCAAGTACCCAGGTTGGTGGTGAAGGTAACTATGGTCCCGTCGGTAACGGCGTTGCCATACTGGTCTTGGAGGGTAGCGGTCAGCGTCGTTGTCGCGCCTCCGACCATGATCTGATCTGAAGCAGCCTCCAGGGCTACAGTGGCAGCCGCGCCCGGCGTAAACGTGACGGTTGTAGTATCGGACACTGTGTCGGTGGTAGCAACGAGCGTCGCTGAGCCCGCAGTCTCGCTCGATACCAACGTGGCCGTAGCGACACCGTTCGCCGTGGTAGTGGGGAGTGTGCTGGTGCCGGTGCTCTGCCAGGTCCCCAGGTCGGTGGTGAAGGTGACGGTGGTGCCGTCGTCAACGGGATCACCGTATGTGTCGATGAGAGTGGCCGTCAGGGTCGTAGTAGCGCCACCAACCGGGAGGTTGTTAACGTCGGCGTCCAGGGTTACGGTAGTAGCCTTTCCAGCCAAGGGGGTCAACGCAATGTGAGCGTCGGTGACCGGCGGCGGGATCTGGTAGACAATGGTCTGATTATCGGCATAGCCTGGCTTGCTGGCTGTGACGTAGTAAGCACCTGCCGGTACCATAAAGCCGTAGCGACCTTCTTTATTCGTACTCTGGGGATTGAGCTGGTTGTTATACAGAGCGGCTTCCCATACGACCCATTTATTCTGAGTCGTCTTGGAGTAGTGGCACGTGACGGTAGCGCCTTGGATTCTCTCGCCAGTGTCGGCATTGTAGACATACCCACTGGGATCGATTAGGGTGATCTCTGAGACTTTCTGACTTACCGGTGTGCCGCCACAACTGATCGCGTTGACGATCACGTCATGAGTGCCCCAATCCCATTCGTAGTCGGTAAACACAGCGGTATAGGTAATCTGCTGCGTAGGCGTAGTACCGGCCGTTGGCGTGACGGTCCGTCCCATGAAACTGATGGTCACCGTACAGGGATTGTTTAAGACTTCTACGGTGATCGTGACTGGCTGTACGCCGCCGATGACCTGGAAATGGTTCTGTCCGCTCGCGTCGGATTCATGGGTTTCTCCTCCGACCGAACCCGAGCTGCCGCTAACAGAGACAGCTTGAGGATCGTAGATTACCGTGATAGGCGCGGATGTTTGATTGGGCTCCACGGCTTTGGCTGTCAGCGTATAGGTGCCCTGGCTGGATAGCGTCGCGATAGTGGCCCAGTGGCCTCCGGCATCAGCGGTGGTGGTGACCAATCCTGTGGTTGCACCTTGTTCGTAAACGACTACAGTTGAATTCGCCGGAGCAATCCCGTAGAACCCTACCGTGTCGCTGACGGTGACGGACGGTCCATTGATCGTGACAGCTGCTTGGACCACGTGCCCGATGCTCGCTAAGCCATCGGCGATAGCCACGATGGTGTGCCCGTAGACGAGGGGTGGATCGACGGTGATGGCAAACCGCGCGTCAGCGCTCGCCGTGCCGGTGCCAATAAGCTGGTTTTCAGTGACGTCCCAGATCTCGATGGTGGCGTTGGGCACGGCTGTACCTAAGACGGCGGTGGCGCCAGCCCGCAAGTCACCGGCTGCGATGGTCGTCGCCACGCCGGTAGCCGCGTAGTTGATGTAGATGATATTGTTATCGGGGTTGGTGTAATGAACCTGGCCGGTATCTCCGGCCTGGATGTCGTAGGTGTGAGTGACTGTAGTGCCCCAGGTGGAGTAGAGGAAGGGACCGGCGGTGTAGTTACCGGCGGCGTCCGTAGTGACCCACTCGCGGCATTGTTCACTACTCATCTCGTCATAGCAGTTATTGAGGGTCACTTCAAGCGTGCTGTTGGGCGGCCCGCTTCCTGCAATCGTGTCGGTGCCTAGATTCGGAGCGGCGGTCAGCAAATCCACCGGGACCGTAGTGGAGACGCCGGCGATGGTGACGATGACCTCATCCCCGCCACGGATCGGCACGGGGTCACCGTCTGGCTCTGATGAGTAGAGATTG
>DAOTUH010000046.1:0-7290 GCA_034437255.1 Anaerolineae bacterium
CGCGGTGACCAGTACCGTCTGCTGCAGCGCTACCGCGATTTCCTCTCTGGGCGTACCCTGCAGCCCTTCTTCGAGTTTGTAGCCGGCTACGCTAATCTGACGATATCGAGAATGGAGCGGAGCCAATGGGCGCCGCGGTTCACTACAGATCACCTGGAGGTGTTAATTATGGCAACGGAAGAGAAACTGACCCCTATTTTGGAGAACGAAGGATTCCGCAACGTCGCCGCGGCGATTCGCAAGAGCACCGTCATCCCACAGTATTTCAAGGCGCGGAACAAGAAAGGTCCGTACGACATCCGCTACGGCCTGGGCAACGATCTGCTGCGCCGTGCAGCCTACCCGGAGCAGTTCATCCAGGCGCTGAGCGACTTCCTGCACGAGTACAATCGGGAGACCGCGCAGATCCACGAGCGTTATAACGGCAATCCGCCGGTCCGCCGCGCCACGGTGACCACCGACGACATCGCGCACGTGGTCGCGCTTATCGACACCTACGGCTCGCCGACGGTCGCCAATCTGCTGGTCGCCTTTGGCTACGCTCGCGAACCGCGCGAGCCAGAGCAGTCAGAGACAACCGAGGATGAAGCATAATCCATTCTGGATTCCATGTTCAGCATTCAACATTCTAAATTCTCAAGGAGGCAAACATGTCTAAGCAAAACGTTTACTCGCTATCCCTTTCGGCCCGTGCCACGTTGGATCTGCATAGCTTGAACAACGAGGGCGGTGAAGGCAATCAGATTCAGACCCGCATGGTGGATATCGTGGCGGGCGACGGCAAGCTGCACAACGTCAACGCCATCAGCGGTGATATGTTCAAGCACATCCAGGCCGAGCACTACTATCGCATCGCCCGGGAGGACGAGACCTTGCCGCTGTGCGCTGCCTGTCAGGTCTTCGACGCCAACCGCATCAGCGCCGACGTCGCCTTCATGGAAAAGATCGCCGACCGCAGCGACGCCGAGGCCATCGATCTCATGCTACAGACCTGTGCACTGGACGACATCGAGGGCAACCTGCTCACCGGCGAGGGGCGGTCCACGCCACGCAAGAGCGTGGTGGAGTTCGGCTGGGTCGTCGGCGTGCCGGAGGTCACCACCACCGACGCCTACTTCCACGTCAAGTACGCCCGCGAACGGGGCATTGAGACGGAGGAGGACGAGAAAGCGCGGCAGGCCAACCTGGACCAGCGCATCTTCCACCGTCCCACCTCATCGGGCGTCTACGCGGTGGTGAATCATTACGAGGTCGCCCGGATCGGCTACAACGACATCGCCCAGCACTACGCCCTGGGCGAAGAAGCGCGCGCCGCGCGTTACCAGGCGCTGCTCAAGAGCCTGCTCTACACCTTCCTGCAGCCCAACGGCGCCATGCGGGCCGCGCAATTACCGCACATCGTCGCCTTCGAGGGCGTGTTGAGCTACTCCACCCAGGTGTTGCCCGCACCGACCGTCAGCCCGCTCAACGCCGACTTCGCCCAGGACATCTCCGGCGTCACCGCGGCCCTCAACGCCCTACACGCGGGCGCGGTGGAGGTGCGCCCCTTCGACTCGTTAACCGCTTTCGCCGAGACGGTGCGTGAGCTGGTAGAGACGACGGCGCCCTACAGCCTGGCGGTATGAACAAGGAGGTGACCATGTGGATCATCACTCGATACCAGCCCACGTCCTTTTTCAGCCTGAAGCCGCATTCGGCGACGTCGTCGGGGGGTAAGACGCTAATCGTGCCGACGCCCTTTGCCATCAAAACGGCACTGCTGGACGCCGCCATTCGCACGCAGGGACTCGCACAGGGTGAAGCACTCTTTGCCGACCTGCGGGATCTGGAGATTGCCGTACGGCTGCCGCGCCGGATCGTGGTCAACAACACCTTCAAGCGCGTCTTACGGGCGGCCCGCAGCCCTTCACCGGGACAGTGGCCCTATCAGCGCACCATCGCCTTTCGCGAGTACGTCCAGTTCAACGGCCCCCTGGAGCTGGCTTTTCAGGGGATGGACGCAGCGTCCTTGCGCCCGTTGCTGACGCAGGTCAACTATCTGGGCAAGCGGGGCGGCTTTATCCAACTGCAGGAGATGCCCAAAGAGGTTGCTGAGTTACCGGAGGAGTTCACGTTGTTGACCACCGACTATGGCGACCGATTCCCGCTGGGCACGCTGCAGGTCGTTGATGACTGGGGAGAAAAACTTACCTTTGACCGCGTCAACATCTACAGCGACAAGCGCATCACGGCCGGCAGCCACCGCATCTTCCACCACGTCGTGCTCCCGCATCAGCCGGAACAGTCCAGCCGCAATTACACGCTCTACGTGTGGCCATAACGTTGGGGAAAGGGGCGCGGTGTAATACGGCGCCGCGCCTCTTCGATACCTCCGTCTATGAAAGGGGTGCGATTTTGCCC
The DNA here is from genome assembly GCA_034437255.1 of Anaerolineae bacterium. Taxonomy (GTDB): domain Bacteria; phylum Chloroflexota; class Anaerolineae; order B4-G1; family SLSP01; genus G713. The sequence goes on from DAOTUH010000046.1 coordinate 2,401, forward strand.
AGGGGTTCCAACTGGCGGGCATGCTCCCAGGCTGTTGATAGCTCTTCCTGATGCAGGGCTGCCCATTCCATCACCAGTCCCAGGGCGCGGGGTGGAAATTTGCCAGCCAGCACGGCCAGCGTTTGGATGTTGATAAGAATTTCAGCCTCACCGTAATGAGCGTGAAAATGGGGTGGGTTATGATCGTCAAAGTACATGCGGATGACGATGCCGTAGAAGCGACACAATTCAGGCATGTGCGAATTCAATCGGTAACCCGAAGGCTCGCTCGGCTGTCTGACCGGTCAGCTGCAAGTAGAGTGCATCCGGGCAGAGCTCGACGTTGTCGTTCCAAACCAACTGACCATGTTCGCCAATGTGCACCTGTTCGAATGCACCGGGGGCGTCCCAAAGACGAAAGACACCTTTGCCGGCGAGATGCGAGAGATCCACTTCGCCCTCGGTACCGTCGGCATACCGTAACCAAAGCCGGTAGCCGGACAGAGGTTTGACTGCGATAGGTTTGAACATTGCTAAATTCCTTTCAGAAGGTTGCGTATGGTGTGCGCGGCCAGATCCTGGTCTAGGCGTCCCAATCCGACCGCTCCTGTTCGAGGTACGCATCGACATCGACAGTTTGCCAAAGCTCTGCACCCAGTCCGGCCAACGACAGCATATCAACGAGCGGTTCCGATGCTTCCATCTCGCTGCGTAAGTCTTCGGAGAGCAAGCTGATCAACCGGAGGCGATCTGCCCGTGGCAACTGTCTGCTCATGACTAACACATCATCAAGTTTCGCTGTTTTGTGCATACATCACCTAGCCTTTTCTGAAGTTTCTAACAAAATTATAGCACGTTTCAAGACGAAAAACAAAAACACGTTTCTAAATTCGTCAAACTTATTGATCACATTCACGACTATTCGATCCGCAGGAGGATACTGAGCATGCAACATTTCAAAGCCCATCGGCTACACTTCGTCACCGAGGTGCAGACAACGGTAGAACTCAACGAGCACCAGGGATCGGCCCTGCGCGGCGCTTTCTACCACGCGCTGCGCCGTAAATTCTGTCACTTCAGCCACCAACGCGAGATGCACTGCGAGCATTGCAGCCTCGTAACGACCTGTCCAGTCGCAACGTTGGTCAGCACGCTGGATCCCGGACACCGGCGGGGGCGAAATCGTCCCCGGCCCTATACCATCCAGCCGCCGCTGCCGGGCAGTGGTCATCCCTGGGAATGGAATGATGGTCGCGTGACCTTCCGTTATGAGCCCCGAGAGACACTGTCCTTTGGCCTCACGCTCTACGGAGAGGCACTAACGTTGCTGCCCTACGTTGTTCTGTCAACAACGGAATTCGAAAAGGGCGGATTGGGGCGCCGCCTGGAACAGCCAGATGGACGCTGGCACCGGGGAACCCTAAGAGTTCGGGAGGTCTGGACCGACAACCCGCTCACAGACCAACGTCAACCCGTGATCCGAAAAGACAGCCGCCAGGTAGAAGTCCCAGATATTCCGGTGACCCATCAACAGGTGTTGGAGAGCGCGAAAAGCGGCAGGACAAACAGTGAAGTTGAGCTGCGCTTTCTCACCCCTACCCGGTTGATTGAGCGCGGACATCTGCTCAAACCGGAGACGTTCCATTTCCGCCCTTTCCTCCAACGCCTGCTGGAGCGGCTGGAGGCGCTGAGCGAGCAGTTCTCCGACACGCCGCTAACTGTTGATTTCCCGGCCCTCTTGCAGCAGGCTGAGCAGGTGCGCGTCGTCGATAACCGCCTAACCTGGGAAGAAGTCCGTAGCTATTCCACGCGCCGCCACCGCGCCTCGCCGCGCGGCGGGCTGGTTGGGCGGGTGAGGCTACGGGCTGCCGACTGGTCGCCCTTCCTGCCCTGGATCATCTGGGGCCAGTTCACCCACGTGGGCAAGAGCACGGTCAAAGGCAATGGAATGTACAGAGAGTGGGGCAGGGGGAACATGGGGCAGGGGCAGGGGCATGAGGCATGAGGCAGGAGGCAGGGGGCAAGGGGCAAGGGGCATGGAGGAGCAGGGTTTACGTCGCACATAATTTACAAGGAGTACCTATGTCCAGACAACGCTTTCTATTCGTCGAAGGCTACGGCGCCTTCGTAGGCCGCCACAGCCAGCGATTGTACGTCAAGCACAAAGGCAAGATCATCGAGGAGGCGCCGGTGCTCTTCCTGGAGCAGGTGTTGATCTCCGGTCGAGCGGTCACCATCTCCAGCGACGCCCTAGCGCTCTGCACGGGACAGGGGATCCCGGTCCACTATCTCTCGTGGAAAGGGACGCCTTACGCCGCCGTCTACGCTGCGGGCCTCGGCGGCACCGTCCAGACGCGCCGGGCGCAGTACGCGGCCTATGAGGATGACCGGGGGATTGCGCTGGCGGCGGCCTTCGCCCAGGGCAAGCTGCTCAATCAGAGCCGCTTGCTCAAATATCTGGCCAAATCGCGGAAAGAGAAAGCGCCGGAGGTGTATCAGGCCTTGCGCGACGCTGCCGAGGCTGTGGAACGTCACGCCCCCGAGTTCAAAAAATGGCGCGCGACGGCGCGGAAGCAAGGGCTGGACGAGGTCCGCGCCCAATTACTCTCCATCGAGGGCCGGGCCGCGCGGTACTACTGGGCCGGACTCCGGGCCGTCGTGCCGGACGCCCTGGACTGGCCGGGCCGACGGGGCCGGGGCGCCCGCGATCCCGTCAACAGCGCGCTCAACTACGGCTACGGCGTGCTCTACGGCCAGGTCGAACGCGCCGTGCTGTTGGCCGGCCTGGACCCGTACGCGGGTTTCATCCACGTGGATCGGCCGGGCAAACCCAGTCTGGTGCTCGACCTGATCGAGGAGTTCCGGGCGCCTGTGGTCGACCGCGCGATCTGGGGCATGATCGGCCTCAATATGGAACTGGCCGTGGACGAGGAAGGCTGGCTGAGCCGCAAAAGCCGTCGCGCCATCGCCGAGCGCGTTCTGGACCGGTTGGAGGAGAGCACCGAACGCTACGAGCGCAAACGTCAGAAACTGCGTTGGATTCTACAGACCCAGGCCCGGCACATCGCCACCTACGTCCGTGGGGACCGGGCAAAATACAAGCCCTTTGTGTCGGGCTGGTAGGAGAAGGAGATCGACATGCGTCTTCTGGTCGTCTACGATATCTCGCACGACGGTACGCGGACGAAAATCGCCGACATCTGCCAGGACTACGGCCTGGATCGGATCCAGTACAGTGCCTTTCTGGGTGATTTGAGCCGCGTTCACCAAGAGGAGTTGATGGAGAAAGCCGCCGACCGCCTGGGAACGCGAGAGGGCAAGATCTACCTCTATCCCATCTGCAGGAAGGATTGGCAGAATAAAATTGAGATCAAGCAGGTCAAAGATGAGGAATAGAGCATGCGGACAGCCTGGACGCTGGGCGCGTTGGTTCCTCATGGACCTTTCCCTTCGAGGCGCCTATGCTAACACTAAACGTCAGTGATCTACGGCAGTACACCTACTGCCCGCGCATCGTTTACTATCGCTATTGCCTGCCCTCAATCCGGCCCATCACCTACAAAATGGAGGCCGGCAAAGCGGCCCAGGACGGGGAGGAGAATCGGGAGCAGCGGCGCAGCCTGCGCGTCTACGGGCTGGCCGACGGCGAGCGCGAATTCAACGTCTGGCTGGAGAGCGACATCCTAGGAATGCGCGGCAAGGTCGATATGGTCATCCGACGTGCCGACGAAATCATCCCGGTCGAATACAAACACTCCCCCGGTCGGGGCGGCAAACACGTCGATATTCAGCTGGCTGCCTATGGGCTGCTGCTTGAAGAAGAGACGCAGTTGCCGGCCCGCCGCGGATTTATCTACTACATCCCCGAGCGCCGTTCCCAGGCGATCCCATTGGATGCGGCGCTCAGAGCCAACGTCGAGCATACGCTAAAAGAGATCCGCGCCATGGTCCTGGCGGAGCGGATGCCGGCCCCGACGCCGGCGCGGGCCAAATGCGCCATCTGTGAATTTCACCGTTTCTGCAACGACGTAGTATAATGGTCTTGGATACTGAGGGCGAGGGACAGCCGGGCCGGTTTCGCAAACCTCAGGGGTTTTGACGCAAAAGCCGGGTTGCGAACGGCCAATTTGACAAGTGGGGCGTTATGCCCTATAGTACCTTAACAGAGGCTTATTTGTGGGGGAAAAGGCTCAAAAAGCGGGCCAATTTTCCCCGTGAGTGGGGAAAACAGGTGGAGTTTCAACCACCACGATCCGTTCGAGGATACTGAAAGGACACACCGGCGACCGAACAAAGGGCGCTGTGGTTGTTTCAACCACCACGATCCGTTCGAGGATACTGAAAGTAAAAATATGAGGCGATCCTTTGCTTTGGCCGGTCTTTTAGTTTCAACCACCACGATCCGTTCGAGGATACTGAAAGCGTATATGGATGCGAGGACGCCGGGCCAGGGAGTTAGTTTCAACCACCACGATCCGTTCGAGGATACTGAAAGGATGTTCTTTGCGGGTGCGTCAGCAGAGCGTTTCTTGTTTCAACCACCACGATCCGTTCGAGGATACTGAAAGTCGACGATATTATCCCAGAAGCAGATACCATCATCGTAGTTTCAACCACCACGATCCGTTCGAGGATACTGAAAGTAGTGGTATGCCCTCTGTGGCTTGCCGTGACGCTTCGGTTTCAACCACCACGATCCGTTCGAGGATACTGAAAGGAGACTGATGGCTATGTGGCATTGCTGGAACCTGACGTTTCAACCACCACGATCCGTTCGAGGATACTGAAAGACTAATCTCGGCTTCTTGTTCTCGCGGAGAAACCCAGGGTTTCAACCACCACGATCCGTTCGAGGATACTGAAAGATGCGTGAGCGTCGATATGCTCAGGCGAAGGGGCAGGGTTTCAACC
>DAOTUH010000047.1:0-2906 GCA_034437255.1 Anaerolineae bacterium
CTGAGTATACGCGGATTTTGCAGCGGGTCAACGCACACCTAGACCTCATGAAGAGTGTAAGATCGTCTGAGATTGGGACATCATCTTGGGACCGGAGGAAAAAGTAGAGGCCGCGCTTTCCTAATCAAAGGACCGCGCGGCCCATCAACGTCATCCCAGTTTCATGATATCATCACGATGTGGTGCCCAGGTGACCCGCGCAGGACTCGAACCTGCAACCAAGGGTTTAAGAGACCCCTGCTCTGCCAATTGAGCTAGCGGGCCACGCGCGATTATTTATATCATATTCCCCCGTTTTGACAAGCAATGGATACGCCCGTGGTCAAAGGAAGCCCTCCTCCTTACGAAAATAGTTCCGTCATCTCTTCGTCAGGTCATCAAATCGTCAACGGAAAAACCGGTGCAACCATTTAGGTTTGTGAGCGTTCAGGTGCAACACACTTACGGATCGAAACAAACCGCGCAACAAAGTTCTCCAAGCTCGGTTTAGGAGTCCCCGGCTCGTGAACTTCGGCGAAAGTGCGTCGCACCTCAGATGGCTAAACAGATACAAATCTGTTGATCCCGATTTTCGTCCTTACGCAATACATGCCAGGCTTCAGATGCGATTGCCCTGAGTAGATGGAGAACGCGCCTCGCTTTTTCTACCGTCTGCTCAAATCTATGCTACAATACACGTGCGAGATTTACCTACTCGAGATAGTGAGGATTTGAGACGGAAGGAGACGGGATTGCAACTGCGTCACATCATCCATAAACATGGCCTGAGCCTCATGCTGCTGATCGTCTTTGCAATGAGCTGGACCACGTGTGTATCCTCGACGCCCACCACGACCGCTACGCCGTCGGATGCGCTCTTGAGCGACGATTTCTCCACCAACGTAGGGACATGGACGCTCTTCGACACGCCGGAGGGCGCGGCCTACGTACAACAGGACGAGCTCTTCCTGGAGGATCGGGGACAGGGCATCGGCATCTACACGCAGCTTGCCCAGCGCCAATGGGACGATCTCGTGATCAGCACACGCCTGCGACAGGTGGAAGGCACCCAGGACAACTGGATGGGCGTGATCTGCCGCCAGCAGGATCAGGATAACTACTATCTGCTCGCCATCAGCGCGGATGGCTACTATCTGATATTGAAGACCGCAACTGGGGTCCCCACGACCCTGGTTGAACCGGCCCGCAGTGACGTTATCAATCCGGGACGGGCGACGAATACGTTAGAAGCCCAGTGTGAAGGCGATATGCTGACGTTGCGCATCAACGGAGAGGAGCTGGCCTCGGTGCAGGACGATAGTTTCGAGACGGGCGCCGTCGCGCTCTTCGCGGACGGCATCGCGGGACAGCGCACCACCGTGGCCTTTGACGTCTTCGCGATCTCAAAACCATGACATCACGCAAAAATCCCATGCTGACGCACAAGAAGCTAGATCGAAGCCTGGGCTTCATCTGGATAGTCGCCCTCGTCGGCTATTTCGGCCCCTGGATCAGTCACCAGGCGGCCGCCCTGGCCTGGAATGCTTACGATCTCTTTAACCTCGCGCGTCTTCTGCCGCCGGTGGAAACCGGCCAGCTGGCGGTGAACGTGCAGGCGCTGCGATTGCCCCTGATCGGACTCGCCGTCTTGGCGCCGATGCTGCTGGCTCGCGCGCCTGCCTGGCAGCGCTGGACGGCGGCGGTCTTTGGAGGCCTCCTCGCGCTCAGCACCCTGCCCCCGTATCCGCAGATCTTGGAGGCGTGGCGCACGCCCGGATGGCGCGTGCTCTTTTGGTGGAGCGTGGGCGCCGTCGGCGGAATTGGCCTCAGCGCCCTCGTCGCACCGCGCCTGGGTGCGTTGCGTTCCTGGCTGATGGTCGCCGGGGTGGCTTTGACCGGGATCCCAGCCTTCGTGACCTACGAACGGCTGCGACCGACAATCCGCGCGCTATATGCTGCGCCTGTCCGTGCCGGCTGGGGATATTGGCTCTGCGGTCTCGGCCTGCTGCTGTTAGCCGGCGTCGCGTGGCTCGAAGGCTTGTCTCCGCCTCAGGAGAGGCTGTGATGGTATCACAGGAAAGAATAGAACATGTCCGCACGGTCAAAAGGCGGCACGAGACGAAACTGCTGCGAAAAGCCAACGTCGTGGGGGTTGGCATCGGGCTTGACGATGAAATATCCGATGAGTTGGTTCCCGTGATCATCGTCAACGTGACCCATAAGGTGGCGTGGCATGAACTGGCGCCGGAGGATCGCGTCCCCAATGAGCTGGAAGGTGTGCCGGTGGAGGTAGAGGCCATCGGGCACCTTAGAGCTCAACGTTCTCACGACTGATTCCCATCACACCATCCACCAAGGAGGTAGCACTTATGGAATATCAGGCCCTCGCAAGAGCACGACAGATCTACTGGCGCGCTCTACCCGACCTGCTGCCGCGCAAGAACGTCATCGCCTTTGGTATCGGACATAAGATTCGTGGCGAGGAGCGGACCGAAGAACTGAGCTTGATGGTCTCCGTCGTTCGAAAGGAGCCGGAAGCCCAGCTCTCCGAGCACGATCTGGTGCCCAAGACCATCAACGGGATGCCGACCGACGTCGTGGAGACCGGGTGCCTTCGCGCCCAAACGTCCCATAGCGATCCCAGGGATCGCCACCGCCCCGCCTCACCCGGCGCTTCCATCGGACATGAGGCCATCAGCGCCGGCACCTTTGGCGTGGTGGTGCACCGCAACGGCGAGCGATTCATCCTCAGCAACAACCACGTACTCGCCAACAACAACGACGCGCGGATCGGCGATGCGATCTTGCAACCGGGGCCGCTGGACGGGGGAACCAGTCACGATCAAATCGCCACGCTGGAGGATTTTGTGCCGTTGGACTTTGGGCAGCAGCCTGGACAATGCGGTATCGCTCAATCCATCACCGAT
>DAOTUH010000048.1:0-2538 GCA_034437255.1 Anaerolineae bacterium
GCTCAGAAATTGTAGAACGAATATCTGTACGGGTTGAAACGATGCCGGATTTCCTCATGAGCTTTGAGCCGTTACTTCTGATAGTAAGTTTTATTGATCCGGGTTGGCTTTACCGTTCAGAAAGTAATAAGTAACTTAAAAATCTTGGCGACTGTCCGACCTTTGGTCCACGGCGTCTTGGCGTGAGGCATAACCTTTTTTCAGGTGAGTCAAAATTGGCCATTTCTATTCTTGATCTATAATTCCATGCTTTGTTGCTTCATAATGTGACAGGGCTTGTAAAACGGCACTCCACTAGTTCCGTGCCTGACTACGAGCCTTGTCGACGCGAGACCCTGTCCACGCAGGTGGACGGTCGGCCAACGGCCCTGGTAGCGTACTTAAGTACTCGTTTGGGGCGAACTACCTACAGGGTCATCACTTTCCTCCCGACTCTTAACGAAACTACCACAAACTTGCCACAGAACCCAAATCTTTATCTTACAAAATTGGTGTATAGTTATAGCAGGTGTATAGGGAAAAAGAGGCGTGCATGTCATCGGAGCATGGCAAGATGCGTCGAAGTTTATCTCCTTTTGATCGCTTTGGATTCCCGTAAGATAGATCTTCTCTCATCGGCATTTCGGTGGGGCTGCTTCTTCTAATTTTGACTCACCTGAAAAAGGTCAATCTAACCGCAGAGCACGCAAAAAGCGCAAAGATTCTTAGTTTTACTGCAATTTTCCGCCATGAATTCGGAGAAATGCGAAAATAGTTAAACCTAACACTAATTTTATCTCAGCGTTCTCTGTGCTCTCTATGGTAAACAGGCTTTTTTCACCGAAGTCAATTTTGCAAAAATGAAATTTACACCCATTTCTACCTGGTATTCTCAATAACGCCCGTGTTTTATATTGTAGCTCAGGAGGACACACGATGATTCAATGGCAGCGTTTCTTACGGCTCTTCATCTTGATCTTATGCGGTAGCATGATCGTGGTTGGGGGGATGAGCGTGTGCTCCTGTCCAGTGGCTGCCGGGTTTACCCCGACGCCCACGCCACTTCCCCCAACGCCCACGCCGCTCCCCCCGACGGAGACGCCTTCGCCACCACCACCGACCGCTACTCCCGAACCCGATGTTCCTCCACCTCCCGCGCCGTTGCCGACGGCAACGCCGTCGGCAACGCCGACTGCGATGCCACTACTGCCAGACAGTGGCGGGGAAGCAGCAAGCTTTCTCGGCTTGATCTTGCTGGCGGCAGGACTGGTAGGCATTGCACTTTCGTGCCTCCTACTCCGCCGTCAGCGGATGTCGTAACCAAGGTGACGAATGCGACAACGCACCGCTGTCGTTTTGGCCCTAACCCTGGTAGTGACCGCCGGGCTTCTCGGCCTGGGACTCTACGCCCTCTCCAGGCCTGCAGCGCCCCTGCCGCCGCCCGACGTGACGCCGACGGCAGCGCCTCTCACGGCGCAGCATGTCGCCCGCGTCAATCAACAGCTGCTCACCCGCGACGATCTGGCGACGGTCTACGCCATCGACCACGCACTGAGCACGCTGTTGGGACAGCCCACGCCGACGAGCGGAGAGGTGCTGGAGCGCCAGATCAACGCGGTATTGGTGCTACAGGCGGCAGACGGTGAGAACGTTGGGGGCGAGGCGACGCTGTACGACTTTGCCACCGCGCGCGACCTGGACGTCGGCGTGTTGACCCGGACGCTGGCCCACTACGGCGTCTCGCCCGCGGTTTTTGAGGAGTATCATCGTCGGCTGCGCCAAGTCGATCGCGCCCTGCAGCAAGCTCCGGATGAAGACGCCGCTGCTTACGTCTTACAGCTCCGCGAGGCGAGCGACGTCGAGATCTTCACGGAGAATATCCCCGTGCTGACCCCGCCGCCGACCGCAACGCCCGCGCCGACAGAGACACCCACAGCAACCGCAACGCCCCCCGTGGAGCGCGGGACCTCGTCCGGCGACGTGGCCCCCGACTTCGATCTACCCACGCTCTCCGGTGAGCCGGAGCGGCTGACGTGGGCCGATCTGCGGGGCGCGCCAACGGTGCTTAGCTTCTGGGTAACCTGGTGCGGACACTGCCGCGATCAGACGCCGCGCCTGGTCGCCGCCCATGAACGGTACGCCGAAACGGGTATTCAATTCATCGGCGTCAATATCCAGGAAGAAGAAGCGCAGGTGCAGAGCTACGTCGAGGCGCAAGCGATTCCCTATCCCATGTTGCTGGACACCGAGGGTGTCGTCGGTGCCCGCTATCAAGTCAGCGGGCTGCCAACGACCTATTTCCTCGACAGCGAGGGGCACGTCGTAGCGCGACACGTCGGCGGTTTACAGACGGAGACACTGGAGCAATACATCACACAATTGCAAGCAGCGCCGTGAAGCACATGATGTCGGTGACCAAGGGCGCCCACATAACAGAAAAAAAGTGAGGAGAGCGATGATGACTTATACCCAACCCTGGTTTTTTGCTTTTTCGATCAAAATTTCCCGGCTCCTCGTAGCCTGCTCCATGCTGCTGAGCCTGGCTGGTCCCGCGCTGGT
>DAOTUH010000049.1:0-23110 GCA_034437255.1 Anaerolineae bacterium
TATTGGGCGGTGCCCGCTGAAGTCGCGGATCTAGCGATCCGCTCGAAGCAACGTGAAGTGATGTTAAGTCACTCAGGGGAGCTTTGACTCAAATGTGGGATGGCAAGTTCAGACAATTAATATTCTGAATTTGTCGGCGGACTCCCTGTGAGAACGATCACTTCTCCCTGTGTCCTCCTGCCGTCCGACTCGGGCTGACGGTCACTCCATCGAGCTATAAGTTCCCTCCATTAAATCTCCACATTTTCTCCACAATTATGCGTTAAGATGACCGTGGTCATAGAGAGAAGCTAGGGATTCCAAAAAGCGGATTTTCCAGAATCTTGACACCGGATGTGGGCTTTCTGAATCCCATAGGAGTAGAGGGCGCGAGGGCTAAAAGTCCGATTTTTTGTACATTGCTGAGTTGCAGAGAAGGAGGATTTGATGAAAAAAGGGTGGTGGATTGTAGCAATCATACTCGTCGCGGGCCTGGGCTACGGCGGATTTCGCACCTATCAGCGTCTGACGGTGCCTGCCGAGACAGCAGCGACGTCTGAGTTGGAGACCGCTGTGGTGGCACGTGGTGACCTGCGCGCCACGGTCAGTGCCAGCGGCAGCGTCGAAGCCGCGCAGCAGATTGAACTGGCGTTCTCCGGCTCCGGCGAGGTTGCCGAGGTGCGGGTCGCGGTCGGCGATGCCGTTGAGGCCGGTCAGCCTCTGGCACGGTTGGAGACCGATGACCTGGAAGACGCCGTGGCGGATGCTGAATTGGCGCTGGCGCAGGCGGAACTCGATCTGGCAGAGACGTTGGACGGCGCGTCGGATGAGGATATCGCGGCAGCGGAAGCCTCACTGCGCGGGGCGCAGGCCGATTATAACAGCGTCGTCGGTGGAGCAACCGAAGCGGAGATCGCCAAGGCCGAGGCCGCGCTGGAACAGGCAGACGCCAATCTCGCCTCTGCGCAGAGCAGCTACGACCGTACGGCTGCACACAAGCCTAATGAGGACCCCAATTACTCGTCGGCGGCCAACAATCTATGGTCGGCGGAGGCGGCGTACGAGAAGACGCTTGCCTCGTACAATGACACGGTGGGCGGCGCAACGGAGAACGAGCGGTGGGCAGCGTGGGCGCGCGTCCAGAAGGCGCAGGCGAATCTGGACCGGCTGCTGGAACAGCCCACCGAGGAAGCGGCGTGTCTGGCCGAAGTCGCCGTGGCGCAGGCCGAGATCGACCTGGCGCAGGCCGAGTACGACCTGGCGCAGGCGACGCTGACGGCGCCCCTGGCTGGCGTCGTGACCGCCGTCAACGTTGAAGCGGGCGAGGTGGCGGCGGGCGTCGCCGTGGTCGTCAGCACGCTGGATGCGCTCACCGTCGACGTGGTGCTGGACGAGACGGATGTGGCGCAGGTCGTCGAGGGGCAGCCCGCTGAGATCGCGCTGGACGCCTTCGACGACGTGATCCTCTCCGGAACTGTAACGTACATCGCGCCGACGGCGAATATCCAATCGGGCGTCGTGCTCTTCCCCGTCACCATCGCGCTCGATCCGGCGGACGTGCCGGTGCGCGTCGGCATGACGGCAGACGTGGAGATCGTCACCGCCAACGCCGAGGATGTCCTGCTCGTCCCTGCCGAGGCTGTGCAGTCCGTCAACGGTAGCACCATCGTGATGCGCAAGTTGGCGGAGGGCGAAACCGTGGATCGGCCCGGCTTCGGTCCGGCGCTTGAGGACACGCCGCAAGGTGACGTGGAGCAGATGCCGAACGCTGGTGAACGAGCGGGAGGCGCTGGCAGGCTGGGTGCCGGGGGCTTTGTGCCCGTGCCGGTGGAGACCGGCGCGCGCTCCGGCAGCCACGTGGAGATTATCAGCGGCCTGGAAGCGGGTGATGAGATCGTCCTCGTGAATCTGGAGGACATCGTGCAGCAGATGGGTGGACAGCGACCCTTCGGCGGCCCCGGCATGCTGGGCGGACGCCCTTAATCCCTTACTCCTTATTTCACAAATGAACCGGAGATAACGTATGAAATTCAAATGGTGGATCGCAGTACTTATCTTGATCCTGGCGGTGGGTGGCTACGTGGGCTACACCCGCTGGCTCAAGCCTGAAGGCGCCCAGGCGCAGGATGCGCAGGTGGTGACCGAGCTGGTGGTCGTGGAGCGCGGGACGTTGCAGGACTCCATCGAGGCCACGGGCAACCTGGCGCCGGCGCGCGAGCGCTCGCTGGCGTTCGAGACTACGGGACGGGTGAGCGAGGTGTTTGTCAGTGAAGGAGATCGTGTGACAGAAGGACAGCCGTTGATGCAGTTGGAGACGACCATCCTGGAACAGGTCGTGCAGCGGGCGACGCTGAACCTGGAACGGGCCGAGGTCCAGCTGGCCCAGGTGAAGGACGGGCCGACTGAGGCCGAGATCGCAGCGGCGGAAGCGTCGGTGAGCAGCGCCAAGGCGGCCTACGCCCAGGTGAAGGACGGCGCCTCTGAGGAGACGCTGGCGCAGTTGCGGGCCGAGATGGACCGTGCGGCCAAGGACGTGCAGCAGGCCCAGGGCAATTACCAGCGCGCCGGGGAGCACGTGCGCGTGGGATTGCAGTTGCAGGACGCGACGCTGACCTACGAGCAGGCCAAGTTGGCCTATGAGATCGCCCTGGACGTGGACGACAACGACCTCGCTTCGGCGTGGAGCAGCGTCGAGCAGGCGCAGGCCGATCTGGACGCGCTGCTCACCAGTCCCACCGAGGAGAAGATTGAAGGCGCCGAGTTGACGGTGCAGAGCGCGGAACTGGCGCTGGAGCAGACGCAGCGGCGGCTGGAGGAAGCAACGTTGGTCGCCCCCTTCGACGGGGTCGTAACCGACATCGGGCTTGATGCGGGCGAGATGGCCTCAGGCGCAGCGGTGGTTGTCGTCGCCGACCTGGAGACGCTGGAGGTGGAGATCGCGCTGGACGAGACCGACATTATCGAGCTGAGCGAAGGTCAGGCGGCAGCGGTGGAGGTGGAAGCGCTGGATGACCTCGTGATCCCAGGCGAGGTCGTCGAGATCGCGCCCACGGGCGAGACGACGTCCGGCGTCGTCCTCTATCCTGTTACCGTGCGGCTGGCAGAGACGCCCGCGCAGGTGCGCGCCGGCATGACGGCGAACGTCGAGATCATCACGGAACAGTGGGAGGACGTGCGCTATCTGCCGCAGCGGGCCATTCAGTTGGAGGACGATGGGGCTTTTGTGATGTTGCAGACCGGATCGGACGAATATACCAAGATGCCGGTCACGCTGGGCAAGATGTTGAGCGGCAACGTGGAGATCCTGGGTGGCGTGAATGAAGGTGACGTCGTCGGCGTCTTCACCGACGTGACCGAGAACGAGGAAAATGCAGCTAACGGCATGCCTTTGCCGGGAATGGGGATGTTTGGTGGGAGGAGGCCGTAAATGAGTTTAATCGAAGTACGCGAGTTGACCAAGACCTATCAGATGGGCGAGGTGCAGGTGCACGCGCTGCGCGGCCTCTCCCTCGATATCGAAGAAGGCGAGTGGGTCGCCATCATGGGACCGTCAGGCTCCGGAAAATCGACGCTGATGCACATCGTCGGCTGCCTGGATACGCCGACGTCGGGCGCCTACCTCTTGAACGGCACCGACGTCAGCCGGATGAACGAGCAGCAGTTGGCCGCCGTCCGCAACCGCGAGGTGGGCTTCGTCTTCCAGACCTTCAACCTGCTGGCGCGGACCAGCGCGCTCAAACAGGTGATGCTGCCGATGCAGTACAGCCGCAACGGCGACCGGCCTGCGCCGGCGGAGCGCCGCGAGCGCGCCCAGGCTGCGTTGGAAGCCGTCGGCTTGGGCCACCGGCTGGATCACCAGCCGACGGAACTTTCCGGCGGGCAGCAGCAGCGCGTGGCCATCGCGCGAGCGCTGGTCAACCGCCCCAAGATCATCATGGCCGACGAGCCGACGGGCAACCTGGATTCCACCTCGGGCCAGGAGATCATGGACATCTTCCACCGCCTGCACGAGGAGCAGGGCATCACGCTGATCATGGTCACCCACGATCCCAACATCGGCGCGGAAGCGGAGCGGACGATTAACTTAATGGATGGTCAAGTAGTCGGGTAGTCCGGGTTCCTTAGTAGAGGCTCGTAGCCCCCGTACCCCGCCGGGTAGGCCTTGCGCTCCTCGGGGGCGTTGCAACCGAAGTCTATGATTGAGCCGTCCCCGGGGACTTGGAGCGTTTTGCGAAGTGACTATTTAACTACCCGACTATGCGATGGCACTAAAGGAGAGATTATGATTACACAATTAGCGGATTTATGGGAAAACGTGCGCGTCGCGCTGGACGGGCTGGTGGCGAATAAGCTGCGCTCGGCGCTGACCATGCTGGGCATTATCATCGGCGTGGGCGCCGTCATCGCGCTGCTTGCCGTGGGAAACGGGGCCTCGGCGTCCATCACCGGCGAGATCAACAGCATGGGGACCAATTTGCTCATCGTGGTGCCCTACAGTTTTGGGCGGGCCGGGGGCGGCAGCGGCTCTCTGGGCCTCACTATGGACGACGTCGAGGTCCTGGCCGACCCCAACAACGTCTCCGGGGCCGCGCTGGTGGCGCCTCAGTTTAACGGCAACGGACAGCTGATTTATGGTGATGTGGATCTAAGCGCCACGGTCTCCGGCGTCACACCCGACTACCCCGCGCTCTACGATTTGGCGCTGGAGGAAGGACAGTTCGTCGATGCCGATGACGTCGACCGTCGCTCTAAAGTGGTGGTGTTGGGCGCGAGCGTCGCCGAGGAACTCTTTGGGGATTTCAACCCCGTCGGGCAGACGATCAAGGTCGCCAATGCCAGCGGCACGCGCGTCTCGCTGAACGTCATAGGCGTCATCAAGCCACAGGGCGACTCCATGCTCAACAGCGTGGACGACAGCGTCTTCGTACCGCTCTCCACGGCGCAGACCAAGCTCTTCAACGCACGCAACGCCATCGGCGCGCTACAGGTGAGTCGCGTCAACGTCATCGCAAAATCCGAGGCGCTGGTGGACACGACGGAAGAGCAGGTCGACGTGACGCTGCGCGAGCAACACAATCTGCTGGCAGAGGAGGACGCCGACTTTCGGATCATCAACCAGGCGGCGCTGCTGGAGACGGTGACGAGCGTCACCGAGACCATGACGGTCTTCCTGGGCGCCATCGCAGGGATCAGTCTCCTGGTGGGCGGCATCGGTATCATGAACATCATGCTGGTCTCCGTGACGGAACGGACGCGAGAGATCGGCTTGCGCAAGGCCGTGGGGGCGCGCAAAGGCGACATCCTGCTCCAGTTCCTGATGGAAGCCGTGATCTTGAGCCTGCTGGGTGGCGCGCTGGGCATCGCGCTGGGTACGGGACTGTCCTATCTCGTCAACTTCACCGGCACCTTCGCCGCCGTCGTCACATTGGACTCCATCGTGCTGGCCGTCGGGTTCTCCCTGCTCACGGGCCTCTTTTTTGGCATCTATCCGGCAAATCAGGCGGCCAAGCTCAATCCCATCGAGGCGC
The DNA here is from genome assembly GCA_034437255.1 of Anaerolineae bacterium. Taxonomy (GTDB): domain Bacteria; phylum Chloroflexota; class Anaerolineae; order B4-G1; family SLSP01; genus G713. The sequence goes on from DAOTUH010000049.1 coordinate 5,508, forward strand.
TGCGGTACGAGTAAACGTTAGAACGTTAGAACGTTTGAACGTTTGAACGTTTGAACGTTACTTTGTTCTAGGACGTGCCTGAAGTATACTAGACCCAAAAGGAAAGTGAGAAGCGATGAGCGGTGAAACGATCTTAGTCGTCGATGACGAAGTGCAGATCTTAGAAGTGGTCCGGGATTATCTGCAGCAGGCCGGCTTCACGGTGCTGACGGCGCGCGACGGTCAGACCGGGCTGAGCATCGCCCGGCACGAGCACCCCGATCTGATGGTTCTGGACATCATGCTGCCGGGCGCGCTAGACGGCCTCGACGTCTGTCGCGCCATCCGCCGGGACGCGGTGCTGGGCACGCTGCCCATCATCATGCTGACGGCCCGCGTCGAGGAGATGGACCGCCTTATCGGCCTGGAGCTGGGTGCCGACGATTACGTCACCAAGCCCTTCAGCCCGCGCGAGGTCGTGGCGCGCGTCAAGGCCGTGCTGCGCCGCGTGAAGCAGGACGTGGGCAGTACCGGCATTCTCCGCGTAGGCAATCTGACTATCGACGTGCCGAGGCGTGCGGTGACGCTGGGCGATGAATCCGTCTCGCTGACGCCCACCGAGTTCGATATCCTGACCATATTGGCCCAGCAGCCGGGGCGTCCCTTTACCCGCGCGCAGCTCATTGAGCGGGTGTACGATACGGCTTACACCGGCTACGACCGCGCCATCGATTCCCACATCACCAATCTGCGGCACAAGATCGAGCCAGAGGATGATGGCCCGACGTACATCGTCACGGTCTACGGCGTCGGCTATAAGCTGGAGGCGCCAACATGAACCTCTGGCAGCGCATGCGACGCACCGTGGACAGCGTCCGTCACGGCCTGAACCTGGGATTTTTTTGGCAGCTGCTCCTGGCGTTCACGCTGGTGACGGTGATGACCAGCGTGGGGATTTTGCTTGCCGGGCGGCGTGCCATAGATCACACGCGGGACTACTATCGAGCAAATCCTCCTTGGGCGCTGCAGCGTTTCTGGGCCATGAATCTGGGTGAGTATTACGGCAAGCACGGCACCTGGAATGGCGTTCAGCAGGAGATCGAATCGATATTTCCAAACTTTCCGATGCCTGGGGTGCAGGATCACGCGATGGGTGAGTGGGTCCAACCTTTCGTGCTCGTCAATACCGAAGGGCAGATCGTTGCCTCGAATCAACCTTTCCGCGTCGGCGATCAGTTTCGGTCCTCCAAAGATTTGCCGGCGATCAACATTGTCTATGAGGGAGAGAGAATCGGCGTGCTTTTCCTGGACATCCTCGAGCCTCGTCGTCAAGGGCGACCGTCGCCCGTGCCCACCCAGACGATCAGAACCCAGCTCTACACGACGAGTGCCTATCTCTTTGTGTTCGCTCTGGTGCTTAGCTTTATCCTTTCACGTTCCATCAGCCACCCGGTGACCGAGCTGACGCAGGCTACACGGACCGTGGCTGGCGGTGATCTTGATGTGCGCGTCTCAATTGAGCACGCCGGGGAGTTTGGTGAGCTGGCGGAAGCGTTCAACATCATGGCGGCCGAGTTGCAGCGCGCCGACGAGCTGCGCCGCAATATGACCGCCGACGTCGCCCACGAACTGCGCACGCCGCTGAGCGTGATCCGCGGCAAGCTGGAAGGCATCCTCGACGGCGTCTATTCCGCCACCGAAGAGCACCTGGCGCCGGTTCTTGAAGAAACCGAGGTACTCACGCACCTCGTCGAGGATCTGCACTTGTTGGCCCAGGCTGAGGCGGGCCAACTACGGTTGGATCGTCACCCCACTGACGTGGGTGACTTGCTGCGCGACGCCTACGTCAATTTCACGCCGCAAGCCGAGGATCGAGGTGTCACCCTGGGGCTGGATCTGCCGGAGACGCTGCCCAGGGTCTCTGCCGACTGGCGGCGCATCTCGCAGGTGTTGGGCAACCTGATCAGCAACGCGCTCCAGCACACGCCCCCCGGTGGCAGTGTGACGCTCTCGGCGCAGGCGCGCGAGGGGCACGTGGCGATCTCGGTGAGCGACACCGGCGTCGGCATTTCCCCGGAGGAGATGCCCTACATCTTCGAACGCTTCTGGCGCGGTGACACGGCACGCGTCCGCACGGAATACGGCGGTAGCGGACTGGGGCTGGCAATCGTCAAGCAGATCGTTGAGCTGCACGGCGGTCAAGTTGACGTAGCGAGTGAGCCGGGACAGGGGGCCACGTTTACCTTCACGTTGCCTTATGTGGAAGAAGATGCTAAAATGACGAACGTGAAATGACAAATGCAAAATGACAAATGACAAAGACGAGAATAGTATCCCGTATGCAGGGATCAGCGTCTGAGTCGGAGCATCAAACATCCAGCAACCAGTCACCGGAGGTTATCGTTGTCCCAACACAACGTCGAAGTTATCATCGTCGGCGCCGGTCCCGCCGGTGCGACCGCTGCTTTCTTCCTCGCCAAGGCTGGCGTCAACGTCCTTCTCCTCGATCAGGCGACCTTTCCCCGCGAAAAATCCTGCGGCGACGGCCTGGGCTATCACGCTGTCCGCATGTGGGAAAAGATGGGCCTCGGCGATTGGGTGCGTCAGGACGATCACAACGACAATCGCCAATTCCTGCTCTCCTCACCTGACGGCACGTTTGCGGTGGCCCCCTCGCCGCCGGACGTGCAGGGCTATAGCTACACCGTGCCCCGGACTGTGCTGGACGCGAAACTCGTCGAGACGGCGGTGGACGTGGGTGCGAACGTGCATCAGGGCACGCGCGTTAGGGCGCTGGAGCGCCGCGCGCCCGATCGGGCTCGCATCGTCGGCGAACGCAACCATGCAACCGTCTCGTACGATACGCCGCTGGTCATTGCCGCAGACGGGGGTAACGTCTCCTTCACGCGGCGGCTGGGCCTGGCCCCGCGCCTGCCGGAGTGGGTGGCTGCCCGCGCCTACTACGAGGGCGATGCGGGCGATCCGCACCAGCTGGAGATCCACTGGGAGCCCTCGGTACTGCCTGGTTATTGCTGGATCTTCCCGTCGGGTGGTGGGCGGGTCAACGTCGGCGTCGGCGCCTACGTGCGGGACGTGCGGCAGCAGCGGCTGAACCTGGGCGCGATGCTGGAGACCTTCGTCGCCGAGAATCCCCACGCCCGTGCCCGGCTCGCGGATGCGCGACGGGTGACGCCCATCGTCGGCCATCCGCTCCGCGCCGACGCGCCGGACGTAAAGCCGTATGCCGATAACGTGTTGGTCGCGGGTGAAGCGGCGGGCCTCGTGAGCCCGCTCACCGGCGAGGGCATTGGCAACAGCCTGGTCAGCGGCGAGATGGCGGCCCAGGCAGCGATCGAGGCCCTGAGTCGCGGTGCGTTCTCGTCGTCGGCGCTGGCGGCCTACGGGCGCGACTTCCACGCACGCTTTGACGCACCGCATCGCGCAGCGCGCCTGGCCCGGTCGATGCTCAACCGCGCCTGGATCCTTAACCGTTCCCTTCGCCGGGCTGCCCGTGATCGCGACTACGCCGTCCAACTCAACCGCATCTTGGTGGGAAAGCGCTCGCCTGCCGCCCTTTTCGCTCCCGGCATGGCGCTCAAGACGCTGCTTGGCTGAGGTGTTATCTTACACCTGCACTTCTCTTATCCCTTGATGTTGTTCGCCTCTTCCAGGTTTGGTATCAGCCTGTGTAGGAAATTATGATAGAATGGAACCGGGGCGAGAAATAGGTTCTTAGGATGGTTTCAGATGACCGACTTTTTCATCCGCTAAATCCGTTGATGTTATCCCCAGGAGCCGATCCATGACCCAATCTAACCGCCGTTTCCGCACGCTGATGTTCGCCTCACTCTACGTTGTCCAGGGCGTGGGGCTGGCGTACTTCCGCAATTTCCAGAAGCCCTATCTCAACGACCTGGGCGTCAATCCCGACGTCATCGGCCTGCTGACGCTGATTCTGCAGGTGCCCTTCGTGCTCAAGATCTTCATCGGCATGGTCAGCGATCGGGTGAACCTCTTTGGCATGGGCCACCGGAAGCCCTACATATTGCTGGGCCTGCTGCTGGCGGCGGCGGCCTTCGGTGCGGCAACCCTGGCTGCGCCCGACGTCAACTTGCTGGCCTTCAGCGTGCTGGTGACGCTGGGCTCCTTCGCCGTCACGCTCTTCGACTCCACCACCGATGGGCTCGCCATCGACATCACGCCCCACGCCGAGCAGGGCCGCGTGCAGGGCGTGATGGTGGGCGGACGGGCCGCCGCCTTCGTCCTGCTCTCGCTGCTCTTCGGCGTGCTGGTGCAGCGGTACGACTATGGCATCGTCTTCCCTATCATTGGCGTCGCCATGCTCCTCCCGCTGCTCTGGGTGCTGCGCCTGCAAGAACCGGCACGGTGCTCAGCAGAGACGACGTTCCAGTGGTCGGCCTTCCGCGCGCTGACGCGCCCCTGCTTTCTGCTCTTCGCGCTCTACGCCGTCGTCTACTCGCTGGGCTCCTTTGGCGTCGATGGGTTAGTGACTTACTTCATGAGCGAGCAGTTCACCGCGACCGAGACCATGATCGGGCAGTACGGCGCGCTGCGCGGCATCGGCGCGGTCATCGGCGCGGTGGTCGGCGGCCTGCTCATCGACCGGCTGGGGCGACGTGAGAGCGCCTACGGCGCCGTCGTGCTGATCTCGGTCGTCGCCGTGCTCATCGGCGCAGCAACAGGCTCCGCTGTGGTGATCTGGCTGGGGCTCGCCTGGGGCGTCATCTGGGCTTTCCAGGAGACCGTCTTCTTCGCCCTGGCGATGGACATCGCCGACGCGCGCATCGCGGCGTCCATGTTCGCGCTGATGATGGCGATCTCGAATCTTGGCGCGGCGTTGGCGGACGGCGCAGCGACGGCCCTGAGCGATAACCTGGGCTTCGTCACCGTCTTTTTCACGCTGGCGGCGGTCAATCTGGTCACCCTGCCGGTGCTCTGGCGCCTCTTCCACGTCGCGCCGGAGATTGCGCAGCGTTCCAAATCAACGGATTAAACGGATTTGAAAGTGTTAATCCGCTGAATCCGTTAAATCCGGTGATACCTTCTTGGAGTTCTTATGAAACCATCGCGCTATCCGCATCCGATCCAATTGCTGCAAACCCTCGTTCGTTTTGACACTACTAATCCGCCGGGCAACGAGGCCGAGGCTGTACGCTATGTCGCTGGCTTGCTGCGCGAGGCGGGCCTACCGGTCGACGTAATCGGACGCAACGAGCGCCGTCTCAATCTCATCGCACGTTTGAGAGGGCGCGGTGAGGCCCCGCCGTTGATGCTGGAAGCCCATATCGACGTGGTGAGCACCGAGGATCAGACGTGGACGCATCCGCCGTTCAGCGCCGAGATCGCCGACGGCATGATCTGGGGGCGCGGCACGCTGGATGACAAGGGCGCCGTCGCTGTGATGACCGCCGCTGTGCTGCGCGCCCACGCCGAGGGCTATCGACCGCCGGGCGACGTGCTGCTGGTCATCGTCGCCGACGAGGAGGTCGGCGGCGCGTACGGCGCGCAGTATCTCGTCAAGGAGCACGCGGAGCGCTTCGCGGACGTGCGCTACGCCATCGGTGAGGGCGGCGGCTACGCTGTCCACATGGCGGGCGCGAAGTTCTATCCCATCATGGTGGCGGAGAAGCACGGCTGCACCGTGCGCGTTGTCATCCGGGGCAAGAGCGGACACGGCGCGGTGCCCGTACGTGGCGAGGCGATGGCGAAACTGGCGGACGTGCTGCACGCGCTCGACCGGCAGCGCGCGCCCGTCCACGTCACGCCGGTGGCGCGCCAGATGTTAGACGTCATCGCGGGGGCGCTGCCGTTCCCCCAGGGGGCGGTCATCGGTGCGCTGCGTGCGCCTGCGCTCACCGATAGGATGCTGGATCTGCTGGGCGATCAGGGCAAGCAGCTCGATCCGTTGTTGCACAACACCTTCAGCCCGACGAGGGTGCGGGGCGGGCGAAAAATCAACGTCATCCCCGGGAAGATCACGCTGGATCTCGACGGGCGGTTATTGCCCGGCTACGACCGCGACGACGCGCTGCGCGAGTTGCGTGCGCTCCTGGGCGACGAGGTGGAGCTGGAGGTGCTGCACTACGATCCTGACACGCCCGCCGCTGATCTGGAACGCTACGAGACCCTGGCAGATCTGGTGCGCGAGGCCGATCCTGCCGGCACGCCGATGCCCTTTATGGTCGCCGGGGCCACCGACGCCCGGCACTTCGCCAAGCTGGGCATTCAGATGTACGGCTTTGTTCCCTTCGATCTGCCGGATGGTCTGCTCGATACCCTCCACGCTGCCGACGAGCGTGTCCCCGTCGCGGCCGTGGGGCAGGGCGCCGAAGTGATGTTTTGGGTGCTAAAGCGCTTCTGGGACAATGACAAATGACAAATGACAAATGGGAAATGTCAAAAGCGCATCTAACGTCAACGAGTATAAGACAGATGCAATCATTTAGGTTTGTAAGCGTCCAGGTGCAACGCACTTACAGATCGAAACAAACTGCGCTACAAAGTTCTCCAAGCATGGGTTAAGAGTCCCCGGCTCGTGAACTTCAGCGAAAGTGCGTCGCACCTCAGAAGACTAAACAGATACAGACAGATGATTGGGAAAATGTAGCCGTGACTTCTAAATCGCGCACGCTGAAGCGCGAAATGGATTTCGCGGCTACCTGGCGCCGCTTTGCAAGGCAGCGATCTGATTTTTCCCTAGGTTCTGTCGTATATCAGCGTCAACTCCCCGGTTTCTCGTAGACGTCAACCCACGCCGTGTGGAAGGTGCCCGCTTTGTCCACGCGCTGGTAGGTGTGCGCGCCGAAGTAGTCGCGTTGGGCCTGGATGAGGTTGGCGGGCAGGCGCGCGGTCCGGTAGCCGTCGAAGTAGGCTAACGCCGCGCTAAGTCCCGGTACCGGAATGCCCTGCTGCACCGCCAGCTGCACGATGTACCGCAGCGCGGACTGGCGCTCCTCCACCATCTGCGCGATCTCTTCATCCACCAGCAGATTGGACAACGCCGGGTGCCGCGCGTAGGCAGTGCGGATGGTCTCCAGGAACGCCGCCCGGATGATGCATCCCCCGCGCCAGATCTTAGCGATATCGCCGTAGTCCAGATTGTAGTCGTACTCGGCGCCGGCTGTCCGCATCAACGAGAAGCCTTGGGCGTAAGCACAGATCATGCCTGCATAGAGCGCGTCGCGCGTGGCCGTGATGGCGGTCGCCCGGTCACCTGTAAACGAGATCTCCGGTCCCTCCAGCACTTCCGAGGCCGCGTCGCGTTCGACTTTGAATGAGGAGAGCACGCGCGCTTCCACTGCCGCGCTGATGGTCGGTACCGGCGAGCCCACGTCCATGGCGTTCTGCGACGTCCATTTGCCTGTGCCCTTCTGCTTGGCTTTATCGAGAATCACATCCAGGATTGGTTGGCCGGTCTCTTCGTCCGTCGTGTCGAAGATATCCGCCGTGATCTCAATCAGGTACGATTCCAATTCCGCCTCGTTCCAGGCGGCGAAGGTCTCGTGGAGTTCCGCCATGGTCAGGCCGACGACGTGGTGTAAGATGTCGTAGGCCTCGGCGATGAGCTGCATAATGGCGTACTCGATGCCGTTGTGTACCATCTTGACGTAGTGGCCCGCGCCCCCTGGCCCGATGTAGGTGACGCAGGGTGCGTCATCGACCTTGGCGGCAACGGCTTCCAATATCGGCTGCATCAGGTCCCAGCCCGCGCGCCGTCCGCCGGGCATGAGTGAGGGGCCCCAGAGCGCGCCCTGCTCGCCGCCGCTGATGCCGACGCCCAAGTAGAGCACGCCCGCGTCCTCCAGCGCCTCGGCGCGTCGCTCGGTCTCCTGGAAGAAGGAGTTTCCGCCGTCGATAAGCAGGTCGCCTTCGGCCAGTCTGTCCTTGAGGCTGTCGATGACGGCGTCCACAGGTCGGCCCGAGGGCACCATCATCAGAATTCGCCGGGGCTGCTCCAGCGTCTCCAGAAACGCGTCGACCGTCGTGCTGCCGACCAGCTGCTTGTCTGGATGCTCATCTTCGAAGGCCGCCACCTTTTCCGCGTCGAGATCGTAGCCAGCCACCGTCTGTCCGTTTCGCTCCATATTCAGGGCTAACATCTGCCCCATCACGCCTAACCCGATGATGCCAATATCTGCTTTCATCTTCCAGCCCTCCTTTGCGTTTTGATTTGCGCGTCGTGATCCCTAATTTATTGCTGGATTTAGTATACAATTATCTCTCTATCTTGTAAATGTCCCGTTGTATTCTTCGTTGGACTTTCAGCGCATCTCTCTTATACTGCCTCCGTACCAACCTGTACGTTATTTGAAGTTACGGTATAAGGTGCAATGCACCTACGCTTGTCTGGTTATGCAGGATCAAAATCCACCTGAACGTGCATGAACCGGTCATTTTCAAGCTTTCGAAGGTGCGTTGCACCTGGCTAAATCTTAATACCGTAATTTCAGACGTTATATCGCAGGGGAAAAGATGAATGCGCTTTTGAAGTTGGTGTTGGTTTTTATTGGCATTGTGTTTCTGTTAAGCCGCAAATGGAATCTCGCCGTGGTGCTGTTGATTGCGTCCGGGGCTATTGGCTTGTGGTTTGGATACCCCCTGCTTAACGTGGCGCAGGATGCGGTGCTGGCATCCGTTGACATGTTGACGCTCCGCTTGGCGGCGGTCGTCGTCCTGATCATGGTGCTCAGCGAGCTGTTACGTCAGACGGCGAGCTTGCAGGGGATGGTGGAGGCGCTCCGCGCTCTAATCCCAGGGCCGGTTGCCATCGCGGCGCTGCCGGCGCTGATCGGTCTGCTGCCCATGGTCGGCGGCGCCATGTTCTCCGCGCCCATGGTTCAGGAGGTTGGGAATGGCCTGGGGGCCGATTCGGAGCGCAAGACCTTCGTCAACTACTGGTTCCGGCACGTCTGGGAGTGTGTCTTTCCGCTCTATCCCTCGATGATGCTGGCGTCGGCGTTAATGGGGATGACGACCTTTGAGTTGGCGAGCGCCACCTGGCCGCTGGCAGCCGCGGCCATTGCGGGCGGAGCCGTCTTTGGGCTCTTCGGCCTGCGCGCTTCTGATGGCGAGTCCAAGAAGGTGCCCTCTGTCTCGCACCCACTGCGCACGTTGGCGAGTAGCATCTGGTCGATTGTGCTGGTGATCGGGCTTTCGCTGGTTCTGCCGGTGGACGACCGGTTCAATTTGATCATCAGTCTATTGGTGACCATCACGCTCCTGATGCTGATCAAGCGTTTGCCCCCCGGCGATCTCTGGAATATCTTTCGGGAGCGGATACCGTGGAAAACCGTCGTCGTGATCTTCGGCGCGCTGATCTTCCGTCGTGTGCTGGACGAGAGCGGGGCCGTCGTTGCGGTCTCACAGGAGCTGACGCGCCTCAACGTGCCCCTGGTTCTGGTGACGTTCGCCGTGCCCTTTATCGCCGGATTGCTGACTGGCCTAGCATCGGCAGCGTTCAGCATCGGATTCCCTGTGGTAGCGCCGCTGTTAGTGAACAGTGCGGGCATCATCGCGCCGTCGTGGGCCGCGTGGCTGATGGCGGGTGGCTTCTTGGGCGTGATGCTCTCCCCGCTCCACCTCTGCCTGGCCCTGACGCGCGTCTACTTCCACGCGGAGTGGGGGCCTATCTATCGTCGGATGGCCCCGGCGGTCTTGAGCGTCGCGGCAACGGCGGTGGTGCTGCTGTTCTCCCTGTGATGGAATGCAAACGTGTAGTGGGCCCGGAGTACACGGGTTCGTGAGTTGGGAGTTTTGTGGCGAAAGAAGGTGGTGATTGCGTAGATTTGTTTTGAGTCCGCATATACTTTTGTTGCTGTAGAACTTGGCAGGCCGTATGCTGCTAAATTATCAGAATTCATTTTTGGGTAATCACTTAGTTTTGTGAGTAGCCCAGGTGCAACGCACGTGCGAATCCAATTAAATCGCGCTACGAAGTTCTTCAGATATGGGTTCGCACGTTTTGGCTTGTCAACTTCGGCGAAAGTGCGTTGCATCTCAGAAGACAAAATAGATACTATTTTTCAAGGAGGGATTTATGAACAAGATAGCGATTATCACAGATACGGATGCCAGCCTGCCGTTGACGTTGGCGGCTGAATACGGGATCTATCTGGTGCCGATCAACGTGCATTTTGGCGAGGAATGTCTGGAATCCGGCTTGGAGATCAACGACGCGGAGCTTTTCGAGCGGGTCGACCGCGAGCAGAAGCTGCCGACCACATCGGCGCCGACACCCGGCAAGTTTATCGAGGTTTACCAACAGGCGTTCGAGGATGGCGCTGATGAGGTGATCTGTTTCTGCGTCAGCAGCGAGGTCAGCGCGACCTACGACGTGGCGCAGACGGCCCGCGAACATCTGGCCGACCGCCCAATCACCGTGGTCGATACGCGGAGCATCTCCATGGGGCAGGGGTTCATGGCGCTGGAAGCGGCGAAGGCTGCGCGCGCAGGTGCACCCTGCGAAGCGGCGCTTGCCGCCGCAGAGAGCGTTCGTGATCGTACGCACATCTATGCGGCGCTGGCGACGCTCAAATACCTGGCTATGAGCGGTCGTGTCGGCCGTATCGCGGCGGGCATGGCCGGTGTCCTCAATATTCGCCCCATCTTGACGTGCCAGGACGGGAAGTTGGAGATGCTGGAGAAGGTTCGCACGCGCCGCAAAGCGCAGCAACGCCTTGTGGAGCGGATCGTCCAGGATGCTAATGGCCGGGAACTGGAGCAGCTGGCGCTGATCCACGTCACCGCGCTTGAGGAGACGTACTCGCTTGAGTCGCGACTGTGTGAAGCGATTTCCTGTCCCAAGGACGTCATTCGGGCAGAGTTCACGGCGGGGCTGGCTGTCCACACCGGTGCCGGTCTTGTGGGAATCGTTGCCGTGAGTCGTTGATCGCTCTCTTATGCGCCTTTATGAGCGTGCAAGGATCACGCGGGGGTATACGATAGAATATAGGGAAAAATCATATCGCTGTCTTGCAAACCGGCGCTAAGTAGCCGCGAAATCCATTTCGCGCTTCAGAGTGCGCGATTTAGAAATCGCGGCTACATGTCCCCAATCATTTGTGAGTCTCTGGGATTTCGCCGGGTGGCCCAAAAACGATCTTAAATTTTTACCCCGGATGGCACGGATTTTCACTGATTTTTCATTTTCTGTGTGAATCTGTGAAATCTATGGTTAAACTTTCAGTCTGATCATGCGAAGTGCGCGATTTAGAAATCGCGGCTACTATACCCCCGAAAATTTTGCCTCTTGACAACCCCTTAATCTTCTGTTAAAATATTCTTGTGACTTACTTTCAGAAAGTAAGTAAGTCGTCTGGCTCCGACCACAGACATAAGGATACGCTTATGATCCCGAGAACCATCAACGCCAATCAGATGCGACTCATCAACCGTTCTGCCATTCTGGAGTTTATCCGGCTCAACTCACCCACCTCCCGTACGGCTATCGCCAAACAGTTGGATGTCAGCATGCCCACGGTCATGCGCGTCGTCGACGACTTGTTTGCAGAGGGGCTGCTGGCGGAAGCGGGTCAGGCTCAGCAGGGCATGGGGCGTAGACGCAGCCTCATCGCGTACAACAAAGATGCCTATGCCGTCATCGGCATTGATCTGGGCGGTACGAAGCTATACGGTGCGTTGTCCAATATCGGCGGGGAGTTGCTCCACGAGGTGACGTTGCGTCATCATGGGACGACGGGCGAAGAGAGTTTAGATCTAGTGGTCGGCATGATCGAGACTTTGTTGGAGGAGGTGCCTGCGGGCCAGGACGTACGGGGCATCGCCGTCGGTGCGCCGGGTATCACCAAGAACCGTGTGGGCGTCGTGGAGTGGGCGCCCAGTTTGAACTGGCGCGAATTTCCCTTGCAAGAGCGTTTACGAGAGCAATTTCCCCTTCCTGTCTTTGTGGATAACGACGTCAACCTGGCTGTGCTGGGCGAGCATTGGTTTGGCGCCGGAAAAGATGTGCAGAACATGGTGCTCATCAGCATGGGCACCGGTGTGGGAGCAGGCCTTGTCCTAGAGGGGGCGCTCTATCGTGGGCACTCCAAGGCTTCCGGCGAAGTGGGCTACATCGTGCCCAACGTCGATGCGCTGGGGCAACTTTACGAGACCTTCGGGGCGCTAGAAAGTATTATCTCCGGCACCGGCATTGGAGAGCGCGCTGCCCAACGGTTGGGCCTGGCCGGTGAGGCGCAGCCCCCCCCGGCGGAAGATGTGTTCGCTGCTGCCCGCGCTGGGGAACAGTGGGCTAACGACGTGGTCGAGGAGACCATCGATTATCTTGCGCTTGGCATTGCTAACATCAACACACTGCTTGATCTGGAGCTGGTCGTGTTATCCGGTGGCGTGGCGCAGCAGGCCGATCTGTTGATTGATGGCGTCTACGAGCGCATTGACGGCGTCATCCCTCGCAGCCCGCGCATCGTCGCCTCAACGTTGGGGCGCAGCGCTACGGTGATGGGCGCCATCGTCCTGGTGGTGCATGCCACCGACAATTACTACGTGGTTCGTAAGCTTTCCTAAATTGAGGATTTGCAGGGTCATTCGGACGTTATCAGGAGGCATCTCTAGGAAATAAGCCGGGAGACACCGTCTCACCGCCAAGTCAGTCGGTATCTCCCAAAGGTGACAAAGCGCGTGACGGGCCCTTCGCTCGCGCGTCTGGACACCGTGGTGCGTCTTTGCTGACCTGGATTATATCATATTCGTGTCATCAGCAAAGAAAATCCTCCGAGAGCCCTCCGACTACGCACGAAGGAGGTGGCTATTGCGTGAGCAACGTTGATGGTTAACAAACATGTAGACATACAAACGCGTGACATAAAAACGAGGAGGATCTGATGAAACGCACGTATCTGTTGATGGTATTTGTGTTGATTGCTGGATTGCTACTGCCCGCTTGTCAGCAGGCTGAGCCAGCGGAAGAGGAGGCGAGTGTCGAGGACGCCAGTATAGAATTGCACGTTTTCCACTTCAAGGTCAACCTGCAAGCGGAGTGGCAGGCGCTCACTGACGAGTACTCGGAGATGAACCCCAATATCACCTTCATCAACGAGATCATCGGCGGCGGCTCCCAGTGGATGCCCATCCTGAAGTCGAAGTTCGCCGCCGATCACGGCCCTGATATCTTCATCGTCGAGGGGACTGCGCAAGCGGACGTCTTCAGCGACTTCCTGACCGACTTGAGCGACGAGCCGTGGGTCGACCGTGCGGTGCCCTTCGCCCGCGACGGGCTGAAGATCGACGGCAAGATCATGGGCATGCCGGTCAATCTGGAGGGCTACGGTTACATCTACAACAAGGAGATCTTTGAAGAGGCTGGGATCACAGAGCGCCCGCGCACGCTGGAGGAGTTGGAAGCGGCGGCGGAGAAGATCGAAGCGATTGGCGTGACGCCCTTCGGCACCGGCTACGGCGAGTGGTGGGTCAACGGGCTGCACCTGATGAACATTCCTTTCGCCCGGCAGGACGATCCCCAGGCCTTCATAGACGCCATGTACGCCGGTGAAGAGACCCTGGCTGGCACCGAGGAGTTCGTGGCGCTGCAGCAGCTCATCGATCTCAACGTGGCGCACGGTGAGGACAACCCGCTGACCACGGATAACCGCAAGCAGGTGGAGATGTTCGTCAACGGCGACGTCGCCATGATCCAGCAGGGCAACTGGAAGGAAAAGGACATTTTGGAAGCCAATCCTGACGCGCAGATCGGCCTGCTGCCCATGCCGCTGAGCAATAACGCCGAGGCGGCAGACAAACTCGCCGTGGGCGTTCCCTTCTACTTCGTCGTCAACGGCGACTCCTCGCCCGAGGAGCAGGAGGCGGCCCGCGAGTTCCTGAACTTCTTGGTAGGCTCCGACCGCGGCAAGGAGTACCTGGTACAAGAGTTCGGCTTTATCCCGTCTTACCGAGACATCGAGCCGACCGGCTTGGGTGGGATCAGCCAGGATATCCTGACCTACGCCAGCGACGACAAGACCATCCCCTGGATGTTCGGGCAGTTCCCCGACGGTTCGCCCAACGAGATGTCCGATGCTATACAGAAGTACGTGGCAGGTGAGGCCGATTGGCTCACCACGCTGCAGACGCTGGATGCGATCTGGGAGCGATTGAAGGATTAGCAGTTCAGGTTGCCAAACAGCTATCGAAGGACGCTACAGTTTGCGTCCTTCGATAGTACTCATATCAACAGAATTGAGGGGTGGTACCTTATGCATTTGAACTGGAAACGTCTGCGCAGCATCCGGGAGGACGTTCTTTTCGTGGGGCCGGGGCTTTTCATCTTTCTTCTGATTGTCGCCTCATCCTTTGTCTTCGGCATCTATTACTCCTTCACTGAGTGGGATGGCGTCAGCAAGCAGGCAGCGTGGGTGGGATTGGAGAACTATCGTTACCTTTTCACGGAAGATCCCGCCGTCGCCAGGTCCGCCTGGTACACTATCCGCTTCACGCTGACCTGTACGGTGCTCTCCAACTTGCTGGGGCTGTTTCTCGCTCTAGCCCTGACGCAGCCCCTACGCGGCACCAAGATTTATCGCGCCATCTTCTTCCTGCCCAACGTCATCGGCGGCATCATCCTGGGCTTTATCTGGCGCTTTATCTTTAGCACCGCCTTCAGCTCCTTTGCGGAACTGACCAATCTTGGCTTTTTCAAACTGCCGTGGCTGGGCACGCCGGCGACGGGCTTCTGGGCGACGGTCATCGTCTTCGTCTGGAAAACCGCCGGCTACCTGATGGTGATTTACATCGCGGCTATTGTCACCATCGACGAGAGTCTGGTGGAAGCGGCGAAGATCGACGGCGCGTCCTGGTGGCAGCTAATCTGGCACATCACTCTGCCCCTGATTGCGCCAGCTTTCACGGTCTGTCTCTTTCTTATGCTCTCCTGGTCGTCCAAACTCTTCGACGTGATCTTTTCTTTGACCAAAGGCGGTCCCTACGGCAGCACCGAAGCGTTTGCGTTGAATATCTACAAGGAGGCCTTCGAATATAACAACTACGGCCTTGCCTCGGCCAAAGCCGTGATCTTCTTCCTCGTCGTCGGCTTGGTCACGCTGCTTCAGGTGTCCGCAACCAAACGCATGGAGATTGAACAATGACGGCAAAACACATGAAAACAGAGTCTTTGGAAAGCACGCCCTCGAAGGTGAAATCCTCGTATCTACGTGTTGGACTTATTGCGCTCAGTGTCGTGATCGCCGTGCTAGCCATCATCTTCCTCTCGCCGTTCTACCTCGTCATCATCAACTCGCTGAAGGATTACGGCGCGGTCTTGCGCAGCGCGGCGTCATTTCCGCGCCCGTTGGTCTTTGAGAACTATCAGGTCGCCTGGACGACGGTGCGGTTCCCGCGTGCCACTCTCAACTCGCTGGTCATCACCATTGTGAGCATCACCTTGCTGGTGCTTTTGGGCGCCATGGCGGCCTGGCGGCTGGCGCGCGCGCCCCATCGGATCAACAACATCATCTTCACCATCTTTGTCGCGGCGATGGTAGTCCCCTTCCAGTCGGTGATGATCCCCTTGATGAAAGTCGGCAGCGCGTTGAAGCTGCTGGACAATCGGCCAGGATTGATTATCATCTACCTGGGGTTTGGTATGCCGTTCACCGTCTTTCTGTTCCATGGCTTTATCAAGGCGTCGGTGCCTCGGGAGATCGAAGAGGCAGCCATCATCGACGGCTGCAATTCATTTCAGACTTTCTTCCTGGTGGTGCTGCCGATTCTGCGTCCGATGCTCGCCACGGTGGTGATCTTGCACGCTTTCTGGATCTGGAACGACTTTCTCTTGCCGCTGCTGGTGCTCTACGACCCGGCGAAGCGGACCATCCCCCTGGCTGTCTTCAGTTTCCTGGGTAAATACACTGACCGGTGGAACCTGGCGTTGGCGACGCTGACCATGGGCATGCTGCCCATCATCGTCTTTTTCCTGGCGCTCCAGAAATACATCATTCGTGGCGTCGCCGCCGGCTCGGTAAAGCGATAGCGGGTTATGGCGCAACGTCCCAACATTCTTTATCTGCACTCGCACGACACCGGGCGCTACGTCCGGCCCTACGGCTACGACGTGCCGACGCCGCATCTCCAGCAGCTGGCTGACGAGGGCGTGCGCTTCCGGCAGACCTTCTGCGCCGCGCCGACCTGTTCGCCCAGCCGCGCGTCACTGCTGACCGGGACGTATCCGCACGAAGCCGGCATGACGGGGCTTGCGCACCGGGGCTGGCGTCTCAACGACTACGGTCAGCACGTCATTCACACCCTGCGTCAGGCCGACTATCACGCTGCGCTGGTCGGAACGCAGCACATCGTCGACGGCGCGCACGTGGAGCAGATCGGTTACGATCAGGCGTGGCCCGGCGGCGCCACCGAAGCGCGCACCCAGGCCGCCGTTGACTTTCTGACGCACGCGCCGCCGCAGCAGCCTTTCTTCCTCTCGGTGGGCTTTCAGAAGACCCACCGTCCGTTTCCTGTGCCCACGGAAGACGCCCGATATGCGCGTCCGCCCGACCCGCTGCCGGATACGCCGGAGACCTGGCGGGACATGGCGGCCTTCAAAACCTCGGCGCGCCGGCTCGACGCGAACTACGGGCGGATTCTGCGCGCGCTGGACGGGGCTGACCTCGCCGAGAAGACGCTCGTCATCTGCACCACCGACCACGGCATTGCCTTCCCCGGCATGAAGTGCACGCTCACCGATCACGGTATCGGCGTGCTGCTCATCGTGCGTGGGCCGGGCGGCTTCCACGGCGGGCGTGTCATCGACGCCCTGGTCTCCCACGTCGATATCTTCCCCACGCTCTGCGATCTGCTTGATCTCGCGCCGCCGCCCTGGCTGCGAGGCGCGTCCTTGCTGCCGCTGGTGCGCGGGGAAGCCGAGAGCATCCGCGACGAAGTCTTCGCCGAGGTCACCTACCACGCGGCCTACGAGCCACAGCGCTGCGTGCGCACCGCGCGGTACAAGTACATCCGCCGCTTCGACGGGCGCGAGCGCGCAGTCCTGCCTAACTGCGACGACAGCCCAAGCAAGGGTGTCTGGCTGGCGCACGGCTGGGCCGACCGTCCGCAGCCGCAGGAGGTTCTCTTCGATCTGGTCTTCGATCCCAACGAGGCGCACAACCTCGCCGCCGACCCCCGAACGCGGGACGTGCTTGACGACATGCGCGGTCGCCTGCTGCGCTGGATGCAGGTGACGGACGATCCGCTGCTCCAGGGGCCGGTGCCTGCGCCGCCCGGCGCGGTGGCCAACGACCCCGACGGGCTTTCGCCCAACGAGCCCACACAACCGGCCGAGGCATTCGATCAACCCTGGGTTCCCTTGATTGATTCTCTGTGAAATCTGTGTGTCATCTGCCAACAACCATCCGTTCCATCCGTTTAATCCGTTGACTAAACCGGAGGCATCGATGAAATCTCGCTATCGCTGGTACGTCGCCGCCGTCATGTTCCTCTTTCTCCTGCTCCATCAGGCCGACAAGCTTCTTATCGGGCCGCTGACCACGTCCATCATGGACGATTTTCAGATCAACGAGGCGCAGATGGGTGGCGTGACCAGCCTCGCCATCATCGTCGCCTCGGTGCTCTACCCGCTCTGGGGTTACCTCTACGAC
>DAOTUH010000050.1:0-5869 GCA_034437255.1 Anaerolineae bacterium
GGGCGAGTCCGGGGTTCACCCTCCTTCGCCTGGGGTGCCGCCATCATGGGCACCATGGATACCGTGGGCGCCATGGGCAGCGAGCCAGTATCTAGTTGAGTTACCAGGACCGCCTTCTGGCCCATTACCACCGTCGAATCCAGGTGCTGCGAATTGGCGATTACCTTTGGATGAGCCGATTACATTTTGGAATGGGTATGGCTGGTATGACTGGGGATCATCAGATAACAAATCTTCCTGGGGAATTGACCCAGAATGTTTAGCTTGCAAATGTGAATATTTCCAACAGCCAGAGTTACCATATCCGGGGTACGGGTGTAAATTGTGTTTTCATAATGGTTGGGATATGGTATCATCAGCATCTACGAGCGTTAAAGCAATATGGAATGGAAATGTACAGTGGAAAAACTCGATGATTGTGGATATAGTGCATAGCGTGAATGGTCAATCTGTTGAAATACAATATACCCACGTTAAAGCTGAACCCAATTTGCCCACGCAGGTAACACGTGGGCAAAAAATCGGTGATTATGGGTCCTATGGTACATCTACCCCGCATTTACATCTATCCTTCCTGGTAGGCGGAGTTCCAAAAGACCCTGCCCTATATTGGCCAGCAGGACCAGTCTCATTCTCTTCTAATCCATTGGTTGTTGGTCCATGAGAGAATTAGGGGCGTGAATATGAAGTGGTACACAATAGTTGGAAATTGCTATAAAGTGTTCTTTGTTTGTATCATCGTCTTATGCCTTTGTTTGTCTTGCTCGCTAGGGACTAGTCCCCCCAAAAAACAGTATTTGTTGGTATCTCGGGGATATCCGGCGCCAGATACTACGAGTCCTAGTCTTGCACATACTCTTTCTGTTGGGGACCCTTTGGTATTGTTGGACGTAGAAAATAGAACATTACAAGAATTGCCAGATTTTCCGGTCTTTGCTTTAGAGGCAAAGGTTATAGGCTCCTTTGGTTTATTGGATAGACTGGATTTGACTTGGTCGCCGGATGGTCGTTATGTGTTGTACGTGGCTTCTGTTGCTTCCCCTGAAAGTCAACAGAACCGAGAGATATTTCGCGCTAATGCTGATGGCACTAATCTCATTAATTTGACTAACAATCCAGCAGCTGACGAGAAGCCCACTTGGTCACCAGACGGACAGTACATAGCATTTACATCGGGGCGGGAAGCCTGTAATCGGGATTCGAGCTTTGAAGAGCGGCATGGAAATCCAGATGATTCAATGATTGGTTGTGCCGGACTTTATATTATGAAACCTGATGGTAGTGAGGTGCGCTCCGTAATGGATATAAGAGGGGTCACAAGTATTTCCTGGTCCCCTGATAGCCAGTACTTGGCCATCCAGGTAGGTAGAGCATTTGGCTCACTGACGCCTTCGCCAGAGGTATATGTCATTGGTCTTGACGGCAACACAGCACGAAAGTTGCTAGATGTAAGTAGCACGGCCAATCCGTTGGATATGTATTGCGACCCACAACCAAACTGGTCTCCCGATGGCCAATATATTTACCTGGCTTTGATGCATAATTACCTTATACATCCAGATGGAAGTGGATTACGGCGTTTGCAGACACCTTTTGATGTGGATAACGCTTGTACAAATGTGTGGGTTTGGAGTCCTGATGGGAAATCTATGGCTACGTATTTCTATTCGATTGGTCTTGTTACCATTGATGTCGAGAGCGGCGCGCTTAACCAATTGGAACTTACTGAGTTATTCATTGAAAATGGTCAGCGATTAACCTATACCCCGGATGGTCAACGACTAATTTTTCAAGGCTACAGTGGTGAGGGCAAATATGATATCTACTCAGTGAGTATTGAAAGCCGGGAGCTAGTTAACTTAACGGCACAATATCCTGATAGTTTTACGCTGATTCCAGAATGGGTTACTACGACCCCCTAGCTGCTTGTTAGAGTGAAAATGGGCTGACCGTCTTGTGCCACGCGCGCGGGATAACCGTGCTGGCGCACTACCGCTATGCGATAGATTCCACCGGCAACCGCACGCGCGTCACGGAGACCGTCAGCGGCGTCACGTGCGGGATCAGCTACACACCTATGATCCCCTCAACCGCCTCACCGCCGCCGACTACTCCACCGGCGAGTCCTTCGCCTACGCCTACGACGCCGTCGGCAACCGCACCGCGATGACGGATACTGCGGGCGTCATCACCTACACCTACGATGCCGCCAATCGCCTCACCGAGATCCAGCATCCAGATGCCAGCATCGAGACCTACACCTGGGATGCGCGCGGCAACCTCATCGGCGACGGCGCCTTCACCTACGACTACAACGCCGCCGGTCGGATGGTGCGTGCGGATAGCGCCACCGATGCCATCATCTATGGCTATAATGCCGACGGACTGCGTGTGACAAAAGAGGCAAAATCTGGCCCATCCGTTGCTTACACCTGGGACTGGGCCACCGGCGTGCCGGAGATGTTGAGCGACGGCGATGCCCTGTACCTCGTCGGGCACGAGACCCTGGGCCAGTTCGCGGACGATGTGTGGACCTACCACCTCCCCGATGCCCTGGGTAGCGTGCGCCAAGCGACGGACGCCACGGGCGCGGTGACCGCCGCCCGCGAGTGGACGCCCTACGGCGTCGAGATGGGCGATGCGCAGCCGGGGCTGGGGTATACCGGCGAGTGGTTCGACGCGGAGGTGGAGGCGCAGTACCTCCGCGCCCGGTGGTATGACGTCGCGACGGGGCGGTTTACGTCGCGTGATCCTTGGGAGGGGGATCCATTACGTCCAATTTCGCTTTTGCCCTATCCCTATGCAAGTGACAACCCTGTCAATCGCACAGACCCCAGTGGTGAGATTGATGAACTGATTTGGAGACTAGCAATCGCTGGCTATGTCCCAGGAAGTGGGATGTGGTGTTCTACCAATCCTGACTATCAGCCCTTTGAAAGATTGAATATCTATTTGGGACATGAAGATGTGGATCAGGTTTATAGTGTCAATCGGGGAGAGACAGTACAGAAATGGAATACGGTTGACCCTATCATGCTAAGAGCTCTCAACCGAGCTATACGAGGGATGGAATTGCTAATCGGGCCGGCTTTTGGCCAGCATATGGGAAATGCCTTGGGGAATAAAGTGGTTGTTGTTTATGATCCCCCTGGTTTACCAAATAGAAAGTTAAACTACAATTATGAAGCTAGCTGGGCTGGAATTCGGGTTGGTGCAAACAGATTACAAGTAGATACTGCGAGTGGGGATTTTCTGAATCTTGCGCGGCAATTCAGTTTGGAAAACCGAATGACTGCGAGTTTCGCCCACGAATTGACCCATCTGGTGGTTCATATCGTCAATCAAGCTCCTCCTAATAAAACCCAACCCATCTATGTAGAGTATTGCGACCAAGTGAGGGGATTTATTCGTAGAAATGATGGCAAATGGGGCCGGTATCCAGTTTCTTCTGTTTCTGTCGATGGCACTATGTCTGTATGTTGCGGAGATTGTGACCCTCAGGTCGGTTGTAACGATGCTTACAACGCCAACCCTTGGGAAGCCTTGGCAAACAGTGTCGGTGTGTACGTTGCAGCGCCAACAGTTTACGACAACCGGCTCCATGTATCTTTTGATGATAGACTGAATCCGCTTGACTTGTCCCATGTACGCGATTTCGTCGAGAATGACTTTGTTGTACACGTACAATAGTTAGGGAGTCAATAATGAAGGAATGGAAACTGCTGATGGTATTGATCCCTCTTATGCCTAGTATGTTCTTGACAGGATGCGGAGATAACTCTGCTTCAACACCCACAACAATACCCAAGACAACGCTTACTCCGACAGTAATACCAGTCCAAACAGCAACATCTGTTCCAACAGCAACGCCGCCAGCAATAATGACAAATGAAGAAATGCAATGCTACCCACCGAGCACCGAATACTGTGGCAAGATTATGGATACCCCACCGCCTTTGTGTGACATTGTTCCAGATCAGACAACGCTGGTCGAAGCACAATCTTGGTTGGGTAACGACGGTTACATAGTTACTTACCCGGAGTCAGTTCGCCTACCTAGTGAACAAGAGGCTGAAGGTTTTTGGGGATCAGAAGAAAATTCAGCACAATTGTTGTATGATAGCCATGAGTATGTTATTGGTGTTAGCTACAATTCATGTGAACTTACATTAGAAGAACTCGTAGCGACTTACGGCCCGCCGACAATTCTCTACTTTGCTACAAGCTGTGAAAGTGGTGAAGTTGAATGTAGCGCCTCGCCGTTTGATAGGGTTGAATTCGCATGGCCTGAGCAAGGTATACTAGCCTATAGCTACAAACTGGACGGTCTTTACACAAAAGACGGACATTCACTTCCATTTTCCCCTTCATTTAGCATAGAACGTATAGAATACTATTCCCCGTTCACTTTAATGGATTATGAAAACAACGAGAATTATGCTGCTGGCTTTTGGGAGAAATTCGAGTGGTCGGGCTTTGCGGTGGATGATGAGAGGGATTGAAGTATACATTTGGTCAAAAGGTTCTCTAAGCGATTATAAGCCCATCACTTTGCCGTGGCGGGCTACACATAACCCAAGCCGGCGATAATGGCGCAATTACCTTCGCCTGGGACTGGGCCACCGGCGTGCCGGAACTCCTGAGCGACGGCGACGCCCTGTATCTCGTCGGGCACGAGACCCTGGGCCAGTTTGCGGACGATGCGTGGACCTATTACCTCCCCGACGCGCTAGGGAGCGTGCGGCAGACGACGGACGTCCAAGGCGCGGTGACCGCCGCCCGCGAGTGGACGCCCTACGGCGTCGAGATGGGCGATGCGCAGCCGGGGCTGGGCTACGCCCACGGCTACACCCTGCGGGCTTGCCTTAGGGGCGCGAGTGGTTTGATGCGGCGGTGGGGTTGCAGTACCTGCGGGCGAGATGGTATGATAGCAATGCGGGACGGTTTACAAGTGAAGATCCCATATCGATCCTTGAACAACCTCAAACCTTAAATCTCTATAGTTATGTAGTCAACCGTCCTCTTTTCTTAGTTGACCCTAGTGGTTACAAGGCGTTCCCTTTGATCCTGACAACTGGATAGCTGATGTGATTAGATCTAAAAGAGATACTATCATCAACGCTGCTAACCGGCACAATCTTCTTCCAGAGTTCTTAGGTGCGGTACTTTACCTTGAGAACAATAATGAAACCGAAAGCTCTATGCAAGAGAACTATGGAGACACACCACAACAAGCTATCAAGTTTATATGGAATGTCTACATCGATGCTTCAACTACCCAACCGGACTTCTTTATACGTGACATCACTATCGGGCCCAAATACTGACCTTACTTCAAAGCCGGACGGTCACAGGGAATTGGTGCAATCAAGCCTGAAGTGGCGATGTATTTGAACTCTTTAGAAATGGTATACAATCCACATACAGGTGAACCATTGGATTTCTATTTTGCCGAAGATTCAGTTATCCTACCAGTTACTATAGACATACCAGATCCTTGGTCACCATTTAACCTTTGTACCATTGAAGGAATGGATTTCATGTACCTATTTGGAATTCATAAATATCCTTTCGAAAGGATGAAAATGATAGGCAGGTTAGGCGATCAGGATTGGAGTATTGAGTATTTGGCCGCTCATCTTGATGCTGCACGAACTCCTCAGAATGAATACATAGACACTTTCTGGCCTGATTATGTATCTAAAGAGGATAAAGAATCTGAGGATGCGTTGCGCCTCATAGTTGCTTATCATTACAATATGAATAACTTGACAGGATGGAATAAACCTGAAAGTGAGGCCTATGAAGCCGGCACTCAAGTCATTGAATGGATGCCTTCAGTGTCTTTGCTCATTACGCCCAATGATGG
>DAOTUH010000051.1:0-3215 GCA_034437255.1 Anaerolineae bacterium
AGGTCGTAGATCCAGGACGCATCCGTCCGGAGCGACTTTGCAGCCGTAGCACGTGGTTTTCGTAGACCTATGGTCTACTGACCATGGTAACCGCCGTGCAGCGGAAGTTAACATTGTCGAATTAGTCACTTAGGGGGTTTCATTCAACCCCTACATAATAAGCCTATATTTCTCTTTGGCTGCACCTTTTTTCAGTGCAGCCAAGGTTCGTAGTCAGGCACGGAACCCAGTGGAGTGCCGTTTTACGCTGTCCGACGCCACTCCGTTGCCCTTCGTGGCTTACAAGCCCTGTCACCTTATGAAAGCAACAAAGCACGGACTCATGCCAAGAAAAGAAGTAGCCAGTTTTGATAGTCAAAAACGATTATGCAGAAAGAATCTGGGGCGGTTCATTTTCCGGATTGATTAGGTTTAGACCATGCGTGAACCGTCTTATGAGGCAGCCCAAAACGTGACTCCGCTAGGGCAAGTGCTAGCCGAAGTGCCGTCCATCCGCTCCTACTTAAAACGCTGCGCTTGCCGAAAGTGTTAACCTATTTCTGAACCATCTCAAGAATCTCAAGGAGTACCTATTCATAGCACAGACTTATACAAAAAACCCAGGTATGTTTTTAGTGTTGAACTCTCTGCGCATCTCTATGCGCTTTCTGTGCTCTCCGTGTAACTTATGCCAGCGTTTCGAAAAAGTGTCCGGTAGTGAAACTCGTGACTTATGACTCCTGATTTCTCAAGTATATCATCCCTCCTGCGATTCCCAATCCTAGCAATATCGCTCCCAGGACAGAACCCGCCATGATTTTGCGGCGACGGGGATGGCGTTCGGTGCGCTGGGCGTCGGCGTTGGTCAGCGCGGCTTTCCAATCGGGGATGGATGCTTTGGGCGGCAGGCTGTAGCAGCAGTCCCAGAGCTCAAGATACGCCGTGACCTCAGCCTCCCAACGGATGTCGTCCCAGCTCAATTCTCGCTGGCAGATGGCGCGGACGTTGGGCAGAATCGCGCGTCCGCCTTCGGGTAGCAGGATGCCCAGCCGCGTCCGGCGCAGCAGCAGGTCGTCCAGATGCTCGACCGCTTCGCTCCGCGCGGCCCAGCGCAGTTCAGCCCAGAGCGTCTCGGTGCCGGGGATCTCTTCCAATTCGCCAGGCTGCGCCGCTTCGGTCAGATGGGGGGCAGCGGCGCCGTAGCGCCCCAGCAAGCGTTGGCGTTGCGCAGGCTCCAGATCTTCGCCACCCGGCAGCGGTACATCCACGGGATTGAGCACCGGCACGTCGTCTTCCAGATCGCCCATTTGTGGCAGCCGGGGTTCGATGGCGTTTAGCGTGTCCAGAGCGATCTTACGGAACGTCGTCAGCTTCCCCCCGGTCACCGTCAGCAGTCCCTGCTCGTCCCAGACGACGTGGTCGCGTGATTCCTTCGACGGATCGATCTTGCCGGAGCCGATGACGGGCCGCACGCCCGCGAAGGTGCTAATCACGTCGTCCAGCGTCAGATGGAGCGAGGGGAACTGCGCCTCCACCGCTGCCATGAGATAGGCGACCTCGTCCGGCGTGATCTGCGGTTCCGCGTTCAGGGGCTGCTCGTGGTCGAGGTCCGTGGTGCCCACCAGCGTCACGCCTTCCCACGGAAAGAGAAAGACGGGCCGCCGGTCGAGGGGGTGCAGGAAGCTGATGGCCTGCGCCAGCGGTAGTTGCCACGCCGGGAAGACCAGGTGGCTGCCCCGGAGCGGGCGGATGCGCGGACGCGCCCCGACCTGTTCGCGCAACTCGTCGGCCCAGGCGCCCGTCGCGTTGATGACGACGGCGGCGCGCACGTCGGCCCGGTGGTCGCGCTCCCGGTCGTGCAGGCGCACGCCGACCACTCGTCCGTCGTCGCGGAGCACCTGTTCGGCGCGGCAGTAGTTGAGCGCGGTTGCGCCGTCGGCGACGGATTCGAAAATCACACGCAGTACCAGCCGCGCGTCGTCCGTCTGCGCGTCACCGTAGCGCCAGCCGCCCACCAGCCCGTCCTTGACGATGTGCGGCGCCAGCATCTGGAAGTCCTCGGCGCTATAGTAGCGATGCCCCCACTGCAGCGCCAGCAGATCGTAGACCGTCAGTCCGGCGCCGTAGGTCCACTTGCCGGGGAAGTCGCCCCTGTACGTTGCCAGCAGGAAGCCCAGCGGGTCGATGAGGCCGGGCCCTTCCTCGATCAGCCGCTCTCGCTCCTGGACCGAGGCCAGCGTTAACCGTACCTTACCCTCTTTCAGGTAGCGAAGGCCGCCGTGCACCAGTTTCGACGAGCGGCTGGACGTGCCCCAGGCGAAGTCTTCCTGTTCGACCAGCAGCGCCTTCAGCCCCAGGCGCGTCGCCTCCCGCAAAATCCCCGCCCCGGTGATCCCCCCGCCCACAATCACCACGTCCCAAGTTTGATCCAGACGTTTCCACGCCTCATCACGCCAATTCTCTGTCAGCATATCCATTCCGCCTCCGTAATCATCACGCAACACGCAACACGCAATACGCTCTCGTCATGAGTCACAAGTCAAGAGTCAGATCAGTTTTCCAGGGTTCATAAGTTTCTTAGGATCGAAAGTCTCCATGGCGGCTTGGAGCGTTTTTAAACCCAGCACGCCCTTCTCCGCCGCCAGATAAGGCTTGTGATCGGTGCCCACGCCGTGCTGGTGGCTGATGGTGGCGCCGTGGCCGACGATGGTCTCGCTGGTGGCCCGCTTCATGGCCGACCAGCGGCGCAGGGTCTCCTCGGGCGTCTCGGCCAGGCGGAAGACGTACTGTACGTAGACGCTGGTGCCGTAGGGGTAGAGGTGCGATATATGGGTGAAGACGTGCACGTGCTCGTCTCCGGGCATGGCGTTGCGGATGGCCCGCTCGATGGCGGGGATCAGCGCGGCGACGTCGTTCCAATCCGTCGCCGTCTCCAGCGTGTCGATGCCGTAGCCGGCGTCCCAGAGCGCGTTGCGCAGATAGGGTGAGGTAAAGCGGTGCTTGTGCCACTCTTTGCCGAAGGTCTGGGTACCGTAGACGCCGTCGTGCGTTTTGGCGAGGCGCAGCGCCTCGCGGCGACCCAGGTCCACGAGGCGCTCGCGTCCTGTGGCCCCGAAGAGCATCATGCACTTGCCCGCGCCGACGCCGCGCAAGCGCAGGTAGGCCGAGAGGCCGCCCAGCAGCAGCTCGTGTCCGGCCATGGCTAACGTCGTCTCCGTCTCCGTTGCCGTGCTCAG
>DAOTUH010000052.1:0-7389 GCA_034437255.1 Anaerolineae bacterium
TATGAATACGCGGAGACCGTCGCCGTCTGGACGATATTGCCACCCCCGGCGCGGTACGTGATGCGCCAGTGCGGCACCCAGGCCAGCGCGAAGAGCGTGATCTCCACATCGGCGCGGCGCGGCGTGATCCGCACGTTCTCAAACTGCTCCAGCGCCGTCTCCCAGCGCTCGACAATGGCCCTCGTCTCCTCCTGGAGATCCGCTTCCAGCTCCTTGATCTCCTCCTGATACTCGATGATGTCCTCCTCGGCGGCCTGCGCGTCCATCTTGGACGTTGAGATGCGCCCCAGTTTGTTTGCCGCCGTTGAGAGGCTGCGCCGCCGCCCGGAGAAGAGGCTTAGCACCGTCTCGCCCGTGGAGATCAGCGCGTCGCGCTGGCGGCGTTTGGCCTCGGCCTCTTTCTTGGCTAATTTCTCCCGCGCCCTGCGCAGGCGGTCTTCGAGTCGGTCGATCTTGTCGCCGTAGGTGTCCTCAAGCGCGTCAACCTCCTCGTCGCGCAGCTCTCGCGCTTTCTGCTGCACGCGGAGATGGAACTCGCGTTTGGTCTCGCCCGGCTCCGAGTAGAGCTCCGTCGCCGGATTGTAGCGCAACACCAGCGCGCTGGTGCGGTAGAGATGGTCATCCAGCTCTTTGTTGAGCGCCGTGAATTCTGTGGACTCGTTGATGGTCTCCGGCAACTCGTCAAAATACGCGTCGGGCTCCGGGCGATCCAGCAGATCACGCGGCGCCAGATCCAGCGGCTCTGCCTGCTCCCAGCGCACCGTCCCGATGCTGCGCGGCGGCTGCGCCAGCAGTGCAAATTCGTCTTGCTCGTGCACCTGGAGCGCCTTCGTCTGCTTGACGAAGTGCAAACGCCCCATGCCCAGCACCGCCGGGATGTAGAGCGTGGTGCGCTGCTCAACGTCAATGGCATCGCCCACCTCCTCTTCGATCTCGTGGATCACGGACGAGGCGCTCTTGCGCAGCGGTAGGTAGACCTGCTGCACGCTGCCCGAGATAGAGGGGGGCGCCGTGTCGTAGGGGATCTCCAGTTCGGGCGCAGTTTCTTTCAGAGGCGGTTTCACGGTTTGCGAAACGGCTGCCGCGGCCGGCGCGCCGGTCACCGCGCGCGCCGATGTGGCAGGCGCGTCTTTTGTCCGCTCGCCCACCAGATCGCGGACCTGCAGGCGCGTCAGCGGGCCGCGCAGATAGCTCATGGCCCAGCGCGTCTGGAACGTCACCGGCGCGTCCTCGTGGACGTTGTGGAGCAGGAAGACACGCTTGCCCAAACTGCTGATGGTCGCGCCCAGCATCTTGCGATCCATGCCGCCGATGTCCGCCGACGCGCTCTCCAACCCGTCCAACAGGCGCTTCTTGTCGCGCTCGGCCTGTAATCGTCCGATGAACCACGTGCCCGCGTTGGTCAGCCCCTTGTAGTCCAGGTCTGCCGGATTCTGTGTGGTGAGCACCACGCCCAGGCCGAAGGCGCGCGCCTGCTTCATCAGCGTCAGCAGCGGCTTCTTGCTGGGCGGCTCGGCCACGGGCGGAAAGAAACCAAAGACCTCGTCCATGTAGAGCAGCGCGCGCAGGCTCGTGGTGCCGGGCTGCGTACGGATCCACGTCACCAGCTGGTTGAGCAGCATCGTGACGAAGAACATGCGCTCGGCGTCGCTGAGGTGCGCGATGTAGAAGATGGAGTGCCGCGTCTTGCCCTCCGACGTGTTCAGGAAGCTGGGAATATCCAGCGGTTGACCCTCCAGCCAGCTCTGGAACGCGGGCGCCGCGATGATGTTGTTGAGTGTCATCGCCAGCTCGAAGCGATCCTTCTCAGGGAAGAAGGTATCCATTTCGAAGACGCCCAGCTTGCGGATGGGTGGATTCTGAATCGCCATGATCAGCTTGGGCAGATCCAGATCCTCTCCCTGCTGCCAGAAGTGCTCGAAGAGATTGGAGAGCAGAATGTGCTCGCGGGAGCGCACGGGATCAGCCTTAACGCCCACCAGACCCAGCAGCGCGCTGACGGTGCCCTGAATGCGCTCGCGGATCAGCTCGGTATTGCCCGCCCAGTCCAGGTCCGGCGCGGCGAAGGATTGCAGAATCGAGATCGGCACGCCGGCGTCGCTGCCCGGAGTGTAGATGACGAAATCCGTCGTCTCGCGCAGCATGCGAATCCGCTCGCCGTCCTGTCCCCATTCCGCCAGTCCGTTACGCCAGAGCTCGGCCTGCTTTGCGGCATAGGCGTCCGCGCTTAGATTCTTGCGCCGCGCGTCGTCGGGGTTGATCCAGGGCCGGAAATCCTCCGGCGCCAGATCGGGGAAGGTGAGCAGCAGGTTGGTGATATCGCCCTTGGGATCGATAATGAGGGCCGGCACCCGGTCGATGGCGGCTTCCTCCAGCAGATCGATGCACAGGCCGGTCTTCCCGCTGCCCGTCATGCCCACGCAGACCGCGTGGGTGGTCAGATCGCGGGCATCGTAGAGCAACAGCGGATCGAGGCGTTCATCCGCCTCCAGATCGTAGAACTTTCCCAGATAAAATGCGCCAAGCTTTTCAAATTCCATCGGTCCCTCCGGTAGATTCATGATGACGTGGTACTCTCAGTATAATGCAACCAGCAGGGGCGTCAAAAGCGGGCCGTCGATTATCGATCGGTTACGAAGGACGACGCTGCTGCCGGTGATAGATGAGTTTGTCGCAGGTAACCGTGATCTACGTCATCGTTGGCATGGTCCTGCTTCTGGCGCGCCAGCACCAGTCCGCGCGTGCGGTGGAGTTTTACGTCTTGGGATCAACCTTTCCCTGCGTTGCCAACTTTCGCTGGTTTGCCGACGCCGTCGAGCAGCCCGTTGACGTTACGGTTGCAGAGTTGCCGGCGGATGTGATCGCCGCGACCAAGGAACGCGGTTGCGCGCGGGATCTGTGGACGACGGCGTCGGAGCTGCTGGAGATGTTGGAGCAAGTGTCCCTAAGTGACGAATTATCATATTTGTTGGGCGGTGTCCGCTGAAGTCGCGGATCTGGCGATCCGCTCGAAGCGAGGGAGGTGATGCTAAGTCATTCAGGGAGCAAGTGTAGAAGCCTCACGTGGGATATGTGTACTCATTGCAAACGCAAGTTACAATTCACACAACTGCTTAGCCGCTTCCCGCCCAATGGCGACCGCGTAATTGGTGCCGCGATCCCAGGGGTAGACTTGGCTCATATTCGCCATGGAGAGGTTGGGAATCGGCGTCTGGAGCGGTGGTATTTTTTCCGAGTGATTGACGAAGGGCACGGGCTGGGCGTAAATCTCGCTGAACTTCCAATAGCGGCGAATCCAGTCGCGATTAAAATCAGGGTTGATGCGTTGGATGCCGGGGATGAATCTGTCCAGCAGCGCCTCCGGCTCCATCTCGAAATACGCGTGGTCAGGCGCCAGGTAGTCGCCGCAGTAGACGAGGGTGTCGCCAGCGTAGTGCTTCTTATCGACGTAATTGGTGTGCTCCACAAAGGCCAGGAAGGGGAACCCCTCGCGCTTGGGGATGTTGATCCAGTAGTGCTCGTTGGTCACGCGCTGCTTGAGCGCCAGCACCATCACCACGGCGCCCATGGATTTCAGCTCCTCCAGGTCGGCGGTGTAGGAACCGGGAAGTGTGGGTGTGCGGGCCTGGAGCATGCTCGGCGAGCAGGTCGCCAGCACGCGCGCGTGCGTCTGGTCGCCCGCGCCCAGTTCCAGCCGAATGCGCCCATCGGCTTCGGGATGCACGCCGCGCACGTGGTGCTCCAGTTTGATCTCCGCTCCTTGCTCGCGCGCTTTGTCCGCCAGCACGTCTAGGAACCGCTGGAAGCCGCCCTTGAAGTAGCCCAGGCTGGGGGTGCGTTTGACGATGCGCGCCCAGAACCAGGCCATGTTCACTTGCTTGTAATACTTACCGAACTTGCCCTTGAGCAGCGGCTGCCAGAGGATCTCGTAGGCGCGCTGGCCCAGCGCCGTGCGCAGCCACTCGTGCGCCGTGACGCGCTCCAGCGGTCGCCAGAAAGGGTTGACGCGCAGGAAGGCCGCCACCGCGCCGAAGCGCAGCCGGTCAAAGAAGGGCAGCGGATTGAACTGTAGCACGCGCAAGGGGCTATCAAGCGGATACAGATCGCCCTGGTGATAGATCGACGTCGTTGGTCGGGGAAAGAAGAGCATATCGCCCAGCCCTAATTCCTTCACGAAGTTGATGATTTCCTTGTCGCTGGCGAAGATGTGATGGTAGAAGCGCTCCAGGTGCCAGTCCCAGCGCTCGTCCTTGAACCCGGCGGCGAGCCCGCCAACGTAGGGGCGCGCCTCGTAAACGGTCACGCTGTGCCCTGCTTTTGCGAGGTCGTAGGCTGCGGTAAGCCCGGTCACGCCACCGCCGATAATGCCAATGTTCATGCGATTGGCTCCTTTTCAGTGCCTAGTCGAGTTCTTCGTGTGTTATAACTTCTCCAACCAGCGACCACGGGCCCGCCCAGGTGACGGTAATGCGGGCCATGCGTCCCAGCCAGTCGCCCGGCGCCTCGAAGAAGACCAGGCGGTCGGTGCGCGTGCGCCCGAACCAGCGCCCGGTCCGCTCTTGCTTGCCCTCGACGAGGATCTCCACGCGCTCGTTGAGATAACGCGCGTTCTTCTCCGTCAGGATCTCCGATTGCAGGTCGTCCAGCGCCTTGCGGCGGCACTCCTTCTTCGCTTCGGGCACGTCGTCCTCCATGGTGCGCGTGGCGACGGTGAGCGGACGCGGGGAGTAGCGCGCGATGTGCGCCTTGTCCAGGCGCAGGTCAGCCAGCAGATCGTAGGTGCGCTGAAACTGATCTTGCGTCTCGCCGGGGAAGCCAACGATGACGTCGGTGGCAATGGAGACGCCGGGAATCAGCTTGCGGATGCGGGTGACGAGCCGCCGGTACTCCGCAACGGTGTAGCCCCGGCGCATACGGCGCAGAATTTCGTCGTCGCCCGCCTGCACCGGTACCTCGATGTGCTCGCAGACCTTGGGCAGCGCAGCGACGGCGCGCAGCAGATCATCCTTCATCCAGTTGGGATGGCTGGTGAGAAAGCGCAGCCGCTCCAATCCATCGATCTCGTGCAGACGGCGCAGCAGCGTGACCAGCGGCATCTCGTCGGCGTCCGCAAAGGCGGGCAGATCGTAGCCATAGCGGTCGACGATCTGGCCCAGTAGCGTGATCTCCTTGACGCCCTGCGACGCCAGCTGCTCCGCCTCGGCGACGATAGCGTCCATGGGACGGCTGCGCTCGGCGCCGCGCCGGTAGGGGATGACGCAATACGTACAGGCGTGGGAGCAACCCAGCACGATGGGCACGTAGGTGCTCGCCACGCGCTTCGATGGCGGCAGGATCGTGTCGGTGCGGCCCAGGGCTAGCCGGCGAGCCTCGGCGTCGGCGATGAGCGTCTGGGCTTCGTCCAGCATCTCGCGCCCCGCCAGGTGCGCCCATAACGCTGTGGGGTCCGAGGGCGGCAGAAAGAGGTCAACCCAGGGGAAGCGCGCCTCGAGTGCAACCGTGTCCTTCACGCCGACGAAACAGCCCATCACGGCGAGGACGCGCTCAGGATGGCGCATCTTGACGCGCTTCAGCTGGTTGATGCGCCCCACCGCCTTGTCCTCCGGCTGCTGGCGCACTACGCACGTGTTCAAAACGATCACGTCCGCGTCCTTCGCACGCCCGGTGGGTTCGTAGCCCAAACGCTCCAAACCGGCTGCCACACGCTGAGAATCCGCCACGTTCATCTGACAGCCAATGGTCCAAATATGATACTGCATTTTCTATGATAACCCTCTCTCTTAATGCGGACGCATTGTACCGTAAAGTGGGGCACCGGTCAAGGTTACGGCGACAAGATTTTGCCGGGAAACGTGGTTAGGCCTTCCAGGTTGGCCAAAATCGGACACGGACGAACACGGAAAGACATGACAAAAACAAAAATGATTACGTTGAAATAGCTGCTGTTTATTAAATGTAGGGCGAAACACTAAAAAGCCGATTTTTCGAGCCTTTTTTCAATAGAGTCAAGAAGGGGGAACTTCTGTTACGCGGCGCGGACTTGGACCGAGGTCTAGCGCCGCTCCCATTCACGCGTGGCGTCGCGGATGAGCGCCTGAACTTCCAGGTCAGGGATTTCACCGACCGAAGTGTAGGTTCGGCCATCAATGACAAAGCGCACACCGCCGTCGGGGGCATTTTGCAGGCGAATCGAGCGTTTGGCAAGGGAGGAACGCTGTTTCTGCATTTCCTCCAGGATCTCGCCGATTTCTTTTGCCAGATTGATTTGCGGAATCAATTGTGGAGGGGCTGATGGTTGATGTAAGCGCGACCCATCCGCTGTTCGTTGCGGTACGGGCGCAGCTCGTTCAGCAGAAGGCGCCGGATGCTCCGGTTGTGCTTTTCTCCGCTTGGCGATGTAATCCCGTCCAAAAGCCGCGACGATTTTGATAGCATCAACAACCTGAGAACGAACCTCAGGATCGGGGATATCCTCTATCTTTTGATAGGAGACATCGAGGACCCGCACCTCCCAGAGGCCCCGCTGGTTTTTCTGCACGCTTAAGATGCTATCAGATGATGTCGAAGCTGGTCGATGGCTTTTTGAGGCAGATTTTGAATCGTTCTTCTCTGAGGAGCCTTTGGTAAGTATAAAGACTAGCCAGGCAGTTAGGCCAATGATGGCCAAGACAATCAGAATCAACAATGGTAGCACGAAATCCCCAATCATTATACCCAGCCCCCTTCTCGTTGCTCATAATTGCGGTCATATTCGAGCACAGCTGCCAGCCTCTAGCGTCATTGGTTGCTTTTATTATTATACTTGACTTGATCGGTTGTCACAATAGTAGGGAAGTGGGGCAGAGCTTTATCATTCTCTCTCCATGTCTATTCTTGCTTGAAGCGGATTGCTAAATCCACGTATGCGAAGTGGTTTTTGGCCGCTTGAGGCGCTCCCTGGCCCAACGGCCCGTTGGCCGTGGGTCGCGCTGAGCGTTGACCTACGTCGACGCGAGATCCCGTCCACACAGGTGGACGGTCGGCCAACGGCCCTGGTAGCGTACTTATGAACGTTGACTGCACTGAAATAACCATCAACCTCACGCAAAGGCGCCAAGAACGCAAAGGAAATTCATAAGATGATAAATTTTGACTCACCTGAAAAAAGGTCCAAGAAATCGGATTTTTAGGTGGCCATACCTCACATCTAGTAATTTTGGTCATGAGAAACCCACATATAGTATCAAGTCGTAGAAAAATCCGATTTCTGCTAGTTATTTCAGGTGAGTCAACTTTGACTCTTTGGGATTTCGCCGGAATGATATGGTATAGACCAAGTTCAGCGCCAGCCCCCGCAAATTAAAATGCTCCCAGCCCTCGTCTCCGGGGGCGTGGACGCGGTTTGAATTT
>DAOTUH010000053.1:0-6034 GCA_034437255.1 Anaerolineae bacterium
TTCACCCAACCTGCCAGTGAGGGTGAGGTCGCCTTGCACCAGGTCTACGTGAACCTGGATGTAGTGGCACCAGTGCGTGCGGAGGACGAGGGTGAACGTGCCTGGGGATTACGTCTAGCGCGGGGTGAGGGGGAAGGACGTACGCCGTTACTGGAGGCACTGGCCGAGCCGGAAGCCGCCCGCGTGGTACTGTTAGGAGATCCCGGTTCAGGCAAGACCACCTTCGTTAACTACCTCGCCTATCATCTGGCTGCAGCGGTGGCTAATGACAAAGCTGCTGATTTGCCCGGTGCACTCAAGAGCCTCTGGCCCGTGCGCCTGATCCTGCGTGAGGTGGCATCTTATTTGCCACCCGACGAATGCGGCAGCGCCACACTGCTCTGGGACGCCGTGCGTGCTGACGTCATGCAGCGTTTGGGCGAGTCAGCCGCCGAACAGTTGATGCCCTATTTGCAGGAGCATGTGCTGAGTGCAGGGGGGCTCTTCCTGCTAGACGGACTTGATGAGGTCCCTGAGGCCGGACGGCGCCGGCGCTGTCTCCTTGAAGCGGTGCAAGGGCTTATAGAGTGCTTGCCTGCTACGGGGCGCGTGCTCCTAACTGCTCGTCCCTATGCTTACGCTGATCCCAAATGGCAGTTAGCAGATTTGCCCATGCTGGCTTTAGCTCCCTTCAATGAAGGACAGACTGCGCACTTTGTCAACCGTTGGTACCAAGCCGTGCGGCCGGCGATGGGATGGAGCCCTCAGGAAGCCAAGGCCCGCGGTGAGCGGCTCTCCAATGCATTGCAAGAACGCCCCCGGTTAGGGGATCTTGCTTCACGCCCGCTGCTATTGACGTTGATGGCGACACTACATACCAGTTGGGGGCAATTACCGGAGGACCGCGCCAATCTCTATGAAGAATCGGTCAAGTTGTTACTGGCCCGCTGGCAGCGAGCTCGTGAAGTGCGGACCAGCGAGGGAGAGCGGGAGCAGCAACCCGGTCTCACCGCCGCGCTGGGCGTTACGGAGACCACGGTGCGCACGGCGTTAGAACAGCTGGCTTACGAGGCACACTGCCGGCAAGGCAAGACCTCACAACACCGGGATGCGCCCGCCGATGTCCCCGCCGGCGAGGTGTTAGCGGTATTCAGTCCTCTTTTACCCGATAACGTTAATCCCCAGAAGGTCCTTACTTACCTGGAGACCCGCGCAGGGTTGCTGTTAGGTCGCCGCGAGCAAATCTATGCCTTCCTCCATCGCTCGTTCCAGGAATACCTGGCAGCCTGTCACCTGGCTAATACGGAGCGTGACTTCGGTGGAAAGTTGCGGGACCTGATCTGGGAGAATCTGGACTGGTGGCGGGAGATATTTCTCTCAGGCGTGGGCAAAAAGCGTCAGGGAGGATTGGGGGATGCCGTCAACGTAGTCAATGCGTTGGTTCCTGAAGGGCCAGAGAGGGAAGAAGATATCACGGAGACTCACTGGCGTGCCGCGGCCTTGGCCGGCGAGGCCTTATTAGACCTGGATTTGGTGGGAGAAACCACCGGTCGTCCTCATTACCGGGCTTTATTGAAGCGTATCCGTCGTTGGCTGGTGGCGTTGGTCGAAGGCGGACATCTGCCCCCGCGCGAGCGCGTCACCGCGGGCGACGTGCTGGGCAAGTTGGGCGATCCCCGCCCTGGTGTAGCTACTTTCTCCCCTCCCCGAGTTGGGGAGGGGCCGGGGGAGGGGTTGCCCGACATGCTCTGGGTAAAGATTCCCGAAGGACCATTCCTGATGGGGAGCGCCGATGAAGACCCCGATGCCTATGGCGCGGAGAAACCGCGGCATGAACTGACGTTGCCGACCTACTACATCGCCCGCTACCCGGTGACCAACGCCCAGTTCCGCCCCTTTGTGGAAGGCGACGGCTACGAGAACTCGGCCTACTGGACCGCACAGGGGTCGGCCTGGCGGCAGGGCGCCGAACCGGATCTGTCGCCTTGGGATGATCATCCAAATGAAGATTACGTACAACGGCTCGGGGAGTGGCTGGCCGGACGACCGGTGGAAAAACGGGATCGCCCCTTCTGGTGGGGTGATTCTCGCTGGGTTGCAGCAGCGACGCGACCCGTGGTCGGGATCACGTGGTTTGAGGCTGTGGCCTACACACGCTGGCTGAAAGAGCGGTTGAAAGTTACAGGTTGCAAGTTAAAAGTTTGGCGAGATGGAGAGATCGTAACGGAAAACGTGCAACTTGAAACGTTCGACGTGCAATTGCCCAGCGAGGCGGAGTGGGAGAAGGCTGCGCGGGGTACTGACGGTCAGCGCTATCCCTGGGGCGATGCATGGCAGGCAGATCATGGTAATATCAAGGAGACCGGGATTGAGGAGACGAATCCCGTGGGAAGCTTTCCGCAGGGCCTCAGTCCCTACGGCGTTCTGGAAATGAGCGGCAATGTCTGGGAGTGGACACGCAGTCGCTGGGGCGAACGGAGTGTTACACAGCCGGATTATGTGTATCCCTATGACGCTACCGATGGCCGCGAACGGTTGGAGGATATGAGGATCCCCATTCTTCGCGGCGGCTCCCGGATCGACGGTCGTCGAGACGCGCGCTGCGCGTGCCGCGGCTGGGACGTACCGTCCGGCTTCTACGACTATATAGGCTTTCGTGTGGTCGTCTCCCTGGTAAGTTTTTGAGTGCTGGTTGCTGATTTCTGAGTTCTGGAATGCTGAAAACTGAGTTCTGGGGGGGTCTGTCCCCGCTGCGCTTGGGAGGCTGCGCACGGGGCGAAGCCCCCAAGAGTATCGCGCCCGGCAAATTGCCGCAAGCGCAGGCGCGAAATTTTTACGTTCTAGCAAGGTGCAACGCATGGTCAAACGCTACGGCAATCTATATTCACAAATCGTAACCTTTAAGAACCTCTACACCGCCTACCGCAAGCAGCCGCCCCCGCAAAATGCGCGAAATGGATTTCGCGGCTACGAGGCCGGCGCGGGAGGAAATCTCTGTAGCCGCGATTTCCAAATCGCGCGACCTGCTCCACAACACAAAACTCAAAATCGTGGAGGCGACCTGAATATAGAACCATCCGAGCCCATTCGTGCCCGCATCCGACGTTGGTACGTGCCCAACGCCGTCTACTTCATCGTCGGCGTGACCCAACATCGGCAGCCTCTTTTTGCTGAGGAGGAAAACGTCATACTGCTACGTGAGACCCTGCGTCGCGTCAAAGCGCTCTATCCTTTCCAGATGCGGGCTTACGTCTTCCTACCCGATCACTTTCACGTCCTGATCTTCGTGCCCGAGACCACCAATATCAGTAAACTGATGCAATCGTGGCAACGCAACTTCACGTTGAACTACAAAGCAGCGTACAACATCACCCACTCTCTGAATCTATGGCACCGTGGGTTTTGGGATCACGTCATCCGTGACGCGGATGATTATAATCGACATTTCCATTACATCCACTACAATCCGGTGAAACACGGATATGTGCGACGGGCCGGGGATTACCCACACTCAAGTTTTCACGAATACGTGAAACTGGGATGGTACGCGCCGAATTGGGGAGAGGTGGAGGATCCCGCTCTGGTTAAATTGGATTTCGAGTAGCCGCGATTTCCAAATCGCGTCGAGAGTCGATCCCCGCAAGCTGCGCGAAAGGGATTTCGCGGCTACAGGGACGGCGCGTGGGGCGTATCCACTCGAGTTTTCACGCATACGTGAAGCGGGGATGGTACGAGTCGGATTGGGGAGAGGTGGAGGATCCCGCTCTGGTTAAATTGGATTTCGAGTAGCCGCGATTTCCAAATCGCGCCAAGCCGATCCCCGCAAGATGCGCGAAATGGATTTCGCGGCTACGGGGACGGCGCAGAAAACCAGCGTGATCCGGTCCCGGTCGCGTCCGTCGCAGGCTGACGGCCGGCCCAATAGAGCCGGGTGGATGCTCCGCCCACCCCCCGCGTCCTGTCCGTTCGTCGGCGCGGCGCGGGGGATTGGTCTTATCTTTACATCGGCGCGATTTGGAAAGCGCGGCTACCGGATGCATATACAAGATGCGAACGAGGTGTCTATGACCAACCCTACGATCCACACCGACGGCGGCGCTGGCGTAACCGGCGACGTCGAGGCCGGAACCTTCATCGGGCGCGATCAGATCATCGTGCTCAGCGGCTACACTGGCGCCGACCTGGAGCGCGTGCTCGCGGCGCTCCAGGAGATGCTGGCGACGGAGCAGGCGTCGCTGCGTGCCAACTTCCTGGAAGAACGTCTGACGATTACCGCACCGGACGCGCCCCCGGTGACGCTCTCCGCTAAGGCGGCGGACGCCCTGGCCGGGACCGTCGCGCACGAGGGCGACGTGACCGCCTATCTGACGGCGCTGCAGGTCAACGCGCGTTACGGACGCTGGGCGACGCGCTTCGTGCCGTTGGCTGGGCTGCTGACGGCGCGCGAGGTGCCGCCCGGCTGGACCGACGTGCCGCCGGAGTTCACGCTCCTGCAGGTGCAGGGCGAGGGCGCGCAGCGCCAGATCCGCCGCATCCCGCTAGACGACATCACCCAGGCCACCGCGCAATACGAACGCCTGGTGCTCCTGGGGGAACCGGGCTCCGGCAAGACGACCACGCTCTACAAACTGGCCTTGGACGCCGCCCGGAGGCGCCTTACCGGCGGCGAGGCGCAAATCCCCCTCTACCTGCCGCTGGCCGATTATCGAGGCTATACGTCACCCTACGCCTTCGTTGCCGCCCGTTGGCGCCAGCAGGTGGGTCGCGAGGACGTGGACGACTATCTGCGGGAGGGGCAACTACTGCTGCTCTGTGACGCGCTCAACGAGATGCCCTTCAAGACCGCCCGCGACTACCGGGCGCGGGTAAGCGCGTGGCAGCGCTTCATCAAGGAATGGCCGGGCAACCGGGCGCTCTTCACCTGCCGCAGCCGCGATTACAGCGAGCCGCTGGGCCTGCATCAGGTGGAGATCCAACGCCTGGACGATGCGCGAGTGCACGAGTTCCTGACCAAGTACGTACCTGAGCACGCCGCGACGGCGTGGGAGCGGCTCCAGGGGAGTCCGCTGCTGGATCTGGTACGCAACCCCTACTACCTGTACATGTTGGCTTACCTCATCGATCAGGGCGGCGCGTGGCCCCAGCGGCTGGCCGACCTCTTCCGCGACTTTGTGCGCGTGCTGCTGAAGCGCGAGTCCCGGCGTGGGCACCTGGATTGGCCGGGCGGTGAGGCATTGGAAACCGCCTTGGCGGATCTGGCCAAGACGCTGCAACCCCAGGGCCAGGGGACGCGCCTGCCGCGCGCCGAGGCGCAACGCCTGATCCCCGCCGAGGTCACCACCCGGGAAGGTGCCGTCTCACTGGCGTCCACGACAGTGATCCGCCTGGGCCTGGCAGCCACGCTGCTGGACACGGAATGGGGCACCAACGCCGCGGGACAGAAGGTGGAGCAGATTCGCTTCTACCACCACCAATTGCAGGAATACTTTGCGGCCCGGGCGCTGGTGACGCGCTTCTGTGCCCAGGAGGACCTCTCCGCGCGCTGGCAACCGCCGCGCTTGCGGACGGAGATGCCCGATCCCGGCCCCTTGGGCGACGATGAGCCGCTGCCCCCGCCGCACCGGGACACCCTGACCGGCGAGCTGACCCGCATCCTCACACGCCGTGACGGGACTGTGCTGGGCTCTATTTTCACCTCATTTGGAGTTGGATTATGCAACCTATAGCTTATCCCTTCAATCTTCAAGATTTAGAAAACAGTTGGGGTTCTTTTATGGAAGCCGGAGAGGCGTGCGCTGTGGAAGGACTAGCGCTCGATCCGGCGGTTTTGCAATCCTGGATGCGTTGCTGGAAGCGATTGGATTTTAAGAGTGCTCATCCTGTGCCTGCTTCTGCAAAAGTTGACGCTCTCGAGTCAATGCTCAAGATCCACGCCAGTTTGCTCAACTTCGCTATTCCCTATATCGAGGATATCCATCAATTTATTGAAGGGTCAGATTGTGCTATTCTGTTGGCTGATGGTACCGCTTGTATTTTGGCTATAGGGGGGGATTTG
>DAOTUH010000054.1:0-3935 GCA_034437255.1 Anaerolineae bacterium
CGCCGCCATCTCAGGCGTCCCGCCCTGCATCTGCACGCCATCGACGACGTTCTCTGCCTCGATGCGCTCTGCGTGGATGCCGCCTTTCTGCACGCGGCTGCTGCTCTCGTTGCCGACGACGTTGCCGTCGCCAGTGATGGCGATGTTACCTGCGTTGTCCTGATTGTTCATGACTGACTCCTTTGTGGTTCTTTAGTCGGATAGTCCTTGGTCGGGTAGTCCTTCATCCAATTGTCAAATAGTGAAAGGCACTACGTCCCAAAATCATTTTTCAGCGACGCGCTTACGCGCGAAGATTCCTGGGGGCAAAGCCCCCAGATCCCCTCAGAGGTTCAGAGTGGCAGAGTACAGAGTTTTCAGAGTTCAGACACTCCGGTTCGCTACGCTCACCTACGTGTGGGGGACGCCGCACACCACCCGAAACCCAATACCGCTGTAACGGTCAAGTGGATCGTGGTGGGCGCGGACCGCGCACCGGATGCCCCCCTCATCAAGGTCGAACGCCCCGCCGCGCAACACGGCGCGATCATCCACGCCCAGATCAGGTTGATAATCTTCGTAGTCATTCTGCCATTGCGTCCGCGTCCACTCCCACACATTACCACTCAACTCCTCCACTTCGTAGGGACTTGCGCCATGGGGGAAACATCCCACCGCATTGGTAGCGCCGATGCCCGTGGCATCATAATTAGCTCTTTCAGAATCCTGCTTATCGCCCCATGGAAATTGACGTGGCTCTGTGCCATGGGCGGCTTTCTCCCACTGCGCTTCGCTGGGCAGCATAATCTGCCAATTTTCTTCCCGCAACAGGCTCGCCAGCGGTTCCGGCGTCCCCTTCCAAGCTCGTAGTCGTTCCGTCAGCCAGTCACAATAAGCTTGGGCTTCATGCCAACTGATCCAGACGACGGGATGGTCGTCTATACCGCGCAGACTGTCCGAATCACCTGGCTCGTGTCCACTGCCCTCCACAAAAGCGCGAAACTGCGCTGCGGTCACGGGATAGCGGGCGATGTAGTAGGTCGGTAAATCGACGGTGTGCTGTGGGGTCTCATGCTCATACCAATCTCGCTTGCCTCCAAATCGTTCCAGCAAGCCAGGGATATCTTCCTTTCGCGTGCCCATCGTAAACGGCCCTTTTGGTATCTCGACAAAGCCCAGCAGGTCCTCATCGGGTAGATACCAGGCGTCTGCTCCAAACCGGGGATCCCCAAGTTGCGCCAGAGCGTCCCCGGCGCTGGCGCGTTCCTTGGCCGGGTGCGCAGGATCGCGCATCACCTGCAGCAAGCGCTCCCCGTACGTATGATGTTGTGGGCCGTCGTGCGCCGGCTCCTCCGCTTCCAAGCGCGCCATGGCATCCTGAATAAGCGCGCGGTCACCGCTCAGCATATCGCTCCACAGATCGGTTGCAATGTCCGCAACAACCTGTTCCTCCGTCCCCACGGCCCCGGCCAAACGCACGTAGGCCGCCATCTGCTCCCGACCCAGACCCTGGAAACGGGCTGGTTCCGCTACCTCTTCGTCTGATGCCGGGAAGGCGAGCATCCGTTCCAGCAGCGCATAGGTGCGGCGGTCGTGCAGATAAGGGGCCAGCAAGCCACCATCGCCTGGCGACGCCTCATCCGCTTCTCGACTTACCTGTTCTGACTTACCCTCGGGCGGTAGGGCAGCACGGCCTCGAATGGCCTCTTTTTCGGAGAAGGGCTGGTGGGCGTACTCCGCCTCCAGCGTCTGTACCAGGGTGGGATACTGTCGCCAATCAGCGTACAGCCGCTGCCACTGGGTCTGGATAAGGACGGTCTTCGCCAGCAGGGGCCAGGCTATCTCCATCTCGCGGGTTTCGGCGATCTCCTTCAGCAAGCGGAAGATGTTGAGGGCGCGTTTCGTCTGACGCGGGTTGGGCAGGAGGCCGTGAGCAAACACCTCCCGCGTCGTCTCGCTCAGGCGTGCGCCGCCCGGAAGTTTTTCCTCTAACGCTGCAATGTACGTCCCCACGTCATCCACGGCCAGCGGTGGTAGATGGAAGGGGATCTGTACAATCTTTTGGAGATAGGACGCACCGCTGATGGGGAACTCGGCCCGCTCGTTATCCTCGCGGCGGAAGCACTCGCCGTACCGGGCCTCAATACCGCGTTCGATGACAGCCCGGTCCATGCCCAGCACAAAGGCTGTCCCCGGCACCTCTAGGAAGAGTTTGATCGCTTCCAGTACCTCGATTGCCTTCTCCGGCAGGCAGCGGTCGAGATCGTCCACAAAGACGACCAGCCGCCCCTCTGGGCCCAGGATCTCAGCGAGGGCGTCCTTGAACGTGGCTTCAAACTGCTCCATCGAGGCCAACTGGTCCAGACGCTGAGCCTGAACCTCGCGCTGCAAGAGTTTGGCCGTGTCCGGCGTGATCCCCAGCTTATCCGCGACCTTCTCGTTGCCCGCAGCAAGTAAGAGCAGGAAGGCCGGGAGTTTGGCGAGCTCCTTTCCTGCCTCGTCCCACGCCATGGTCCAGCCACCCTTTTCCTCCCAGGTCACCGGACGGTAGAGACTGCGGGATAGGCGATCGAGGTATTCCACTTGCTTCGTCTGCTTCTCGTTGAGCTTATCGACGGGGATACGCTCCCGTTCTTCCCAGGGTGCATCACCTGATTCTCGCGGGTAGAGCGCGTCCAGCACGCGTAGGATAAAGGCACGCCAGAGCGCGTCATGGCGGTCGTATTTCCAGGCCGTAAACCAGACGGCCCGCAAGGACGGAGAGCGTTTCTTTTCGACATCCTCCTTTAGCATACGCAGCAGGCTGGTCTTCCCGCTGCCCCAGGGGCCAAAGACGCCCACGGTCAGCGGCGTCTGGGCTTGCGTCAAGATATTGAAAAGCGCGGGGCGGAAATCAGAGAAGTGAAGATTGTCTTCGGTAGTCCAATAATCGGTCAGATAGTGATCCTGGTCGTTTGCCATCTGGCACTCCTCGTTACGGTTGGCTTGATCCCTGTAAGTGAAAGGCCGCCTACACTTGCTGTGAGCGGCCCGAATGCTATATTGAGGGTGCCGGGATCTTCAGTGATCCCGGACACGCCTCGGGCTCGCTACAGCCGCGAGGCACTTCTTTATTTGGTGTAATGTGTCCTCAGTATATGGGCATTATGTGAGAAGGCAATTACGACACACCACCAACCTCCATGCACGGCCACAGCACTGTGAGTATTAGGGGTCTACACACCGTGAATCCATGAACCAATGCATGGAATAGCACAGCCCCTACCGGCGAGTAGGGGCTGTTTGATCTCTCTTTCGAGGTCACCTCGCTGACGATAGAGAGCCGACGCTGCGCTGCGCCGGCAGATACTGGGGCCGTAGCCTCCGAATACGCACCGACTTGGCCAAGTCTTGATGCGCATCTCCATCGGGCGGTTCGTTTGCGGCTGTCTAGCCTCCCTCGATCAGATCACGCGCGTGTGCTATAATTATAACATGACTTCAGACAAATGTTCTACCACCGTGACCACCAAACAACTTCGCAAGATGCATGATCTTGCCCATGAGATCTTCCAACTCTGGCACCAATTGGCGCGTCAAGATGAAGAGAAGGCGATAGCGCAGGAATGGTGCAGTGAGATGATTGAGGGGCTGCACAGCCTCAAGAAACCCTCCGCACGGCGTTATGCCGGCGCCGTGCTGGCGAGACTGCTTGAACGCTCGCTTTTCGAGTGGCGGATGGTGATGGACATATTCGCACGAGCCAGATATAACGCCGAGGTTGCCCAGCGACGCGTGGCACACTATAAAGCGGAAAACCAGCGATACGCCGACCGGATCGTCGCGCTCGAGGCTCAGATTTCCGACCTGGAGGCGGAACTCGATCAGCGCCCCCAGAAAACGACGGTCCGCATTCCGGCGACCACCATCAAAATCCGCTCCAGCATCGATCAGGAGCTCCTGCGGCAGATGCTGAC
>DAOTUH010000055.1:0-4247 GCA_034437255.1 Anaerolineae bacterium
CCTCTTTCAAGACCATCAGGACGTCCTGCGCCTGAAGGTTACCCATACCCCACACTGCTCCCAGCCTCAACGGCGAGATGGGTCTATTTTCGATTGTCAAGTGGGCCTGTTTTGGGTTGACAAAAACAGAGCAGGCCCGAACAAGCCGGCTTTCAAAGTGGAGATCGTATTAGAAGACCTCACCGGAGCCAAGAGTAGAGCTGAGATTTGCCGGGAGCATGGATTGCGCTCCCAAATGGTCACCCGCTGGAAGCGAGAGTTCCTGGAGCGCGCACCGGAGGTCTTCGAGACAGACCACACGCGGGACGAGACCCAGGCCCGGATCGCCGAATTAGAGCGGATGGTGGGACAGTTGACGATGGAATTAGCCGCCGCAAAAAAAGCCTCGACCATCTTGAGCTCTCGACAGCAGAACA
Source organism: Anaerolineae bacterium (assembly GCA_034437255.1). GTDB lineage: Bacteria > Chloroflexota > Anaerolineae > B4-G1 > SLSP01 > G713. The sequence continues at coordinate 417 of DAOTUH010000055.1, forward strand.
ACGGGAGGTAGTGGAAATGCTGGCTCACGACTATCCCGTGACTGTGGCTTGTGAAATCCTCGGTCTGGCCCGGAGTACCTACTACTATGAGGCTCAAGAACAAGATGAAGCCGCGGCTGAAACAGCCATCCAAGCAGTGGTGGCGGAGTGGCCGACGTATGGCTACCGGCGGCTGACGGCGCAGTTGCAGCGTCAGGGCTGGGACATCAACCACAAACGGGTCCAGCGTCTGATGCAGGAGTTGGACTTGTCTCTGCCGGTCAAACGCAAAGCCCACCGTACTACGAACAGTGTCCACGGCTACCCCCGCTATCCGACTGGTCCAAGACCTCACCGTGGTGTGGCCTGACCAGGTGTGGGTCTCGGATATCACCTACATCCGGCTGCACGCTGAGTTCGTCTACCTGGCCGTGATTATGGATGTGTTCACGCGAGGGATCCGGGGCTGGCAGGTGGGGCGCAGTCTGGATCAGACGTTGACGCTGCGGGCGTTGTGGCGGGCACTGGCCCACCATCAAGCCCCAAAGATTCACCACTCTGATCAAGGTGGGCAATACGCCGTCACGGCTTACCCTCAGTTGCTCCAGGAAGCCCAGGTGCGGATCAGCATGGCTGCGGTCGGGGCGGCCTGGCAGAACGGTTACGCCGAGCGGCTCATCCGCACCATCAAAGAGGATGAAGTTGACCTGGCAGAGTATCAAGACTATCATGATGCGCGCCGCCAGTTGGGGCGGTTCCTGGATGATGTCTATGCTCACAAGCGCATTCACTTCTCGCTGGGCTATCTCACGCTCGCCGAGCTTGAGGGGCAGTGGCGGTCCGAGTAGGCCCAGATGCTCGCTCCAAAAGTGTCCAGCTTTTGGGGAGCACTACACTTTGGGCAGAAGACTGTCAGCAATGGGCAAATAAACTTTCTATTCTCATAGAACAAAGGTGCTATTGCGACTTAATTTACCTTCTGATATACTGAGTTTGCATGGTAAATGCAAATATATGCGTGTGGCAGGAGACGATCGATGAGCGTAGTAATTGTAGTTAAGGTAAGTGAAGGTCTAGTTTTGGGTGCGGATAGCGCCGCAACGATTCATGGAGCTATTGAGACTCCTGATGGGCAACAGCAAGGCATATTGAAGACCTATTTTAACGCTCGTAAACTGCTTCAGATTGGCGATTTTCCAATAGGCGTTTTAACCTGGGGCCAGGCAGTTATTGGCATGCGGACTTTGGAAAGCATCGTTAGGGAGTGGGAATTTAACGAGAATTGGCAATCCAAAGAAGATTATGAGAAAGCACGAGATGGAGATAAGTCATTCTCTGTTAAGGCATGTGTACAGGGACTCAAGGCTCACTTAGCTAGTATCTACGAAGACAACTTTGATGGGGACCGGCCTTTGATTGGTATGGTGGTAGCCGGTTACTCTCATAGAAATTACTTTCCTGAGATATGGCGTTTTGTGCTTCCAGATGATATTGATGGTGAAGTTCACAATCAGCGTCCTGATATAGATGGGCAACCTGATTTCGGTGCGAGTTGGTTTGGTGCGACAGATGCGATAGTTAGACTCCATTTTGGTCGAGATGAAGGTGCCTTGCACAAGATTTCAAGTGAGTATAATATTGATATTGGCGAGCTTAGAGATCTAGTTGAGCCTTTTCAATATCTCATACCCTGGCCGGTGATGCCGCTTCAGGATGCAATCGAATATGCCAATTATATGCTCAATGTGGCTGTTGGTCGCTATCGTTTTGTTGTAGGACCAGAACTTTGTGGTGGAGAGATTGAAATTGCAGCCATCACTCAGAATCGCTTTAATTGGATTAGACGTAAGGTTTGGTCTTTGGATGGGAAGTAGTCTATAGGAGATAGGAGGAGGAAGATGGAACAGCAAGAATTACAGGATCTACTTCAGCAGTCTGGCTATAGACCAGGACGATCTTCCCAGACAACACTCCGTTGGCCGATATCGAGACGGACCGAAGAAGGAGAGATTATCGTCAACTGCACGCCTGACAATTGTCAAATTAGCAATTTGGGAGGACGTTCCACCAATCCCAAAAGATCTCGAGAAGTCATTCTGGATGAAGTATTTGAGGAACATGCTGAGGCCTGGCAGCGGTTGGCTGAGCTTTGAAATTTCCGTCTCGTGATGAGATTGTCGGGATAAACCGTAGACACCTCAAGGCAGCAAATCAGAATTTCATTTACCCCGATAATCTCAAAGAAGCAGGAAGCTTAAATTGGGTACTGGAGGCAATCCAGTACCCAATTTTCGATCAGATGCTTTACCCTACTTTCCCTGAAAAAGCTGCCCAGTTAGTTTGGACTATAATACGAGGGCACGTTTTCTGGGACGGTTGCAAGCGCACTGGCATGTTAACCCTGATTTATTTCACAAGGTTGAATGGTTATCAAATTGACTTAACAACTGACGAAATTATCGAGGTGGGTTTGAAAGTAGCATCTGATGACCAATACACTTGTGAGCATCTTAAGGAGTGGATTAAGGAAAAGGTTATATGGCAAAAAGCCTGATCACTTTATAGTCACACCTTTATGTAGATCTTGATCCATTTGGTTTCTTCAGTTTAATTCTTGGTGGTCCTGGCCAACTCAAAGTCCAGAGTAAGTCTCAAGAAAACTTAGGTTTTCGAAGTAAATTGGCTACCGAAGCAGTTCCTTCTACCCCCGCACGGTGTAGAGATATAGGTAGGGCTCAAATTGCGACGCCGGATAGGTGGTCAGCGCCAGCATCTCTTCAGAGATCTGCATCTCGGCGTACACTTGCATCATGACGCCCACGCCGGCTCGTTGTAACTCGGCCAGCCAAGCGCCATCCACATAGGCACCGTTCATTAATAGACACTCGATCTGCTCTGCCCCTAATTCTGTTCGCAACTCCTGGACCATCTCGTGCCCAGCCGCCAATTCTTGTCCCGGCCCTTGCACGCGCCAATTGGCAATAAACGGTGGGGCGTCTTTCCCCGCTTGTCGGAGGATTACGCCATGCCGATCCCGATGCCGCAGCCCCGTTCCATATATGGCAAACATCACTCATCAACTCATGCTAATCAGTGCTTGCCGGTGGGCAGCGCGGAAGTCCGTCAGACTCTCCACGTTGATCGCTTTCAGGGCATTGTAGAGGGCATCGCTGCGGGCGCATAACGGACCTTCCCCGTGGGGCTGCGCACTCCCTTTGTGTTGAACCCCTCCCGGATCTGCGCTAAGGTGAACCCCAAGAAACACAGTACCATAGGGTCTTGGAAGAGATAGGTGGGGGCCTTATAGAGGTTGGGAATCCGCAATAACGGGAGCACCGCCAACTCGTGAAGCACCAACGCATTGGGGACATCATCCTCATCTTTGTCCAAGCTGATCTCAATCTGCTCCAGCTCTTCCCAGTAGCCAAAGGCTTGCAGGTAACGTTTGATGGCCGTGACCGAATGGCGTGTGCGCCGCTGAGCGGGTGCCCCCAGGGCATATAGTGTGGCATGGCACCTTGGACGAGGGGCACAAGCCTGCCGTGGGCCGGACCGCGGCTGGAGAGCCCACGGTGACCGCTGTGCTGCCCTTGATCACGGCGGGCGACGTGGCCGCTAGAGCCCAAGGATGTCCCGAGGGACAACACGCGGCGACGTGGGCCCGGCAGCGCAGCATCCGACGCCTGGCGCGGGTGGTCCAGGCCGGCTTAGATAACCCCGAGGCCGGAATCATGAAGACCCCGTTCTTTTTGAACACATCGTCGGCTTCTGGCGTGGTCGGGCCGTTGGCGCCCTCCGCCACGACCTTCACCTTCTTGCTGATGCGCCCCACGTTGTTGCCGTGAATCGACC
>DAOTUH010000056.1:0-3104 GCA_034437255.1 Anaerolineae bacterium
ATAAAAACATCGTAGGATTATCAGCGTACTGTTCGTAAGGGGTCATTATACACCTCCATTTTATGTAAGATGCGGATATTTTACCACAAAGCCATACTTTTGTTGATAAATAAATCGGTATAATGTCTAATAATGACACCTCCAATCGTCACCGCTTGCCACTTGGATACCCCCAAATCCTCGCGTCCCAGGTAAACCAACCAGGCGCTTCCCGCCCAGCATAGTGCCGTGAAAATAACCGCCAACCTGTGAAGTTCAATCCTAGGCAAAATCCATGACAATCCGGCAACTAGAAAGGTCAAAAGCGGCGTTGTAGTTCCAAGAGTAGCAGGTGGGTGATTAAAAACGAAGCCTCGCCCGTTAGCAATATTCTTGGCATAAGTCAATGTGATGTAAGTGTCATCGTTCAACGAAAACGAGTGATGGTAAGCTATCCATAGCGGAAGAATACTCATCAACAGCAACACCCAACAAGATGTCCTTTGAACGACTTGCCCCCTATCGAATTTCCTGGTTCTAACGTTTTCTGTGGGTTTATCGGTTTAGATGACAAAATGAGGTTGATATGATACCCTATTCTGAAACATATAGCTTCAGGAGGGGAAAATGACCTCAGAAAAGCGTACTCGCACTGTGAATATGGAAAAAGACATGACGAAATTAGCGCGGGGTAATCGCCAAATCTATCTCCCGGTCGAGCCGGAAGAATACGAGTGGGTTGTCCAGGACAAAGAAAGATTTCGGGCGTTTATAGATGCGGCCCTGGAGCAATACCCCGAACTGTTCCCCCCGGAGGCGGAAGACGGCTACATATTACACGGCACCTTGCCGCCTGCGGCGAAGATGTCGGACCTGATGCGGCGCCGGATCAAGATTGCTGGGGATGCCTACACCATTATGCCGTCCTATGTGTTGCCGTACCTGGTAGGCACCACCGACGAGGTAGAGAATGGGTTGTTGCTGCATCAATGCGGCGTTCCCTATTGGCTGGTGGCCCGTGTCTGTGGGCACGACGATATGTTCTGGGCACGACTCGTGCTGCGCTTGGGCCGGAACAGTGTGGTCGGAACGACCATTAAAGACCCCACCCAGTTGCCGCAAGATGTCCTGGCAGATGAGAAGCATACGCGCTTGAATGGGGAGCCTGTGTATGTGGCGACCACCGTGGGCAGCGAGTGTATCTTGGGCGTCTCCGTCGCCCAACGGGCTGATACCGCCCAGTTGACGGAAGCTTATCAAGTCTTTGCGGACGAGACCCACGATATGGATGCCGAGTATGCCCCAGCCACCGTGAACTTGGATGGCTGGCAGGCCACCCACAATGCCTGGGTGACTTTGTTCCCGACGATTGTGATCATCTATTGTTTCTTGCATGCTTTCCTCAAGGTCTACCGACGCGGCAAGCGCAGCTTGGAACCGCATTTTACCACCGTTTGTCAACGGATTTGGGATGCCTATCATGCCCCCACGCCGCTGCAATTTATGTCCGGGCTGGTCAGTCTGGGGGCCTGGGCGCGGCACACACTGCCCGACTCGCCCGCGCGGGCCGCGCTGCTGAAACTCTGTGCTCACGCCCCGGATTTCGTCCTCGCCTATCTCTATCCTACTGCTCGGCGCACTAGCAATATGCTAGACCGTCATATGGATTGGATGGATCGCTGTTTCTACAGTGCTCACTATTTCCACGGCCATCTGATGACGATGGAATTGGCGGTCCGCGGCGGCGCCTTACTTCACAATTTCACCCCTTACTGCCCACGGGCGGCTATTGCCCAACACTTCATCTCCCCAGCCCATCGCGTGAATGGCTTTGTCTATCACGAGAATTGGCTGCAAAATCTGCTCGTTTCTGCTTCCCGAGGTGGTTTTCGACAAACCCACAGAATCCAGTAGAAGCAGGATACTTTTCCCTCAAAAAGTATCATTTCTCCCGGAACTTTGATACTTGGGTATCATTTTGTATCCTCATCAATGGTATTCGACAAGACATCCCGCAAATCCGTAGCTTCGGTCTGCGGTTGTAGATACAATGTGCAAATCCGCTCGATGTTCTCTGGCTGTGGGGGATGTGCTTGTTGGCACCAGAGTTGTTTACAGTGTTGGGCCAGCTCTTCGATCTGGTTGGGGTCTATTGCTGCTATGGGGGTCTCTGAGGAGCATTGGATGAGGTCTAATAAGGCATCCTCCTGAACGTTGCGGCGGAGATCCCCCCGGGTAATATCGTATAGCATCCAGTGGTAGGCACGATTGTATTTGAGTAGTAAGTACAATAGCGCGCTGGGGCCGGTATGTACCATTGCGCTGCTAATATCATCGGGAATGGCGGCGGCATAGGCGGCGTTATCGTTAAGTTCGGTGATGTGTTTGAGAAAGCGGGAAACCCCGGTGAATTCTTCGATTTGCGTGATATCGGCCAATCCCAAATCTTCGATGGTGACGGAGGGCAAATCTCGCAAAGAATTGATTTCAGTACTATCTTGATCGGGGATCACCGGTATCTCGCTGAACTTTTCTGCTTTGCGCGCGCGATTGGTGAGCCGTCGCAAGCGTTCTTCCAGACGGGCAGACGTTTGTTGACGCGGCACATCGTGCTCAAAACGGCCTACGAATAGATAGAATGATACCTGGCGCGGCTTTTTCCAAAAGCGCAGAATGCGCCCGGCGCGTTGGATAATGGTCTCAGGCGTCCACGCCAGATCGTAATTGACGACGATGCTGGCATCCTGAAGGTTAACGCCCACACCGTAGGCATCGGTAGTGATGAACACATCATACGTGCGTGAGGGACGATCTGCCTCGATCTTGTCGGCATTGGCTTCTGGGGCAAAGTCCAGAATCAGATCAAAGACTTCCTTATCAAAATTCTTGAGCTTATACTCTCGTTTGGTTTCTTTAACGACATTGGCCACCTGCACGTGGGGCATAAGCTGGGCCAACGCGCGCTCCAAATAAATCGCGGTCGCGTGGCGCTCTGTGAAGATGATTGCTTTCTGCCCCTGGGCTTTGAATTGACGCAGGCAGCGACATAGTGCTTGAAGCTTGACATCCTTTTCGTAGGGCTGCTGACGCAGTGCATCCAAGATAGGAGAGAGTTTCTCGCGGCG
>DAOTUH010000057.1:0-1687 GCA_034437255.1 Anaerolineae bacterium
GCGGGCGACCAGTTTGTTGGGCACGTCATCCTTCAGGTGCGCCGGGTAGATCAGCGTGCCGCCTCGCGCCTGAATTGCCCGCCCGGCTGCCCTGGAAAGGCGCTTGAGCGCCTCACTGCCGGCATCAAGATCACCGACGCGGCGCGCCTCGGCGATGAAGCCCTGCACCGGACCTAAACTGAAGATTAGGATTGCTTCGGCCATAGGTTCCATCCTCTCACTGTAAAGTCTTTCCCAGTGAATGTATTGAGAAACTCTTCCACAAAATCATAGTCCGCGCCCTTGAATTTTGAAGCCAACAGCGTACAGAGCAAACCATAGGAAGACTCGGTCTGAATAGGCTTCACCCATAATGGAGAAGCTTGTCGCTTCTTTATCACCATTTGACCTTTCTTTAGGTTAATTCTTCCCAGGGCGTCATTTTTGGGCACCTTATGCATAAATTTTTCCACAGCATCGATTGCTGTACTTGCTTGCAGATCACATAGCCAGAACAATCCTTGATCAGTTGCGCAAGGATAGTCGGCCAAATCTTTAACTCTACTTGGTCGGATCCGGTAACGGATTGCTAGCCGAGCGGCCACATCAACTGCACGGGCACCAACTTTTTTCGCGCGTTCTTCCCAACTCTGCTTGGTAGTTGGAAAAGGCTTCACCAAGGCATCGGAAGCCTCTACGATTCGCAGGGCGCCGTATCCCCGTCGGGAACGTTGCCCCACGCCGCTAAACGTCAGCGCCAGTTCCAGGCTGGCACAGGCCGCTTCCCAGACCAGTGCATCATCATGGCGTGGCTGCGTGAGGATCAGTTCGAACGTTCCATCCAGAGCTCTGCTAGGGATAAACTTGCTCTTGTGGGGTAATAAATCGGCCTTGGTTTTCTTGATATCCAGCGCTTTTAGGCGCAAGCCGATGGGTGAACCCCGCTCGGTACTCCCGAAGACCGTGCCCTCTAGCTCGTGGAGTCCCTCTAAGTTCTTGTCTCCAATGACACCGCCCAGCGCCGCCCGCCACCAGTAGCGCATCGCACCCCGAAACGACGGCGGGCGTAACTCCGGCGTCTCGTTGTCCGCTCCGTGGAGCAACAGCGGCGTCACCGTCTCCAACGTCACCCGCAATTCGCGCATCTTAACCTCCATTCTCTATTCTTCATTCTGCATTTCCCATTCTATCCCATCCCATCCTTTCCATCTTGAGCACCCATTCCCAATCTCCCTAGGAATCCATTCCTATATCACCTCCCCTCCAGCGCGAAATAGGTCGCAAACGTCGCTACCAGTACCGCGCGGCTCACCGGCACGTCGGTGCGATAACCACGCCATTCGTGTAACTTACCGTAGATACTGGTCAGCTGGTTGGCTACCGTCTTCTCCGCCTTGTCCAACCGCTCGGCGATGGCGGCGTTGTCCAGGCCCTGGCTCGCCAAGCGCACCACCTCGCGCTCCGCCGGGGTCAGCCACCGCTCCACGAATTCGCGCTTGCGCTGCCGATCCTCGGTCCGCCGCAGCTGTCGCTGAGCCTGCAGCGCGTCCCAGGGGTCTTCGCGCAGGGCCAGTTCCGTCGCCACCGGCGAGACGCTGCTCCAACGCAATACAGGAATGGGCACCAACGTCACCGGATCTCCCGGCCGCACGTGCATGATCCGTTGGTCGCCCGGCTGCCAGTTCTGCGAAAGTAGATGCCACAACCG
>DAOTUH010000058.1:0-15697 GCA_034437255.1 Anaerolineae bacterium
CCATCTCCTGCCAGACCTCGGTCTCCAGCGCGTCAAAGTCCGTGACCAAGCAGACGGGCTGCCCGTCCGCGTCGTAGCCCCAAGCCCCAGTACGAGGCGTACTCACCGTCGCCGCTGTAGGTGGCAAAGGTGACCATATTCGCGCCGAGGTTGAGCTCGACCGTCACGTCGGCCCAATCGTAGGTAGGACGATAGTGCGCGCCGATGGCATCGACCAGCTGCGGCACGAATTCAGGCTCGTTGTCATAACGCCAGTGCAGCACGGAGCGCGCCTCGGCGTCGAGAAACGCCCCGCTGCCTGAATCCACCGCGTAACACCAGACCTCGTACTCCGGTAGGGGATCCATATCCGGGCGCAAGGCCTTCTCCCACCGCACGGGCGCGCTATTATCCAGACAGAACACTGCCAGCGTCACGCGAAGATCCTCAATGAGGCTTTCATCCTCCTGCATGGGATCTTTGGGAACGAAGTAATGGCCCAGCACCAGGCACACGGGATAGCGCCACGGCGCGACCTGCTGCGCGTCGGCGATGCAGCGCTGGTAACAGCGTCGCCAGCCGAGCAAATCGCGCTGGCGGAGCGTTATAACGAGGCGCTGGCCGAGCTCGAGCGTCTAGCCGCCGCACGTCCCCGGGAACATGAAGCCCAGGCGGTCCTCGCCGGGCTGGATCTCGACGAGATCGACCTGGAGACGCCGGTGACGATCCTGAGCGGCGGGCAGAAGACGCGCCTGGGCCTGGCCCGGATCCTGCTGAACCATCCCCGCCTGCTCCTGCTCGACGAGCCGACCAATCACCTCGATATCGAGGCGCTGGAGTGGCTGGAATCGTGGCTGCAGGACTATCCGGGCGCCGTGCTCTGCGTCTCCCACGACCGCACCTTCCTCGACAACACCGTCACGCGCATTCTGGATCTGGAACCGGAGAGCCACACCGTCGTCGAGTACGTCGAGGCGTGGGAGCGCAAGCGGCGCAAGCAGATGACCCAGTGGAAAGACGAACAGGAAGAGATCAAGCGCGTCAAGGCCGACGGCGCGCCGGTTGGCTAAGAAGGTCGCCCGCAAGGCGTCGGCGCGCGAGAAAAAGTTAGAGCGCTATATCGAGAGCGACGAGCGGGTTGAAAAGCCCAAGCAGCGCTGGCAGATGAAGCTGGAGTTCGTGGAGACGCCGGAGACGGGCCAGGACGTGCTGATCCTGGAGGGAGTGACGGCGGGCTACGACGGTGAGCCGCTGCTGCGAGACGTCAACGGCGTGCTGAAGGCCGGCGAGCGCGTGGCGCTGGTCGGACCCAACGGCGCGGGCAAGACGACGCTGCTGCGGGTCATCACCGGGGAGCTGGCGCCCATCCGCGGGCGGGTGCACCTGGGCAGCAACGTCAAGGTCGGCTACTACGCGCAGGAGCAGGAGACGCTGGACCCGGAGAGCACGCCCTTCGCCGCCGTCCGGCAGGTCGCCGTGATGTCCGAGACGGAGACCCGTGCGTTTCTCCACTACTTCCTCTCCTCCGGCGACGAGGTCTTCACGTCCATCGGCTCGCTGAGCTACGGGGAACGGGCGCGGCTGGTGCTGGCGCGACTGGTCGCCTCCGGCTGCAACTTCCTGGTGCTCAACGAACCCGTCAACCACCTGGACATCCCCAGCCGCTCGCGCTTCGAACAGGCCATGACGGCCTTCGAGGGCACGGTATTAGCCGTCGTCCACGACCGCTACTTCATCCGCCAGTTCGCCACGCGCCTCTGGTCCGTCCGCAATGGGGGGCTGCAGCACTATCTCGATCTGCGGGAGATGCAGCGGATCCGCAAGACGAACGCAGAGACCACGCCATAAAGCACAACGCCACGAGGAACCATAGATTACTGGTCTCTCGTGGCGTTTCTCGCGTGAGTCATTTACGCAAGTACGGCCCACCTGACTATTTCACGGCCTGGTGAAATCCCCCAGATCAACGGAGACGGCCTCGTTCAGATCCTCCAGGCTGTCGTAGAGCAGCTGGAAGACGTAGCGGGCGTTGTGGGTATACGCGCCGCGATCCTCATGCACGTAGTGGTAGTTATACGCCGCCCGGACCAGCCGAGGCGTCCACGAGGCGTACCGGTTGCCGAAGTTCAACTCGTCGCCGTCGGCCTCCCCGTTGCCGTTGGTGTCGTTGAAAAAGTACGGGAACGATCTACCGTAGACGATGGGCTGTTCGATCACGTCGGCGGCGTAGTCCTGAAGCGCCGTATAGAGCTCTTCGTGGAAGACGTTGACCTCGTCCCGGATCGGCTCGTCGACGTCGCCGTCGCCGTCGTAGTCCGTCTCGCTCTCGCGGATCTCCCGCAGGTCCGCGCGGTCGACGACGTTGAGGTGACAGGGGCTGCACTCGTCGGGGTTGCGGAAGGTGCTGTGGGGATCGTGGCACTCGATGCACGTGTCGTAGTCCTCCACGTGGGCGAAGCGCCCGACGTAGGCTTTCCCATCGTACTGATAGCCCACCTGCGCGTCCCCGCCGAGCAGCGTCGCCGCAGCGACGGCGTAGTGGACGTTGATGAAGCCGAGATCCTCGGAGACCGTGTCGGGCGGCAGATCAGCAAGCGTCTCGTTGACGGTCGAGGTCGCTTGCCGCCCCTGGTGGCACTGCATGCAGTTCGCTGCCCACGTCGATTCTTGCACCTCAATACCGGAGGGGAAAGTTACTTCCGTCATCTCGTGGGCCGGGTCGTTGTGACAGGTCCGACAGGAGACGACCGAGCCCACCCGCGCCGCAGCATCCACCTGCCGGGCCGTCGAGCCATCCGCGCCCAGGAAATCCAGGTAGCCGTACATGCTGTGACACTTGGCGCAGCTCTCGGGAATCTCCGGCGGCTCGTCCTCGTCCCAGTGGGTGAAAGACTCCGAGCTGGCGTTAGCGTGCCCCGACTGCGCCCACTTCTCGCTGACGGCCTCTACCGACTCGGGTGCCCGGAAGAATTGATAGCCCCACACCCCACCAGCGATCAGGAGTGCTACAATCGCTACGATAATCAACCCTTTGATCCAATTCATAAAGCATCTACCTCCTAAACGAATAGAGCGGTCCGGTCGTCGCAGACTACTACCTAGGTCGGATAATTTGCACAATTTACATGATTAGTATAAACTATGATTGATTAAACTTCAAGAGCACGGGCTTTTCAGTGAGTATCCATACATCGAGTCCCGGTTACCGAAACTATCATCTTCTTACCGCAGAGAGCGTTGAGCAAACAAGGAGAGTTCAGTTTTTTATCTCTGTCGGCTCTGCGGTGAGACGTGGGCACTCACCAGCGCAGGCCTTCCTTGCAGTCGGCCCTGTTAACAATCATGGAGACCTTTTTCGGAACAGCCGAGGAAAAGCAGAGAACATAGTTAGGAGTAGGTCCACCCACCAGCGTACTGCATGAAATGTGGGCATTTTCAAGCATTCGAAGGCGCGTTGTCCCTGGTTACATCCCAATCCGTACTTTCGGGTCAATAACGTAGCGAGTAAAAGGAGTATAAGATGAGACCTCGACGGTGTACAATTTTCTGCATCATCGCTTACGTACTTCTGATTGTGTCCCCCCTCCTCATCCTCTTGTTAGGCCCACGCCCCGCCGGTCGGACGTTCTGGCGGGAGTTTTCCGTCGCCCTGGGGTTTGTCGGGCTCTCGCTGATGGGCCTGCAGTTCATCCCCCCGGCCCGCCTGCCCATTGTGGGAGAAGCTTTTCCAATGGACGCGCTCTACAGCTTCCATCATCGCATCTCCATTGTGGCTTTCTTACTCACCCTCGCGCATCCGCTGATCCTCTTCATCAATAATCCCTACACCCTCCGGCTGCTCAATATCTTCCGCGCTCCCTGGCGGGCGCGGGCCGGCGTCATCGCCCTGCTGGCCCTGATTCTGCTCATCGTCACGTCCGTACGTCGGCGTGGGCTGGGAATCGACTACGATACCTGGCACCTCTGGCACGACATCTTCACCGTTCTCATCATGGGCCTGGCGCTCTATCACATCCTCAACGTCGACTACTATACCGCCGTCCCCTTGCAGCGCGGACTCTGGATCGTCATGGCGGTGGTTTGGGGCAGCATGCTGCTCTACATCCGCGTCATCAAGCCCTGGTTGCTGCTCCGTCGCCCTTACCGGCTCGCAGAGGTCATCGAAGAGCACGCAAACTCCTGGTCGTTGATCTTTGAGCCGGTCGGACACGCCGGCATGAACTTCCGGGCCGGACAGGTGGCCTGGCTCAGTCTGGGGCATTCCCCCTTCCACATCGAAGAGCACCCCTTCTCCATCGCCTCCAGCGCGGAGAAACCGGGACGCGTGGGCTTCGCCATCAAGGAGCTAGGCGACTTCACCGCCCGCATCGGCGATTTCGACGTCGGCACGCGCGCTTACATCGACGGTCCGTACGGCACTTTCAATCTCGCCGACCACGAAGAGAAGATGCTCGTCCTCATCGCCGGCGGTATCGGCTCGGCGCCCGTTATGAGCATGCTACGGACGTTGGCCGACCGTAACGCCCAGACGCCCATCTACTTCTTCTATGGTAATCCCAGCTGGGAGACGATCATCTACCGAGAAGAACTCACACAACTGGAAGAAGCGCTCAACCTCAAAATCGTCCACGTGCTGGAAAACCCACCGGAGGGGTGGGAGGGAGAATCCGGCTTCATCACCCTGGACATTATGAAAAGACATCTCGCCGACGCCGACGAGGACCGCACCTACTTCCTGTGCGGACCGCTTCCGATGATCGACGCCGTCGAAGATGCTCTGGAAGCGCTGGGGGCCGCCCAGAACCTAGTGTACATCGAACGTTACGAGATGGCATAACCTTTCGCCATGAAGTTCCACTGTCCGACCGCTATAGCTCTTCCAAAGGAGGAGGTTATATGGAGAGGATTCACGCCCGTCGCCTGTTGATCGCAATCATCCTGTTGGTATTGGGTCTGTCTGTGGCATTTGCCGTTCTGCAGGGGGGGGTGCCTTTCTAGAGATCGCCTGGAGACGGGTGTATGTCCACACCTGGCTGGAGCAAACGCGAGAAGAAGATCGCCCGACGAGCCTATGAGCGTGCCCGGCAACGCGAGTACGCGGCGCTGATAGAGAAGATCCGCGCCCGCGCGGGGGATTTGCGCAACCCTGCAGACGTGTGGGCGCTCCACGACTTCTTAAGCGAGCAGCGCCGTCAATTCAACCAGATATACGATTACCGTTACTCACAGCGGCTCCTGACGTTCGCCTACCTGATCCGCAAAGGATGGCTTGAGAAAGAGGAGTTGGAGGGTTTGCACGAGGACAAGCTTGACCAGATCGACCGCATCCTGGACCTGTAGTATCTCGCAGCGGCTCCTGTTGGACAATCTCGTCCACTCCGCACCGGAGAAACTATGACCCCCCTGGGACACCTCTCCGCAGCCTACCTCGCGGGCGACGCATCGGAACGCGTCTCCACACCCGCCGCGCTGGTGGGCGGCGTCCTGCCCGACGTCGATTTCCTGCTCATTGTGACGCCCTGGTTCAACCAACTTCACCGCGTCGTCACCCACAACCTGCTCTTCGTCGCGCTCTTCACCGCCCTGGGGACGCTCAGCGCGCCCAAGCGGGGCCGCAAGGCCGTCGCCGTGGGATTGTTGATCGGCGGTCTGCTACACCTGCTCATCGACGCCAGCCTGGACAGCAACCCCACCAACGGCCTGGGCGTCGCGCTCTGGTGGCCGTTTTTCGATGACGTCGTCTCCCCCTTCAACCTGTGGGACGTCCTGCCCGTGGAACCGGCAAGTCCGGGCTGGAGCCAGCCTCTGCGTCAGCTCTGGGCCTCCGCTCCCGGCCTCCTGCTGGAGCTCCCCTTCGTCGCCGCGGCGACGAGGCGCCTGCTGCGCAACAGACATCGTTCCGCTCAGGCCTGAGACTGCCCCTGCACGTCGGCGGGGGCTCCCCACTGCCCTGCGGCATCCCCTACCCGCTGACGTCTGCCCCCCGATTAGCGGCTTATCAACTAAATGCTAGCGGCTATTTTTCTCAAAGAGCTGCGCCCCTGACAGACGTAGAAGGACCCCGGTTAACGAAAGTGAGATTCCTGCTACCCTACTTCCTGGTGCTCGCCGTCTTCGTGGGCGGCGCCTCGGTCATCATCGACGCGACGGCGGGCGAGCGAGAGCGCGACTCGCTGGAACCGCCGCTCATCAATCCGGTGCCGCGGGGAGCCCTCGTCGTGGGCAAGCTGCTGGCCTCGCTCCCCTTCGCCATCGGCGCCGTCCTCACTTCCATCGTCGCCTCCGGCGCCTTGCTCACGCTGGTGCCGCTTGAGGAGTTCCTGGGCATCCAACTCACCGTCGACCCGGTCGCGCTGGCGAAGATCTTTCTACTCTGTCTCCCCATGATCTTGCTAGCAGCCGCCATCCAGATGATCATCGCCACCTTCGCCAAGACGTACAAGGAAGCCCAGACCTACACCAACTGGCTGCCTCTCGTGCCGGCGCTGCCCGGCATTCTGCTCACCTTCCTCCCGGTCAAACCGGCACTCTGGACCATGCTTATCACCACCTTCGGGCAGCAGGTACTCATCAACCAGTTGCTGCGCGGTGAGGTCGTCGCCACCAACGACGTGATGATCTCGACAGCGGTCACGCTCGCGCTGGCCCTGGTGCTGACGTTCGTCGCCATCCGGCTCTATCAACGCGAGAAGATCCTCTTTGGGAGTGAGAGCTGATGATCGAAGAAGACGTCACGTTTGAGGCAGAAGGTGAGAAACTCATCGGTGTGCTCTTCCACGAAGACAGCGGCGTCACGGCGCACTGGAGTTCAAGGCGCCGCGGCAGGAAGTGCCTGAAATCGTGGTCATCGGCCCACGTCGACATGGCTTTGAAGGCGTACTTCCCAGGGCCGCCTCTGCCACCGCCACGGGGGAGACGAAGAGAGCAAAGGCGCGCCCGTTGACCAGCGCGGCTTTCTCGTCCCACGTCGCCAGAGTCCAGTAGGCCTCGACCAGGGGTCCGACGTCCTCTCTTGTGACGACGTCGCGGGCCATTTCGATCTCACCGGGCTCGTTGCGTTCAACCAGATCGATAAAGTATGCCATTCTATCTTCTAGCATTGCGTACTCCTTTGGAAATTCAGGGATCAGGGACCGAGGATTGGGGTTTGGCCTACCGGGCCTCTTGTCTGTTCCAGAGCACATTCCAACGTTCGCACGTTCGTAAACCTTACCAGCGGAGCGGGTCGACGCCGCTCAACGCGACCTCTCCGCCGGGCGTGAGGATCACCTCAGCGGGAGGCACGGCGCGCAGATCATCCATGGTGTAGTGCTCGCTGAGCAGATGCACGGTCTGGTTGGCCGAGCTGCGCAAGCCCAAGCTATCGGAAAGGTGCTGCGTGACGTCGTATCGCCCTGCGACGAGTACGTCGATGTACGCAAGCAGGGGTTCCACCTCTGGCATGCCCCGGATCTCCCCCAGCGTATAGCCGGTGAACACCAAAACCGAGAGGTTCGTCTCCTGGCGCACGCGCCTCAGCAGACACAGCAACGGACGGGGCTGCTGGAAGGGCTCCCCGCCGCTAATGGAGAGGCCCTCGATCCCCTCCACCAACGCAGCGATGCGTCGGAACAGGGCAGCCACCGGCATCCTCTCACCACCCTCGGGATCGTGCGTCTCTAGATTGAAGCAGCCCGGACAATTAAGCGTGCAGCCCTGCACCCACACCACCGCCCGCCAACCTGGCCCGTTGGCCCGGCTTGCGGGGAGGAAATCGTGGATACGCAATAAGTCTTCTCTCATCACAGAGCGTCCCGGCCCGACTACCGGCTATCACGGAGCTGCGGGCGATCCTGAACCTCCTCCTGGACCGTCACGTAGGCCTCCGCCGTCATCTCCCGCGAGGCGATCTCGCCCCCCAAGGCCTCCTCCAGACCCACGGTCATGTCAAGGCACTTCTTGCCCTTGACACCATGCACCTCAATCTGCACCTCGCCGTTTTTATCGATAAAGACCTGAATCTCTTGCAATTCCATGCCTCACCTCCGAATGCTCCTTATACTCTGCGTGATACCTACGCCATCCGACGCAGCACCAGGTGAATCCGCCCATCCTGCTGCACTTCCTCGCCGGCGAGGGTAAATCCCTGAGCCTCCAGCTTCTCCCGCGCCGCGTGGTAGGCATAGCGCTGGGTCAACGCTTGCAGCAGTTCTATTTCTTTCTTGGACGATAATCTCCTGGTGAGCATCTCGTACCCACCGGCAGTGTGTCGAAAACCGGCATTAGCCCCGGCCTTGATATCCACCTCAGGTCCCATCCACCCCAACCGACCGTTCTCCTCACATTGATAGCCCAGGTCTTCGAGCGCCTGTAACAGGTATTCCTTTTCTACCATTCGGGTTCGACGAATGCGAACGATCTGTGACATAATCCTCTCCTTCAAATGTATTTCACCTGAGTAAAAGTCCAGGTGGGACGCACTTGACGCCTCGCACCATGGGGCTTTTAACGTTGCACCTGGCTTGATCTCCAAAGCTAAAGTGCGTCCCACCTTTGCGCCCAAACCACCTTCACTGTCCGTCTTAGGTTAGCTTCACGACGGGATAATCCCGGTAGATCAACTTCCCACTCACGAGGTCGCGGGCGGTGATGAGCAGCCGCTTGTTGCCGTCGATGGCGAAACTGACCTCGAAACGGGGCTCTCCCTGCTTGGCGGGTGGCTCGGCATGCAAGAAGGTCGGGGTGGTCTCGTTCATCCAAAAGTAGGTGCGGCGCTCCTCGTCATCCGCTTCGACGGAGGAAATGCGGGCCGCCCCCGAAGGGTCGAAGACCAGCTCCATGGGCTGTCCCTCGCCCCACATTCGCCTTCCTGCGCCGATCTCGTAGATGGCGATGCCCAGACGGGTCTGCCCGTCGTAAGCGGCCTTGATCGTCATGCGGGCCACGGGCTCCCCTGTAGGATAGGGTGTGCCGCGCTCGACGATCCGCTGATAGTCGTAGCGTCCCTCATCGCGGTTGACGTAGCGGATGGCGTAGTCGTGCTGAATGTGGTCGTAGAAATCTACACCCGCCACGAAGGCGGCCGCCCCCCGCGCTACGGCGTCCAGGGGACGGTCGAGCATCACCCGTTCCCGACCGAAGATGCGCCGCAGCGTGCGCTGTATCGCCGGTATCTGACTGCTCCCCCCGACCATCAGCACGGCCTTGATGTGCTCCTCCGCGTAGCCTCGCTCCCGGGCGTCGTTAAGGGCCCGGCGGATAGTGCGATCGATGGTGGTGAAGGCCTCATGCCGGTCGAGGAGCTCCTCAAACTCCCGGCGCGTGAACTCAGCCGCCAGGGATGCGCCACTGCACGGGTCCACTACCGAGATCGCGGCCCGCTCGTGGAACGAGAGCCGCTCCTTGGCCTGCTCACAGGCCACCAGCAGAGCACGGCTGAGAGCGCGCACGTCCTCATCGTCGTCGCTGCGGTCGTTCCGTCGCAGCACCTCCTGGAAAAGCCACTGATCAAGGGTCATCCCGCCCACATCCGCCCCGGCCTTGCCCAGCACCCGACACCGTTCTCGTGTGTGGACAGCGTCCCCGTGTACAGCATCCCCTTTCTCTTTCTCAACCAACACCATCGAGGCGTGCAGTGTCCCACCGCCGAAGTCGAAGAGCAAGTAGACGTCCCCCGGCTGGATATGCGCCCCGTAACCCAGCGCAGCCGCTGAGGGCTCATCGATCAAGCGAAAGCGGGGCATGCCGGCCGCCTCCGTGACGTCTGCCAACCAATTCTCGTAATGCTCAAACGCCTCAACGGGCACGGTCAAGGCGATCTCTTCATCTTCGATGGCCAGTTCGGCAGCAGCGAACAGGAGCACGCTGGAGAGGAAGTCGCGCCCGGCATCGAAGTGGGAGATCCGCTCCTCGTAGCCCTCCAGGCGACGCTTGATGGGGCTGCGGTGAGCGATGTAACGCTTCATCCAGCGGAAGGTACGAGGCGATTCGTAGAAGTTCCGCTCCAACACCTGATTGCCGATCCAGCGCCGCCGGTCGGGCGCGTAGTGAATCAGTGAGGGCACCATGGAGATCGGTTCGCCGCTCCCCGCCCTGCTCTCATAGAAGCAGCCGTAATCGGGCACGTGGAGAGGCACCCCCTCTTGTCGTGCTTCGTCCCACACAGCCACCACTGTGTTCGAAGTTCCGAAATCCACGCCGAGTCGTCCCGGCATCCTCTACGCCTCCTCTTGCACTATCTTCTACTCTATCTCGATATCGAACTCGCCGGCCACGAGGGACGGTGCCGGGCCGAGCTCGATATCGAAGCGAACCCGGTGTCGAAGCATCTGCTGCGCAAACTCCAACGTCCGCCGAGCGCGGGGGGAAAGTCCATCCCCTTCCATCACAGCCCCCAGTATCGTCAGGGCCGACGTGGGCGCGCGCGCCAAGGGCTCAAGCAACAAATTGAGCACGTCCAAATACCTTAGATCCCAGAGGGAGAAGGAGGCCCTGGAATTGCCGACAGCCATGAAACTCTCGTCCGAAGAGACGTGCAGTGAGGTAACCTGTCCCCGGGGCTCCTCCACCTCACCGATGGTGCTGCGATCGTCGAGATCGATGAAGCGGATCGTGCCTTCGGAGCCAGCTGTCACCACCACAGAACGGCTGCTCAGGAAGTTCACGCCCTCCACCCGGCCCTCGTGATAGGTGAATGAGGGGACTTCGTAGGTGATCCAGCGCTCGTTACGAGGATAGTACTTGACAACATTGCCGCTGTACTGTCCCATCAGCAACGTCCGATTGTCGGGAACCGAACCGCTTCCCGTCCACGCCTCTCCCCCATGGTCCGAGGGCAAGAAAGCGGCACAGCGACCGACGCTGCGAGCACTTCCATAGAGTAATTGATCCAGACCGGGCAGCGCCGCCAGGGTGATCCCATCATGTAGCAGCGCCACGTGTCTGCCATCTGGCGAGACTTGCATAGCCCGGGCCCAGAAATACCGCTTTAGCCTCGCCAGCTCTCGCCGTTGGGATAGCTCCCACAGGATAACCCGCCCATCCCGGCCGGCGGAAAGCAAGCGACCCTCATCTACTGGCGCGATGGCGGTCACGGACCCCCTGTGGCTGCCCAAGACACGTGGCGACTCATCCGGCCCATCCGGTCGCCACAGGTAGATGGCGCAGGGCACGTCCGTCCTGTTCGTCCGCTCCGCCCACAGTAGAAAGCCGTCCCTGGTGAAAGTCACGTCCCCCACCGAGTGCGCGAACGGCCCCAGAAGGTGTTCCCGCTCGCCCCGCTGGTAATTCCACACTGCTACCTTGCCCTCCCCGGTGCCGATGGCGATGACCGGACGCACAGGGGAAAAAGTCACGTCATTGATGCGGCCGGCCACCCGTGCCTGGGCCCTCCGCAGCGCAGGCGGGAAGAGCTCATCCAGATCGCTATCACGAGTAGGCAGCCCACCATCCTGGGTGACCAGCGGGACCAGCGTCTGGAAGATTTTCCGGCTCTCCCCCTCCTGGGGCGCCCAGCCCGCGCCCGCTAGCGTCTCGACGATGCGCGTGCTCCTGCAGAAGGAGATCTCACAGGCCAGACCCCACAGCTCGGGCCATGCCCCGTTGGCGGTCAGCGTCTGTATCAGGAGGTCAGTCTCGCCCGGCGTCATCTCGGCCACCCGCGCCTGATAGTCTCGGCCCGCGATAACGGTCAGGAAATCGGTCCTACCCGCTGCGCGCAGCTTCTCCCGAACATTCCAGCGCACGGCGCCATCGGCTACGGCGTAGGCGGTGCGCAGCAACCGCTGGTCGAAGTCAAGCCCCTCGTAGCGCTCCCACTGCTCGGTGAGGAAGAAAAAGAGGGCCCGCTGTTGCTTATCTTCCGGGTAATAGTCAACCTCAAGGGCCACTTCGCGTGCCAGGGGATCATCGCGCTCGATGACCAGGCGGCAAAGGGCCTCGCGGGCTTCCTCTTCCTGGAGCCGGAGCAGCGCCTGACGGGCTCGTTCGGCGATGATAGGGTCGGCGTCCTCGCACGCGGTCAGCAGCGGTTCGACGAAGCGCTCATCGCCACCGCTCGCTTCGTCCATACGCCCCACCTTGAGCGCGGTGAGCACCTTCACCTCGGGCGGCATGGAAGCCACCCACTCGTTTTCGAGCAACAGGGTCGTCAGTCTGGGGTGGCGGGTATCAGCCCAGATCTTGCAAACCGCGCTGATAGCGCGCCAGTCATCGAGCCGTTCCAGGGTCTGGAGCGCGATATCACGCACCTGCTCGTCCGGGCTCTTGATGAGAGCCTCCGCCAGCACGCGCACCGTCGCCGTCGAGATCTCGGCCGCCAGCGCCTGCGCCGCCCGTCGCCTCCGCCAGCCGCCGATCAACGGCGTCTCGCTGTAGAGCCGCCGGCGTAGCCGTTCTATCTCCCCATTATACCGTGGTGACATCCACGCTCCGCAACACCTTTCAGCCCTCCGCCTTCGCTCTCTTAGTTGTGGCCGATCTCTATTTGCGAGATATGACCGCGCCACCCTAGGGTCCCACGCTACGTCGCACCAATCCCCAATTGGAGGGGCACAAATTGCTCCTCGGCCTCCTGCGTCTCCTGGAACGACGCCGAACGAGCGCGGCCCTCCCGCAGCCAGTCGCGCAGCGCCTGAACCGTCTCTCGTTGGGAGACGGAGAGGGGTACCTGTCGTTTCAGAGCGGTGGAGACGTCCTCGGTGGTGAACTCCCGGCCCGCGTTGAAGCCAATGTACATGCCATCGATCACCGCCTGCTCAATCTCCGCTCCCACGTAGCCCCCGGATTCTCGCGCCAGCCGCTCCACGTCGAAATCCTGGGGGAGCCGGTTCCGCTTACGCAGGTGGACGGCAAAGATCTCCTGTCGTTCCTCCAACGTCGGCAGGTCGAGGAAGAAGATCTCGTCAAAGCGCCCCTTGCGCAGTAGCTCCGGCGGCAGGCTGGAGATATCATTGGCGGTAGCCACGACGAAGCAGGGCGCGGTCTTCTCCTGCATCCAGGTCAGGATGGTGCCGAAGACGCGGGTGCTGGTGCCGCTGTCGAGGCCGCCGTGGGCCAGCCCCTTCTCCATCTCATCGATCCAGACCACGCACGGCGCCACCGTCTCCGCTAGGCGCAGCGCTCGCCGTGCCCGCTCCTCCGATTCACCCACCAGGCTGCCGAAGAGCGATCCTACGTCCAACCGAAGCAGGGGCAACCGCCACAGCCCGCCCACCATCTTGGCCGTCAGGCTCTTGCCGGTACCGGGGATGCCGATGAGGGCGATGCCCTTGGGCGCCGGCAGGCCGTACTCCCGCGCCTCCCGGCTGAAGGCACGCTCCCGCGTCCGCAGCCACTTCTTGAGGATACCCAGGCCCCCCACGTTGTCCGGCGCCTCGATCGCGGTATAGAACTCCAGCGCCTCACTCTCGCGGATGACCTGTTTCTTCTCCTCGGTCACCAGATCGATGTCCTGGTCGTCCAGCACACCATCCATCACGATCGCCTTGGCGAAGACACGCTGAGCCTGAGAGGCCGTCAGCCCGACGGCGGCCTGGATCAGCTTCTCGTGCCCCAGGTCGGTCAGCCTTACCTTCACGCCCGGCGTTCTGGTCAGCTGATCCAGCACAACCTCCAGCTCCGAGGCACGGGGCGATGGAAACTCGACCACGACCGTCTGATCCTTCAATTCCTCCGGCAGCTTTCTGAAGGGTGTGGTGATAACGATGGACTTCTTGGTGAACTTCAGCTGCTGGGCCACGCTGCGCAGCTTACGTTTGATACGTGGATCATCCCAGAATTCATGGAAATCCTTGAGGACGAAGAGGCTGTTACCGGCTTGCTTCCCCACCTGTTCCAGCGCCGTGAGGGGATCGCGGGCCGAGGGGGCTGAGTCCTTACCGGCGAGCACCTGGAAGCCGTCGGCGACGTCCCAGCTCAGGCAGGGGCGGCCGATGGGCTCACAGACCATCCTGATCGTCTTAAGGGCTCGTTCCTCCTCCGGTGTCACCAGCACGATGAGCGTAAATCGGGCACGCAGATATGTGTCAAGTTGTTGTTCGAAATCCATTCTTCTCACCTCCCCCAACTTCTGATTCGGAACACACGCGGTCTAATCCATGATATCAAAAAGTTCCCGTATGTCCACTGGTGAATGGTAAGGCTCTGGGATTTCACCGGGGGTCTGTATTACTTCGTCCACCTACACGCCAGCCATCATGATAGCTCCAGATGGAGTAATAACCGCATTGCTGGCACTTGACCAGGCCGCGTCGTCGCTGTGAGGCTGGACGCCCCAGTCTGCGTGAGAAGCCCTTGACCGAGCCGTCACGGCGCGGTTCCGGCGAGACGGGCTCCAGCAATCGGTTGGGATCAGTCCCGGCCTCCAGGAGCAGGCGCACGTCAGCCGGAGACTCGCCGCGCTCGGCGACGTAATGCAGCGCGGCGCGCCCGTCGTTACGGGCGTTGGGATCGGCGCCGTGCTCCAGCCAGTAGGCCAGCGGCTCACCCTCCTGCGTCTGGCCTGCCGTGACCAACCCGACGTCGTAGGCGCGGACCGCTTCCGCCTGGGCCAGCTCCGCGTTATGCTCCGCCACGGCGGTCTGTTGGTTGAGGATGGCGTCAAGCCAACAGGTGCGCCCATCGGGGCCGTAGCGCAGGCTGGGGTCGGCGCCCGCTTCCAGCAACAGGGCGACCAGCTCCGTGCCGTAGCGCGCGGCATTGGCGAGCGGGGGGACGAAATCCACGCCATCCGCGCCGCACTCCGGGCCGGGCAGCCAGTTGGGGTCGGCGCCGGCGGCGAGCAGCGCACGGCTAACCTCGGCGTTGTTGGTGTTCACTGCCTGGCTCAGGGGCGAGAGGCCCTTGTGGTTGACGGTGTCCGCGCTCGCGCCGTAGGCGGCCAGCAAGCGCAGCGCGTCCAGGTGCTTCCAGTTGGCGGCGGTGTGGAGCGCGGTGTCGCCGTCGCGGTCGCGCGCATCCAGGTTAGCCCCGGCGGCAATGAGGAAACGCAGCATTGC
The DNA here is from genome assembly GCA_034437255.1 of Anaerolineae bacterium. Classification (GTDB taxonomy): domain Bacteria; phylum Chloroflexota; class Anaerolineae; order B4-G1; family SLSP01; genus G713. The sequence goes on from DAOTUH010000058.1 coordinate 14,955, forward strand.
CAGCTCTTGCTCCTCTACGGCGGCGATGAGCGCGGTTTTTCTACCGTCACCGGCATTCACATCCATGCCGTGCGCCAGGTAGGCAGCAACGACGGGCAGGCAGTTGTAGCGCGCGGCGCGGATAAACGTCTGTTGCGCGGCTTCATCAGCCACGTTGGGCGGGCAGCCCAGGGCGAGCAGAGTTTGTTCGAGGGACATTAGAACCTCCTAAGCGAGTCAGCAAGTCAACGTATGCTTCTATGATAGCAGGGCTGGCACGCGGCTATGACGGGGGTCACAGGCTGGCGCATGAATGTTCGTCCGCCCGCGGTTGAAAGCGCCAGATGATTCACCATCAGGCTAATACACACGCCTCTGCCCTTGCGGCCACGCGCCTTCCCAGCCGCAGGGGAAATATCCGCCGTGAAACCAGGCCAGCATCTCGCGAGCGTTTGCCAGTCCTTCATGTGCTCTCCAACATCCCGTAGACCCGGTCGAAGCGGCGGCCCGCCAGGTCCTCCTCGCGGATTTAGAAGTAGATCATGCCGCCGCAGCCCCAATCCATGCCCGTGGGCCGATCCGATTGGAACTGGGCCAGCAAGCGCCACCGGCGCAGCTCGGTGACGAGTTCGTCGCGGTGCGCGTAGTTGCCGTACTCATCCGAGGCGAAGTAGCCCGCCGTATCCTGCGCCGTGACCACACCGAGGCGCAGCTCGCCGCCCTGCACCTCGGCGGGATGGCCAAGTAGTTGGTGGCAGAAGTCG
>DAOTUH010000059.1:0-6734 GCA_034437255.1 Anaerolineae bacterium
CCTCACTCAGCTAGGGCCGGTGTCCGCACCGTGCCTCCCCCCTCACTCAGCTAGGGCCGGTGTCCGCACCGTGCCCTCCACTAAGCTGACACTTTTTGCTTTTGGAAAATTCGAGTAAACTATAGACAGAGTCCCTACATACACATTTCATAACCCAAGGAGGATATCGAACATGAAAAACAGGCGCTGGATATTGAGCACGGTGTTGATTATTCTGACATTGTTGACCACGCAGTGTGGGCAAGAGGTGGCGGAGGCGCCGGCCGAGCCTTTCAAAGTGGCCTACGTCTACGTCGGCCCGGTGGGCGACCTGGGCTGGAGTTATGCACACGATCAAGGCCGCCAGGCGGTGGAAGAGGATCTGGATTACGTCGAGACGACGTATAGCGAAACGGTGGCCGAGGGCCCTGATGCCGAGCGCGTGATCCGCGACTATGCGGAGCAGGGTTACGATATGATCTTCGCCACGTCCTTCGGTTACATGGACTCGGTCCTGGCCGTAGCGGAGGAGTATCCTGACGTGCTTTTTGAGCACTGCACCGGCTACAAGACAGCTGGCAATGTCAGCATCTACGATGGTCGTGGTTACGAAGGCTGGTATCTCGCCGGCGTCATGGCAGGTCACATGACCAACTCGAATGTCCTGGGCTACGTCGCCCCCTACCCCATCCCCGAGGTTGTGCGGAACCTCAACGCCTACACGTTGGGCGCCCGCTCTGTGAACCCCGACGTGGAAGTCCACCCGATTTGGATCTTCGATTGGTTCAATCCGCCGGCCGAGCGTGAAGCGGCACAAGCCTTGCTGGAGATCGGGGCCGACGTGATCGCCCGGGAGAGTGACTCCACAGAGCCCGACAAGTTGGCGGAGGAAAACGGGGTGTACGCCATCGGCTACAACGCTATCTCCGAAGACGTGGCGCCCAACGCGGTCCTGACCGCGCCCATCTGGGATTGGGGTGTCTACTACAAGGAGACCATCGAGAATGCCTACAACGGCGAGTGGGAGACGCACGCCTACTGGGGTCACATGGCCGACGGCATTATGGAGATGGCCCCCTTCGGCGATATGGTCCCGCAGGATGTGCAAGATGACGTCAATAACGCACAGGAAGAGATCATCGCAGGTACGCTGCACCCCTTCACCGGCCCCATCCGCGATCAGGACGGCGAGATTCGCGTTGAGGACGGCGACACCATGACGGACGAAGCCCTACTCTCCTTTGACTGGCTCGTCGAAGGTGTAGTGGGGAGCATTCCAGACTAATCTGGTAGCAGACACGGAGGAGTATATTTCAACGGATTTAGCGGATGGAACGGATTTTTTGATCCGCTAAATCCGTTGATCTCTTGGAGTGCCGTTTTACGCTGTCCGACGCCACTCCGTTACACTTCGTGGCAAGCCCTGTTACATTATGAAGCAACAAAGCATGGAATTATAGATCAAGAATAGAAATGGCCAATTTTGACTCCACTGAAAAAAGTTGTGCCTCACGCAAAGACGCCGCCGACCAAAGGTCGGACAGTCGCCAAGATTTTTAAGTTACTTATTACTTTTATGAACAGTAAAACCAACTCAGATCAATAAAATCTACCATCTTATGAATTTCCTTTGCGTTCTTGGCGCCTTTGCGTGAGGTTGATGGTTATTTCAGTTTTTTTGATCCGCTAGTGCGGGCACAGTCAGGAGACCGGCCCGAGCTGGTCGCCAAGCATCCGGCTTCTCGCATCCGGCTTCAAATTTCACACATCCATGGGATTGAAGGACGGCGGCGGCGTGCCACCTCGTTCCACGTCACGACGGGCCAGATAAACGCCAGCCACGAGCAGCAACGCCCCGATCCACTGAACCCAGGTCAAGGATTCACCTAGCAGAATCATCGCCAACGCCAGGCTGATAACCATCTCCAGCAAGTTGAGGATAACAGTCTGGATGCCCCCCAACCGCTCCATGCTAAAGAACATGGCCAACCGCGATAACGCGGTCGTCATCCCTAAAGCGACGATGGCCGTCCAACCTGACGTCGCAATCCCGGTCACCCGCGCTTCTCCGCCGGCCAGCCACGCTACAGAGACGGTGATGGCCATGCCCGTCAGAATATAGAGGGCGGCCGACCGCGCAGGCACGTCGGCCAGCACCCACTGGCCCATCACCATGTACCAGCCGTTGATGGCCGCCGAAGCCACGAGCAGCATAATGCCGAGATAATCGGAGGGATCGGTGGTGGCCCAGGGTGACGTGACGAGCACCGCGCCCAGCAGCGAGAGTACCAGACGCACCAACGTCAGCCGACTGACGGCCTGGCCTGCCGCCGAGACAAAAATCACCACCCATACCACATAGAGTGTGCTGAGCAAGGATGCCGGCGAGGCATCGATGCGTACCAGGCCACTGTAGTAGAAGAGAGAGCCAATGCCATTGATCATTCCCACCAGAAGACAGTTAAATAGATCCTTCAACCGAATCACCATCAACTTGCGCCACAAGACGACGTAGATCAGAAACAATAAGAAAACCGCAACCACCGTTCGCAGCGCCGCCAGCGTAAGAGAGGTCACCTCAGCACGGTATGCCAGCTTCCCCAAGATGGGCGCCCAGCCCAGCAAGAAGGAGCCCAGCAAGCCGCTATAGATGCCAATATTGCGCTGGCGAATCTGTTCGTTCTCCGGCATTATCGGTATTTCACCCCTTGTTAAAGACTCAGGTAAAAACAACTTGTGCATTTGGACGAGGGGATGAGGAAGCGCCCTTTCTCTGTGATTATCAGAGGGCTTTGCGGGAGATAAGGGGAGATTCTCGTGAGCCGCTGCCCCCCTGAGCCAGGGCCTCGACTGCGCTCGGCATGACGGAGAAAGAGTAGCCTTATCACTCCGAGCAGTCCTTGGTAACAAAATGCACACATTATTGGCTTTACTGAAAAAAGGTTGTGCCTCATACAAAGACGCCGCCGAACAAAGGTCGGACAGTCGCCAAGATTTTTAAGTTGCTTATGATTTTTATGAACGTAAAGCCAACCTGGATCAATAAGATTTACCAGCATTTGAATTTCCTTAGCATTCTTGGCGCCTTTGCGTGAGGTTGATGGTTATTCCAGTGGAGCCATTATCTGATCATCACTCCTAAAGGTGTTGAACCTCGCGCGCGTTATTTTGGGTCCGTGCTATACTAGCGTGCATGGAACGATGGAAAAAGCTGGTTCTTCTGGCACTGGGCGTGGTCGATATCGCGGTTGTGGGCATGCTGGGATATATCGTCTGGCAGACGCAACAGCCTCAACCCACGCCTACCCCCTCTTTCGCACCCTGCGCTCAACTGGTCTTGGATCAATTACCGGGACACCTTTCTCCCACCGCGACCTGGACTGCTGAACGGCTCGATCTGCGACTGACAGCCTGGTATGAGGTGCCTCGCCCGCCGAGGAGCAGTGGACAATTATTGTGGACGGCGCTGGATGCGTTGCCCGAAGCCGTCCGTGTAGGTTGCACATTGCCTTCGAAGATCGTCGTGGTCGTCACCGGACATGGAACGCAAGCGACCGTAGGCCATATCGCGGAACTCGACGGCGAAGACATCATGGCCTGGAGTCAAGGACAGCTGGATGAAGAAGTACTCGCAAAGCGCGGAGATTACCGTCTCAGTGGTCAGGCACCGTCCGCAACTCCGCCGCTGCCTGAGCGGTATCCACAATAGCGTATCTAGACGGGCCAAAGCGCCCCATCATCTCACCTGGATTGAGCAGCAACGTGCGCCCGAATCGAGCTTGATGCGCTTCGTGATTGTGCCCATAGCAGACTAGATCATACAGATCCGCCTGGGCCAGTGCCCGCGCCAACCGAGGGTAGTGTACCACCGCGACGCGATAGCCCTCCAGATCGACCTCCGCAAAAATACCGTGGAGCGTTACGTTGTCCACTTGATGGGCGATCTCCGTCATCAGCCACTGGTCGCCATCGTTATTACCCCACACCACGTGCACGTCACCGGGAAAGCCCTCCGCCAGCGCCTTGAGCGTGAACGGCGCGTTGAAGTCACCGCAGAAGAAGAGCACCTCCGCGTCCGCCGCCCGCATCTCGATCAGGGCCGTGTCAAGCGCAGCCAGATTATCGTGAATATCTGAGCACACCGCGATCTTCATGCGTTTCCTCCCTTCGATCACACATTTACTCCAACGGAAAAGTCAAAAATCGGATTTAAAAATCTTGGCGACTGTCCAACCTCTGGTCAGCGGCGTCTTTGCGTGAGGCACAACCTTTTTTTAGGTGAGTCACTTTTGACTCACCTAAAAAAGGTCCAAAACTCGGAGTTTTAGTTGATACCCCCCTATATCTAGTGATTTCGGTCGCGAAGAATCTACATACGATGTCAAGTTCTGGAAAACTCCGAGTTTTAATAGTTATTTCAGTGCAGTCACTTTTGGCTCTTTGGGATTTCGCCGGATAAGTAAGCCATCATCCCCACTGATCTGTCACCCTGAGCGTAGCGAAGGGTCTCGTTCCCCACAAAAAGATTCCTCACTGCGCTCGGAAGCTTGTCCCAAGCGCCGTGGGGATGACAACAAACTACCATCCGGCAAAATCCAGGAGACCCTCACTTTCTTAACGCCTCCAACAAGCGCGCCGGCTCATTGGTGATCAACGCATCCACACCCCAGGCAACCAAACGGCGGGCCACAGCAATGCTGTCGACGGTCCACGCGCTGACGCGCAGCCCCTGTCGATGTGCGCGCTCGACAAACCTCGGCGAGATCAGCGCATGATGTGGATGTAACGCTTCGTGCGGCGTAAAGGGCCGGAAAAGCGGCGTCAGGAGATTCAAAGGTCCATAAATGAGACCGCAGGGCATCACCGAAGACACCTGGCACGCCTCAAACAGATGGTGCGGCTTAAACGACGACAGCCATACCCGCTCTTCAAGCCCCATACGCTGCACCAGTTCGACCACCGTCGCTGCCAGTCCGGCATTGCGCCCGCCGGCAGGCTTCAGCTCGATATTGACCACGAGCTGTCCGCCGACTTCTGCCAGCACCTCTTCTAAGGTAGGCACGCGCGTTCCGGCGAAGGCTGCGCCGGCGTAGGAACCCGCATCCAGCGTCTTCACCTGCGCCAGCGTCATCCCCGTGACGCGCCCCGAACCCTCGGTGGTGGCCTCTACATTTTCGTCGTGTATCACCACCGGCACGCCATCAGCAGTAAGGTGTACGTCGAGCTCAACGCCATCTGCACCCGCCGTCACAGCGTAATGAAAAGCCAGAAGCGTGTTCTCCGGGGCAGCATGGCTCGCGCCGCGATGCGCGAGGATCAAGGGACGGTCTTCGGGCCACCAGGCCTTGGGAAAGGGTGCCATCTACAACTCCACGAAATAGGAGTCTGCAGCACGGTCGACCAGCTCTTTGCTCAAGGTCGGAGGCACGTTCAGATAATTCGCAATGTCGATAATCTGATCCAGCAAGTCACGAGGGTGGCACGCACGTGGAGAACGTTGAGCCTTGATATAATGCTCCTGGATCAGATACGCCAGGGCACGGTCATCCCAGTCAATTTCCTTGGATTCGCAGACACGCTTGAAAATCTCCCGATAGCCCTCCCAACTGGGATCATCAACCTCGATCTTGTGCCGGATGCGGCGCAAGAACGCCTCATCCACCAGGTCTTTGGGCGCCAGGTTCGTCGAAAAGACAATCAGCACCTCGAAGGGAATCTCGATCTTGCGCCCGGTGTGTAACGTCAAGAAATCGATACGTTTCTCCAGCGGCACGATCCAGCGGTTGAGCAGGTCACGCGGACGCACCTGCTGGCGCCCAAAGTCGTCGATGAGGAAGATGCCGCCGTTGGCTTTCATCTGGAAGGGGGCCTCGTAATACTTGTTGTTGACGTCATAGACCAGATCCAAGCCTTCCAACGTCAACTCACCGCCCACCACGATGAAGGGACGCCGCATCAGGACCCAGCGTGGATCCAGGCCTCGCTGATCACGAGGCTGTTTCTCGGCCAGGATATGGTTGACGTTATCGTAGACTTTGATAATCTGACCCTCGACTTCGACAGCATAAGGAATATAAATATCCCCTTCCATCAACATCGAGCCGATGGCTTCCGCGATTGAGGTCTTCCCGTTGCCAGGATAACCGAAGAGGAAGATAGAGCGGCCGGAGTTGACCGCCGGACCGACCTGCTCGAAGGTGTTTTCGTTCAGCACCAGGTGAGCCAGCGCCTGCCGCAGATGCCGTTGGTGTACCTGGACATCCTTCAAGCCCTGTTCAATAATCGCCCTATTGTATAGCTGCAACGGTACCGGTGCCGGGCCCGCGTACTCGGAACGCTCCAAGGCATCCCGAGCCATGTCTCGCCCACGCGACGTGAGTACGTACTCATAGGACGATTCGGAGAAGCCTCCCATCGCACTACCTGTACCCCGCACCTCACACAAACGCTCACGTTTCAGAAACTCTAAAGCCTCCGATATCACCCCCGCAAAGGGCAATTGCATGCGCTGAGCCAGCTCACGCCCAGACACGTTGCTCTCAAAATAGAGGATCTTCAGTGCCAAATCTGTAAGAAAACCGATATTGAGACCTGTGTCTTTCACGCTGCGCGGTGCCTCAGGCTGAAAAGTTCCCGTCGTAATCTTTGATTTCTGTGCCATGATCACCTCCAAATCAACACGTTATTACTTTGACAATGTTAACTTCCGCTGCACGGCGGTTACCATGGTCAGTAGACCATAGGTCTACGAAAAC
>DAOTUH010000060.1:0-3533 GCA_034437255.1 Anaerolineae bacterium
CCTTTAATCATTGCCACAAGAGCTGGCGCTCCAAGGCCAAATAAGTGAACTTGAACTTGATTCTTTTGAGCAATATCAATCACATATTTAGCCAAGTCCACTGCGCTATTGGTAGCAATATTGACTTGGCTATTTTTTCCAATAGTGCCAAAACTACCAAATCCAAGATATCGAATACCCAGGGATAAATAATGCTTCAGACAGTAATCAATTTGTTCTACCGTATGCCCCTGCACGACTGGCATAGCTCTTTCTTGTAAATCAGGGGGTAGTTCTTGAAAGAATAATTTGGTGTATCTAACTGTATCATTTACTTTTGCTTCTATTTCTTCTCTTGTATCCTGTGAAGTAGGAACATGGTCGGGCAAAGTATATATATCCGCCCATCTATTTTTTTTGTAGAATTGTAAAAGTGGATAAGAGACTTCTGCATAAAAGTTCCTTGACAATCTAATACGACCACAGGAGACGGCTGGGCGACGCTTTGAGGTCGTGGCGTCCAACCCGATGTGCAACGACAACGCAGGCGATGTAGGCCGTACATCGCGATAGCAGATACTGGGCTACTTGCGTCAGGCCCCGAATGCGCAAGTTCTTCAGCCCAAAATGCTGCTTGAGTTGCGCGAAACTGCGCTCAATCAGAGCGCGCAACTTGCGCTTGGCCTCCAACCACTCATCTGGATCATCCAGATAGGTGTACGCCTTCCGCCGTTTAGCGCCATTGCGGGGGTTGAAGTGAAAGAGCGGCACCGCTCCTAGCACTTCGCCCACCAGATCGCGCAGGGGATTGGAGCAATAGCCAGCATCCCCCAGGACAAACTCCACGCTAATGTCTAGAGGTGCAAAAAGCCGCCCCAGGCGGCGAACGTTCTGTTTGCCCAGCGTGGTGTCATTGAGGTTAGCTGGCACCACGTCGGCATCGATTGGTTCGCCGTCTTTGGCCGAAGCCAGGGACAGTTTGAAACCAAAGACGCGTCCCGTCCATTTCTTGGGGTAGCTCCAGTCTCCCTCCTCTTCGCTGAAGCCGGTGGAGCTATCGGGGAAGAAGCGAGCCAAGTCACTGTAGGCAGCAATGAGGGAGGTGTCGAGCATCACGTGGGAGACATCAATGTACCCCTGGCTCACGGCTTCCCGCACCAGAGTGCGCATCAGGAACTTGAGCGGATAGACCCCCAAAGCATTGATGCGTCGGTTGAACGTGGTGTAGTTGGGCACCTCCTCGGGGTCAGCGGGGAGGCCCACCAATTGGCGTAATGATCCGCCGTGCTTACGCGAGCGGAGTTTACTGTGCAACTGGTTGAGGTTCCAGTCCTTGATCCCCATCACCAGCAACATCATCACGATGGTGCGGTGTGGGACCTCGGGCTTGGCCCCGCGAGGGTCACGCTCTTTCCAGTAACGGTGCTCGATGTAGCGGGCCAGTTTATCCACGCTTGGGTCGATGTCCAGCACCTCCAAGAATTCCTCCAGATCCAGCGGGTCGAAGTAAGGAAGTGGTTTCTTCTCTTCCTTTTCCTCGTCTGGGCGGGTCTTTTTGGCATAGAGCTGGTCACGGAGTGCCCGCGCAGCGGCGTGCCGACGATTCCGCCGCAAGGCTCTGGTCACCGCTTGCTTGGCTTTCCTATCGTGCCCCAGGCGGTGGTGGGCCAAGGCTGCGCCGTAGTGATAGTCGGCGTTGTGCTTGTCGTCCTCCACCAGGCCCTCGAAGATAGTCAGGGCGGCCTCGGGCTCCTCGGCCAAGAGGTGGAGGGTGCCTTGTAGATGACGGGCCTCCTGGTCTTCAGGCCCGACCACGGGCAACAGTTGCTCCCGTAGCACGCGCAGAGCAGCTTGGCAGTCGGTCATTTGCTGATGAGCGAAGACCAAACTGTAAAGCGTGGACACATCGCCCGGTTCCAAGTCCAAGGCCGCGTTTAGGCTGACCAAGGCGTCGGCGTAGGCCTCCGTCTGCATCTGCAAGAGGGCCAATCGACGCCAGAGGATCAGTTGTTCCTGGGGATCACCCGTGCAATCCACCGCCTGTGCCAGGGCTGGAATGGCGGCTTCTGGGTCACCGGCCTTGATCTCTAGCATTGCTCGGTCGTGGTAAAGTTGCACGGCTGAATCGCCAGCCACCGGCTCTTCCAGGGCGAAAACACGTTGCAGGGCTGCATCCGCCAGCCAGAAGAGGCCCTTTTTCAAATAAATCTCGTACAGCAAATGATAGACCCGGCTGTCGTCTTCCGCGAGAACCAGAGCACGGGCACATGCCTCCTGAGCTCGTTCCAACTGACCGGTGAAAAGATGATCGGCGGCGCACGTCAGCTCCCGCTCCAGGTCACCGGCGCTGATGCTTTCGATGTGGGCGTAGAGATCATCCACCTCCTCGTCGTCCCGAATCAGCACCCGGCAGAAGTTGGCATAGCGCAGCCAGGCCATCAGGTGCTCTGGGTTGTGATGGACGGTGCGGCGCAACACGTTGTAGGCCTGGCGCAGTCGATTGGGGAGACAGAGGTAGACCTGGGCCAGCTTGAGTGCCACGTCCACAGCGTGCCGTCGGCGCTCGAAGATGTAACGGTATTGGCGACGGGCTTCTTTGTATTTCTCTTGGGCGTAGTAGGTGTCGCCCAGCTTTTCTCGAACTGCCATATCGTTTGGCTCTTGTTCGATCTGTTGTCGTAGCGCGGTGATGATTTTCTCCGTGTGTCCGCCTTCGTGCAAGATCAGCGCGTGCTGGATACTCATTTGCTACACTCCTTTTTGTAATAATGTTAAAACAACGCTAATTAGGAAAGATTTCCGCATGCCGACGTGATGAGGTTGAAAAGCATCGCTAGTTGAGGTAAACTCTCTACAGCAATTACTATCATCAAATCACAGGAGGCATGCTATGTCACGTACTGCAACTGACCGCTTAGCGGTCAAAACGCTCGATCAACGATTCCGATATGAGCTTGAGACCGGATTTGAAATGGCACCTCGAGTTGCTCAGGGCATTCTCGAGACCGCCAAAAACGTTTTCAACCTTGATGCAGTTTCAGGTGCTCAGAACAGTCGCCTGCGCCCTGGACAGATTCGCCAGGTCATCGCTGCTGCTGGTGCACCTCACGGTCGACCGTTGCGTGAGACCGAAATGGTGGAAGTGGTTTGGACAATTGATGCTGGAGAGGAAGACCTGGAGGTCCTCTCAGAGCATGGTCGGCAAGCTTTACGCAGGGTGCGTATTCTGCGCCTGGTCGACGAAGCCCTGGATCAAGGCGGCGAACCGACGCAGGAGGACCTGGGCAAAGCCTTGGGCGTGACGGCTCGCACGATCCGCTCTGACGTTGCCGCGCTGAAGTCCGAAGGCTACCACGTGGCCACGCGCGGCAAGTTACGCGGTGTGGGACGTGGACAGACTCACAAGGTGATCATCGTAGAGTATTACCTCAAGCGTCGCACCTACACCGAGATCAAGCGTCGTACTCGCCACTCCGTCACAGCTATCAAGCGCTACATCCAGACCTTCGGACGGGTCGTGATGCTGAAGCGCAAAAGCCTGAGCGTGAGTGAGA
>DAOTUH010000061.1:0-23546 GCA_034437255.1 Anaerolineae bacterium
AACAGTTCGTCCAGTGGCTTGCGTTGATTCGAGCCCATGGCCCGGCGCATCGCCGTATTGATGGCGCGTCCCGTCAGGGCCTTGGCCGGATATCCGAAGATCACCACAGCGCCAATGCGGGCCTGGCGGCGCAGCACGAGTCGCGCGCGAAGGGTGGTCTCCCGTCCCAGACTGCCGATGTAACAGGATCCGATGCCCCTGCTCGCCATTTTCACGACGACCTGCTGTGTGCGATAAGCCAGGTCCGTCAGTAGATGTGTCTCGCCCATGATATGCGGGACCATAAAATGAGGCGGGCTCAATATGCGCCCATAAGCACCCAAAGCCGCGACCAGATCGTCGCCGGTGACCACGTCGCGGAGCGGCGCCATGAACCGATTCTGGGGTACCAGGCTCTCGACCTCGCGGGTTTCCGCCTGAATCTTATCTAGCATGCGTTCCGGCAGAGGTTGCTGCTTGTAGCGTCGGATAGATCGCCAATTGATCATGGCTTGATAAAGCTTATTGTGTTCCAGATTTGCTATATTATTTTGCATGAATTATCCTCTTTGGGGGTGATCGTTTAGGTTAGTGAGCACACACAGGTCAACGCACTTACGAACCGAAACAAATCGCTCTACTAAGTTCTCCAGGCATGAGTTAGGATATCCTGGCTTGTCAACTCTAGCGAAAGTGCGTTGCACCTCAGTAGACTAAACGAATGCCTTTGGGGCTGCGTGTCATGTTTGGGCGGTCGTTACCTCTCGTTCCGTGGATACCCAGTTGAAACTGCCCGAGTATGTGTCCAGCCATTCGCGCCCGGCCGCTCTGTCCTCGCACAGCTGCGTAACTCTCTCCTGGGTTGTCGCGAATTGGTAAATAGGATGCAGACGCTGGTAGACGTCCAAGATGAACGGCCCTTCTTCCACTTTCCCTGTGGCATCAAGCAGCTGGATCTCGATGGGCGGGGTGTTCTGACCCGACGTTGAATGCGCATGCACGTAAGCAATCGCGCCAAACGACTCTTCTCTTGAGCGTGCCTGGCAGATGTAAGCGCCAGCGGCTGGCAGCAATCGCTCCGGCGGTAGACGCAGGTCTGTCCTTGGGAAGGTGGGCGGATTTCCATTATGGGTCTTGTGCATTGCATAGCCGGTCAGCCGGTAAGGGTGGCCCAGCAGCTCGTTGGCCAACGCCACGTCGCCGCTATGCAAGAGGTCACGGATGCGCGTGCTGCGCACCGATACTCCTTGCCAGCAGAACGTCTCCCTTGTGTGTAACGCGAATCCGCGCGCGTTCCCCATCCGTCGTAGCGCCTCGCCATTCCCCATACGATCATGTCCCAGCGCGAAGTCGGGGCCTGCCCACAGATCCGCTATATGGAGGTGGCGGGTCATCAGCGTGATAAAGTCATGAGCCGAGGTGTTGGCCATTAAGCGGTCAAAGGTGAGCACCACGACGCCGTCAACGCCGAGGCCTTCCAGATAAGTCGTGCGTTCTTCGACGGAGGTGAGAAGAACGTCATAAGATTCTGCGAAAAATTGCAGCGGCAGGGGATCGAAGGTCACGACGACGGCTCGCGTGCCGGACGCATGCGCATCTTCCACCATCGCGCGCACGAGGGCCTGATGGCCCCGATGCACGCCGTCAAACCCCCCGATGGTCACCCCGCTGGGGCCTGTCAGATCTAGAGATTCCAAATCATCCGTGATCCACATACGTTACCCCTCTTTTACTCCATTGCGATGTCTAAAAAATGACTCTACTGAAAAAGATTGTGCTTCACGCAAAGACGCAAAGGTCGGACAGACGCCAAGATTTTTAAGTTGCTTATTACTTTTCTGAACAGCAAAGCCAATTTGGATCGATAAAATTTACTATCTTATGGATTTCCTTGGCGTTCTTGGTGCCTTTACGTGAGGTTAAGGCTTATTTCAGTGGGGCCAAAAAATCGAAATTTTCAGAGTCCTAACGCTGTGTGTAAGTTTGTCGCCATTCAATGCCCTCAGTGTAGAAGAACAAACTGTCAAAAATCCGATTTTTCGACCGAGCTGTCTTTCGCTCCCGACTTATCTTGCGTTGCTTGCTTTCATCTGATTGAAGCCCTGACTCAACCGGCGCTTGCCAGCACCAGGGTAGGCCGCCAGCGAGTTGGCGTTCGTGGCACGAGCACGCCCACGAGCTGCCCGTGCGGGCCAAGCGCCGGCAGATACGCGACGTCGGGCGCGGCATCCAGGGTGATGGTCCGTCCGTGACGCACGTGCGCCACCTGCTCGGCCGTCAGCTGGACGCTGGGCTTGTCCGCGAAGGCGACTTTGGGTGGCTGGAGCGCCGTCTCCAGCTGGCCTTCCACCGCCAGCGTCTCGAGCTCCTCCGGCGTGCGGCTCTCCTCCAGCCGGAACGGCCCAGACGCGGTGCGAACGAGCGCCCGGAGATGCGCGCCACAACCCAAGGCCTCGCCCAGATCGTGGGCCAGGCTGCGAATGTAGGTGCCCGCCGAGCACGCCACGTTCAACGTCAGCTCAGGCGGATTCCACGCACTGAGCCCCAGCTCGTGGATCGTCACCTGTCGGGCCTGGCGCGCCACCGTTTTACCCTGTCGAGCCAGCTCGTACAGCGGCTTCCCGTCCTTCTTGAGCGCCGAATACATCGGCGGCACCTGCTCAATCTCGCCACGAAAACCGGCGAGCGCGGCCGCTAGCTCCGTGCGGCCCACGTCTACGGGCCGGCGCGCCGTGACCTCGCTTTCGGCGTCGTAGGTCGGTGTCACCTCGCCCAGGCGGATCACGGCGCGGTACACTTTGTCGGAGCCAAAAAGAAAGCGCGCCAACCGCGTGGCCCGCCGCCCAACCAGGATCACCAGCACGCCAGAGGCCAGCGGATCCAGCGTGCCGGTGTGTCCGACCCGCCGGACGTTGGTGACCTTGCGGACGCGCTGCACCACGTCGTGCGAGGTAATGCCTACTGGCTTGTTGACGTTGAAGATTCCGACCATGGGCTATTTCGCGCTGATCATGGGGCCGCGTGTAGTTCCTGTCGCACCAGCGGCAGCACCTTGGCGGTCGCGGCGTCCAACGGCCCCGTGACCGAACAACCGGCCGCCAACCGGTGCCCGCCGCCGCCCAGCGCCTTGGCGATGCCGGCGACGTTGTGGCTCGGACGTGCCCGCAAGCTGACTTTCACTGTGCCATCGTACATCTCCAGGAACGTGGCGATGATCTCCGCCTCCGCTACCTGGCTGACCAGATTGCCCAGGTCGAGGTCGTCGTGATCCTCTATGCCCAGGGCCTGCTTTTCCGCCAGTGGGAAGGTCGTCCAGGCGATGCTGTCCTCCAACTGCAGACGGCTCAGCGCCACGCCCCAGCCTCGCATCTGCTGGTAGGGCACGGCGTCCAGCGTCTTCTGCACGATGCTGAGATAATCGCCGCCGGCGTCGATCAGGCGCGCGACCGTCGCTAGGACGTCTGGCGTCGTGGCCTCGGTGCGCAGCCCCCGCGTGTCGGTGAGGATGCCCAGCAGCAGGGCGGTGGCAAGGTCATCTTTGATTTCCACGCCCAGGCTCTCGATGATGGGGATCATGGGCAGCGCCGTGGCCGCCGCCTCCGGCATGGCGACGCTCACGTCCCCGAAACCGTCGTTGGTCTCATGGTGGTCGATGACCAATAATGGCAGCGTATGGCGCCAGGCCTCTTTATAGAGCCCTCCGGTTCGCTGGAGATCGCTCATGTCGATGGCGACCACCAGATCGATATCGGCGTTCTCGGGCACCTCCTGCACAAAGGCATCGGCTCCCGGCAAGTAGTGCATGGTCTCGGGGGCCGGGTGGACGCAGGCCAGCGTCGGCGCCTTGCCGCGTTCTCGCAGCGCGTAGCTCAAAGCCAGCGCACATCCGATGGTGTCGCCGTCCGGTCGTGGGTGGCTGATGAGCAGCGGGCGCCAGCTCGCTTCTAACAGCGCTTTCGCCTGCCCGAGCAGATGTGGATCGATGTTCATGGGTTATTCTTCCTCGCGGAGTTCGCGCAGCAGCGCCTCAATCCGCGCGCCGTGCTCCAGGGAATCGTCGTAGATAAAGGCCAGCTCTGGGACGTGACGCAGCCGCAAATTCGGCGCCAGTTGCGCGCGTAGCCAACCCGATGCGCCCTTCAGCGCCTTCTGGATCTCGGCTTTTTCCGCTTCCCAGCTTTCGTCTCCCGCGGACATAGGCTCAAAATCCGAGACCCCTTCCTCTTCCGTCACCGGCGGGATAATGCTGTAGTAAATCTCGGCCCGGCTGGTGTCGCGTGTCACTTCCACGTCGGTAATGGTGACCGCCGACAGACGTGGATCCTTACTCTCTTCCAACAGCAACAGCGTGATTTTGCGGCGAAGCAGCTCGTTCACGCGCTGTAGATATTTCTTTCCCATGTATGTTTGACCTCGTGTGACCTATCATGAAACACGCAACATGCCGCAGTGTGAAGCGTGTTGCGTACAGTGTCGACGTGAGGATGAAACCCGGGTCCCCGCTATTCGCGTGCCTCGCGCTCCATCACGTAGAAAAGCAGCTGATCGCCCTCTTGCACGTCGTTGTACCCCTCGATCTTGATGCCGCACTCGTAGCCCTGCCGGACCTCGCGCACGTCCTCTTCGAAGCGACGCAGGGAGGCGATTTCACCGTCGTACATCACACCGCTGTCGCGGAAAACGCGTACTCTGGCGTTGCGCTGAACGACGCCGTTAGCGACGTAACAGCCCGCGATGGTCCCCGCGCTGGGGATATCAAAGGTCGCGCGAACTTGCGCTGCGCCGATGCGTTTCTCCACGATTTTGGGTTCCAGCAAGCCTTTCATGGCCTGCTCGACCTCGTCGATCAATTTGTAGATGACGTCATAGAGATTGATCTCGACGCCCTCTTCGTCGGCCATGCGGCGGGCGGCCGAATCGATGTGGACGCGGAATCCCAGGACGATGGCGCCCGACGCGACGCCCAGGTTGATGTCGGACTCGGTGATGTTGCCGGCGGCCGCGTGCACCACGTTAACCGTGGCCTCCTCCGCCTCCAGGGCTTCCAGCGATCCCACAATGGGCTCAATGGAGCCCTGTACGTCGGTCTTCAAGATGACGTTGAGCTCCTTGGCCTCACCTTCGCGCATCATGGCCGAGAAATCGTCCAGCGTAAGGGCACCACGCGAACGGGCCTGCGCTTTGATGCGGGCCTCTTCGGCGCGCTTCTCTGCGATGGCCCGGGCCGTGCGTTCTTCCTCCACAACTTCCAGGCGCTCTCCCGCCACCGCCACGTCGTTCAGGCCCAGGATCATGGCCGGGATGCCGGGGGGCGCCGTGCGGTGCCGATCTCCATCTTCATCCTCAAGTGCGCGGACTTTGCCCCACGTCTTGCCGACGACCACGACGTCACCCACGTGCAGGGTGCCGTTTTGCACCAACACCGTCGCCACCGGGCCGCGTCGTCGATCCAGCTTACCTTCCAGGATCGTCCCCACGGCCGGCGCATCGGGATTGGCCTGCACATCCAGCTCATCGGCGATCAGCAGGATGGCCTCAATTAGATCTTCCAGTCCCTCTTTCATCTTGGCAGAGACCTGGATGATCATTGTGGCGCCGCCCCATTCGTCGGGCATCAAACCTGCCTCAGCGAGCTCCTGTTTCACGACTTCGGGCTGCGCGTTGGGCCGATCTATCTTGTTAAGCGCCACGAGGATGGGCACGTGGGCCGCGCGGGCGTGATTGATGGCCTCGACGGTTTGCGGCTGTACCCCGTCGTCGGCGGCGACCACGAGAACAGCGATGTCCGTCGTGTGCGCGCCGCGCGCGCGCATGGCGGTGAAAGCTTCGTGGCCCGGCGTGTCGATAAAGGTCACGGGCCGTTTGTTGTGGCGGATCATGTACGCGCCGATGTGCTGCGTGATACCGCCGCTCTCGCCGCCTGCCACGTCGGCGTGGCGGATGGCGTCTAACAGCGTGGTCTTGCCGTGATCGACGTGGCCTAGCACGGTGACGACCGGCGGTCGGGAGTGGAGGTCTTCCTCGGCCTCGTCGGCGATAAGGTGCTGCCAGGGCGCAAGTTCCTCCTCGGCTTCCTCTTCCTCGACCTCGGCGTACGGCAGTTTGGCCTCGACGCCGAACTCGGAGGCAATAATGGCCGCCGTGTCAAAATCGATCTGCTGGTTGATGCTGGCCAGCACACCGTTGCTCATCAACACCTTGATTAGCTGAATGGGGCTGATCCCCATCTTCTCGGCCAGGTCGCGCACCGTGATAACTTCTGGTATCGTGATGACGACATCTTGCTGTGTCTCTAATGATTCGTTCATGTTTTCCTCCTCAACAACTCAACGGCTCAGAGCCGTGAACCAAGCTCCGTTCACATTGAGCCTTCATGATGGATCAATGGTCAGATATAACGTCCGATTCAGACGCGGTGGGTAACGTCTCCGCATACTCTTGGAGTAACGTGACGTTGTCCTCGGTCAGATTGACGCGCAGCGCGTGACAGAGGGCGCCACGGTTCAGAGCCCGCTCCCAGCACGCACGTTGGGCGCAAAGATAGGCGCCGCGCCCGTTCTGCTTCTGGCTCTCATCGACGACGACCGCACCCTCGGCGGTACGCACGAGACGCACCAACTCACGTTTTGGCCGTTTGGTGCGGCACGCCACGCAGGTGCGTTCAGGGATATGTCGCTTATGTCGTTTTCTCTTGCTCATGCTCACTTATTCTCCAAACTTACTACCGGACAGCTTTAGCCATTTCCTCAGCAGATGGAGCAGATTTAGCAAATCCTGTTCATGTATCATCAGTTGAAATCTTATTGTCATCCGCTTTGAGCATAAGAAGGCCAGGACTCTCCAGATTCCGCCAATTTTACATATAAATCTGCTGATATATTTTCTGTCGATGAAAGGGTCCGGTAGCCAATTCTCCAAATAAAAGGTGCCAGAGATCAAAGCCCCTGGCACCTCACGACAGACCCACTTGGCATCCGACCGAATGGCCGGCGTTCATGTACCACTACATGGTGACCCGATGGGTAGCAGGGATAGCCAAGGTAAACTCTCTAGTGATCCCGGTACTCTTCCCACAGTTCAAAGGACCGACCTTGCCGGCGCTTGCGCACCGCGTATGTCTCGCCGGTCTCCTCGTCGTAAAGAATCGTGCGTTTTGGACTCTTACTCTGGGATCGTTTGGACCCTTCCTCGAATTCCTCTTCCTCTTCCTCTTCTTCGTACTCGTCGTACACGGCGAATTCGGGTGGTTCCAGTTTCAGAGGCTCTTCTTCTTCTTCTTCTTCTTCTTCCTCCTCCTCTTCGACTTCCTGCTGCGATCTGAAGGACGCCATGGCCGATTGGAGCCGTTTGGCAGCGTCTTTGTCGAAGACCACGGTCGGCTCCTCGGCTGCTGCTTCTTCCAACGCTGCGATGGTCTCCTCGTCGAATCCGGCTGCTAGTAGCTCTTCCCGACTGACCGGGAGTGCGCCGCGTCTCACGGCAACTTCTTCTGCCTCGGTGACTTCTTCCGCTGCGACTTCTGCTTCCACGGCCTCGACAGCGGCTTTGGCCTCCGCCTCAATGTCGGCGAGGGCTTCTTCCATCACTTCTTCTGCCACGGCTGCTTCCTCTGCAGCTACGGTTACTTCTTCTGCTGCCGCAACTATTTCTTCGACCACGGCGGCTTCTTCCGTCACTGTGGGCGCTTCCTCTGCTTCTTCTGTGACGAACGTGAAGGCACTCGCTTCGACGGCGCCTTTTATCTGTGTCAGCGCCTTCACGCCGACGCCGTCCAGCATCAGCAGCGCCTCGTCGCTCAAGGCGATTTTCTCCATCACTTCGCCCACGTTCTTCAGCCCATTGCGGGTGAGATGATCGCGTACCTTCTCTGGCACGTCGAGCGCGTCCAGGCCGGCTTCGTAGGCCTCCTCGGGCACGGTCGCCAGCGCGCGCTTCTTCTCTTCGGCCTTCTCCTGCTCCGCTTTGCGTTGGGCCGCGAGGCGAGCATCTCGCTGTAACGTACCGGGGCGCATACGATTCCGTCGTTCTATCAGCGCGTGGCGCACCGCCTCAATCACCGTCTTGATGATGCGGCGTTCCTCGTCCGTGTACGGGTAACGGTTCTTCTCGTGAGATCGGATGATGGAGGCCAGTCTTGGAACCAGCCCCACGATCTCTTTGCGGCTACCGAGGAGTTCGGGCGATTTGTTGATCTGCCGCAGCGCGCCCAGCGCAGCTTCTGTGGCGCCCTGGATGTCGATGCGCCAGCCGGTCATCTTTGCAGCCAGGCGTGCGTTTTGCCCGGCGCGTCCGATAGCCAGGGAGAGCTGATCATCCAGGACGACCACCGACGCCGTCCGGCCATCCGGGGCGTTCTCGTCCACGACCACGCTGACGATACCGTCTAGACTGAGCGCGTTGGCGATGAACTGGGCAGAGGCTTTGTCCCACTTCACCACGTCGAGGCGCTCACCGTTCAGTTCGCGGGAGATGGTCTGAATGCGAATGCCGCGCATGCCAACGCAGGCGCCGACCGGATCCAGCCCTTCCTGGTGCCCGACGACGGCTACCTTGGAGCGGGAACCGGCCTCTCGGGCGATAGCCTTGAGCTCGACCTGCCCGGTGCGGATCTCCGGCACCTCCAGTTCTAGAAGGCGGCGCAGCATCGCGGGATGGCTGCGGGATACCGTGATTTTGGGGCCGCGTGGGGTGCGTTTCACGTCGATGACGTAGACGCGGACTTTCTGATGCAGGGTGTAACGTTCGCCGGGGATCTGCTCGCGTCTGGGCATGTGTGCTTCTTCCCGGCGGTCCAGATGCAAGGTAATGCCGTGGGGGCGGATGGATTGTACGGTCCCGATAATAATTTCGCCTTCTTGACGGCTGAATCGCTCAAATTGGCTTTCACGCTCTGCTTCTCGCAGGCGTTGCATGATGACCTGTTTGGCTGTTTGCGCTGCAATACGTCCAAAATTGCGCGGTGTGACATCAACCATCATCGTTTCTCCAGCCTCAATATCGGGTTGTTGACGTCGTGCCTTGTTGAGTGCGATCTCAGTTTTTGGATTCTCTACCTCGTCTGAAATGACCTCTTTTTCTATATAAACGCGCGCTGATCCGTCGTGCATATTGATCTCGGCCTCAAGATTCTGCGATGTTGAGATCTTCCAATCTCGGCGATAGGCGGAAACCAAGGCTGCTTGGACCGCTTCCAACACGACATCGCGCGGCAGATCATATTCAGCACAAATTTGATTAAAAGCCAAAGCGAATTCGCTTTTCATATACGTGACACCTTCCTCACCCTTGTTGATATAAGCCCATTCTACAAAGAAAAGTGGGGCATAATCCCCACTTTGTCTAGAGCCGCAACTATGCCCCTTTTTCTGCGAGGCATTATAGCACAGATGCTCGTTTAATCAAGGTCTCTGCCGTCACGCTTTAGGGCTTTATCATTTTCTAGGTTGCGGTGCAACGCACTTACGAAAAACGTTAGTCTATGGCGTCTTATGTCGGTCGTCAGCCGTTCTCGCTCTATGTTTGCTATCTGTTTAGTCTTCTGAGGTGCGACGCACTTTCGCCGGAGTTCACGAGTCCGGGATTCCTAAGCTATGCTCGGAGAACTTTGTAACGCGGTTTGTTTTGATCCGTAAGCGCGTTGTACCTGGATGCTCACAAACCTAAACGGTTACTACGTTTGACCTCACTGAAATAACCATCAACCTCACACAAAGGCGCCAAGAACACAAAGGAAATTCATAAGATGGTAAATTTTATTGATCTTGGCTGGCTTTACTATTCAGAAAAGTAAGGGTAAATTTAAAAATCTCGGCGACTGTCCGACCTATGGTCGGCGGCGTCTTCGCGTGAGGCACAACCTTATTTCAGGTGAGTCGTGTGTGTAACCGAAAGTGCGTTGCACCTGGAAAATGATAACACCCTGCGTCACGCTTGTTGGGCAAACGTGGGCTTTCTTGTCAGAATGGGTGCTTATGCTATGATGACGCCGAGTCCTTGTTAAGGAGGCGATAGGTTATGAAAGATACGCTGGATATTCGTCAGATGACACTGGTCGCGTTGATGGCGGCCCTGATTTTTGTGATGACCGCGATTCCCAGAATCCCCACGCCTATCGGAGGCTACGTGCATTTAGGGGATGTGGTGATTACGTTTAGTGCACTGGCCTTCGGTCCCTGGGTGGGTGCGCTTGCCGGCGCCAGCGGCACCGCGCTGGCCGATCTTTACGGCGGCTACGCGCAGTTTGCCTTGATCTCGTTTGTGGTTCACGGTCTGCAGGGCCTGGCGATTGCCCTGATCGTGCGCCGCAGCGAAGGTACCGTGACGCTCGTCTCCGCCATTTTGGCGGGGGCGGCTATTGTCGTCGGTGGCTACTTCGTCGCGGAGATTTTCCTATTTGGGATGGCTGAGGCACTCTTGGAGTTGCCCCCCAATGCGCTTCAAGGCCTGGTCGGCGGTGTGGTGGGGGTGCCGCTCTATCTGGCTGTGAAAAGCGCCTATCCGCCCTTGATTCTGTATCATCGTTCACCGTGATAACCACGGCTTTCAGTCTGACGGAGGAGGAAGACGCTCCTCCGTCTTTTTGTTGAGGCGGGGTACCAGAGAATGACCACGCTTGCCGTCTCGGTCAGAGATTTAACTTTCGCTTACGCACCGTGGGCGCCGGATAGAGAGCCATCCCTGATCTTCGATCATCTGACGTTCTCGTTTCTCTCAGGGGGAGAACGTCTGATCATGGGTGCCAGTGGCAGCGGCAAGAGCACTCTGTGCTATCTGTTGGCCGGATTGGCACCGGCGTACACCGGTGGCACGGTGACGGGCAAGATCCAGGTGTTGGGCCAGGACGTTCAGGTGGAACGCCCCTCACCGCGTCAGGTGGGGATTCTCTTCCAGGATGCGGCGACGCAGCTCTTCACCAGCAGCGTCGAGGACGAGATCGCCTGGGGACTTGAGATGCAGTCGGTGCCGCCGGAAAAGATCGGGTTCCAGGTCATGGAGGCGCTTCGCACCTTTGGGCTGCTGGCTCTGCGAGATCGGCCTCCCTGGGCGCTCTCCGGCGGACAGCAGAAGCGGCTGGCGTTGGCGACGCTCTGGGCGCAACGTCCCAACGTCATGCTGCTGGATGAGCCTCTGGCAGGCCTCGATCCCGATGGACGCGCCCAGGTACACGCAGGGATGGAGCGGCTGCGGCAGACCGGTGCCACGTTGCTGACCACAGCCGCTCACGTGAACGGCGACGTGCCCAAGATCCCGGCGAGTTTGTTGGAGGCTGGACGGCTTTCAGAGCCCGTTGCGTTGGAAGAGGTCCCGGCGGAATGCTTGGTCGAGGCCGGGGTGCGCGTTCCTCCCGTCGATTGGCAGGTCTTTGCGGAGAGCCGGAGCCGCGTCGAAACGTCCCCGGCCATCGCGTTGCGCCACCTTCGATTCAAGTATCCGGACGGGCCGCCGGTGCTCCACGGACTCGATCTCGTCATTCCCCGGGGTCAGTTCGTCGCCGTCGTCGGCTCGAACGGCGCCGGCAAATCCACCCTGGTGCGGCACTTCAACGGCCTGCTTCGTCCCACCGCCGGCTCGGTGCGCGTCTCGGGACGGGATGCGGGGGAGCGTTCGGTCGGAGAGCTGGCCCGCGAGGTCGCTTTTCTCTTCCAACGACCGGAGCGCCAGCTCTTTGCTAACACGGTGCGCGAGGAGATCGCCTACGGTCCCCGCGCGCTGGGCTTGCTCGACGTCGAGACGCGCGTGGCGCAGAGCCTGGCGCGTCTCGACCTGGAGGCGGTGGCGGATCGACCGCCAGCCCTGCTCAGCTATGGAGTCCAGCGCGCCGTGACGTTGGCCACGCTCGCGGCATTGGATGCACCGATCCTCGTCCTGGATGAGCCGCTGGTGGGCCTCGACGGGCGCGGGCGCGCGCAGTTGTTCCGCTGGCTGGCGGAGCGCCGCGCTGCCGGCGTGACGCTCGTCGTGGTGACGCACGAGATGGCATTGGCAGCCCAGGCCGACCGCGTGATCGCGATGCGTGAGGGCTACATCGCCGCCGACGGTCCGCCGGACGCGGTACTGGCGGAGTTGGCGTGGGGCACCGGGCACGCCGACGGGCCCACAGCGAGTGGTGGGGCGCGCGCAACATGAGCCTGGTCTTCGATCTCTACGTGCCGGGCCGCTCCTGGCTCCATCGCCTGGATCCCAGAGTCAAACTCTGGTTGACGCTGGAGGGGCTGGTGGGGGCCTTTCTGTTGCGCGGCTGGTGGATGCAGGGCCTGCTGTTGATCGGCCTGCTGAGCGTGCTGCGCAGCGCGTCCATCTCCTGGCAGACGATGAGCTGGCTCTGGCGACAGATGCGCTGGCTGGTGGTGCTCATCTTACTGCTCCAACCCTTTTTCTCGCCCGGCGGTGAGGTGTGGATTGCCCTTGGGCCGCTCCGCCTGACCGCCGACGGTCTCCGGCGCGCGCTGCTGCTTGCCTTGCGCGCGCTGACCATGACCTACATCGTCGGTGGGCTGCTTTTCACCACCGAGCAACGCATGCTGGTGCGTGCCCTGGTGCGCCTGGGCGTGCCGTACACGTGGGGGTTGACCATCAGCCTGACCCTGCGCTTCCTGCCCGCCCTCAGTGACCTCTTTGCGAAGGTGCGGGAGGCGCAGGCGGCGCGCGGCTGGATCGCCGAAGGTAACTTCTTCCGGCGCGCCCGCGACTATCTGCCCGTGCTCGTCGCCGTGATCATCGGCACGCTGCGCATGGGCGACCATCTGACGCTGGCGCTGGCGGCGCGCGGTCTGGGATCGGCACCTTTGCAAGAGCGCACGGTGTGGCGCGATCTGGAGATGCGGCCGGCTGACTGGTGGGTGCTTGCAGGCAGTGCCGTCGGCTTTCTGCTGCTGCTCGTCCTTTGGGTGACGTGAGTGAGTTCGAGGTTCTCCTTGCTTGCCAGGGAGCGTCGTGCCCCTTGGGGGCTCGGTGAGGACACCGGCCCCAGCAGCAAAACGCAAAATGATTGCCCGGTCTTGTGTATATGTTATACTGCACATCGCTGATTTGAGAAAAGTGTGACAAGTGTGGACGCTGGGGGGAGGGACGGAGCCGAGAGATGGGATATCAAGTGCGCCTGATTTACAATCCTGCTGCCGGCCCTTGGGAGAAGGGGCGGCGGCTTACCCGCCTCGCGTCCCATCTTGAGTCGCGAGCGTGGTCCGTTGAGCTGGTGGAGACTGCGCAGCCGGGTGACGCCACGCGGTTTTCGCAGGACGCGGCGCAGCGTGGTCTGGACGCGGTTATTGTCGCAGGTGGAGATGGGACCGTCAACGAGGTAGCGAATGGCCTGGTGGGATCGGATACGGCCCTGGGGATCGCGCCGGTGGGCACAGGCAACATCCTGGCGCGCCAGCTCCAGATGCCGATTCTTTCTGTTACACCGCCTTTCCACGTCACCGAAGTGGCCAAGGCCTTGCTCAAGAGCCGCTACCAGCGCGTGGACGTGGGCAAGGTCCAGGATCGGCACTTCGTCTGCTGGGTCGGCGTCGGGTTGGATGCGGAAATCGCCGCGCAGATGGAGCCTCGCCCCCGGTACTCCAAGCGGTTGCGCACGTTGCCTTACATCATCGCCGCATTCTCGGTGGCTTTCGCGTTTCGCGGTGTGCGCACGCGCATCACGCTGGAGGAGCGCGCGCTCAACACTCGCGCATTGCTGGTGCTGGTGAGCAATATTCAGCTGTACGCGGCTTTTTTCAACGTCGCCCGGCACGCGTACATGGACGACGGCATGTTGGATATTTTCGTCTTCAAGGGATTGGGCTTCGGTTACGCGCTCCGCCATCTCTTCCATCTTTCCAGCGGACGCTATCTCCGCGATCCGGCGGTAGTGCAGGCGTTGGCTCGTCACGTCCACATCGAGACGTCACCCGAGGTGGCAATGCACGTTGATGGTGAGCCTAACAAGACGACGCCGGCGACGATCTCACTGGTGCCCCAGGCGCTGCGGCTTTTGGTTCCACCCCAGGCGCCTCAAGACCTCTTCAGCCATCCGCCGGAAAGAGCCTAGGCTGACAACGTGGACGACGTGATGCGAACCTCAAAGAGCAGCAACGGCGCGCTGCTGTTTGTGGCGTATGATTGTCACGTGCACTCCTGCCATTCTTCGGACACTTCCGCCTCTATGGCGGCAATGGTGGACGCTGCGCGAGACGCCGGATTGGCGGGCCTCGCGTTTACGGAGCACGTCGAGTGGTGGCCCGGTGACGACGCGTGCGGGTATCTGCAGCCCGAACGTTACTATGCCGAGATCGAGGCGCTCCGAAGCCGTCAAGGCGCTGGTCTGGAGATTCTCGCGGGTCTAGAGCTGGGTACTCCGCACGAGTTCGTCTCGGAGGCGCGGGCGCTTCTCGCGGCCGCCTCCTGGGATTACGTCTTGGGCTCGCTGCATTGGCCCGGCGGTGAGCCTGGCTGGGAACCAGCGGCCTTCGCCCAGGGCCTCGATGCTGCGTACCGGCTCTATTTTCAGGAGCTGGTCACGCTGGCGGAAGAAGGCCTCTACGACGTGATGGCCCATTTCGATCTGGTGCGCCGCGATTCGTGGCACGTACGCCGCGAGATGCGACCGCTTGAACCCTACGCGCCGCTGATCCGTGCTGCGCTCCAGGCTATCGTGGCGCGCGGTAAGGGTCTGGAGATCAACACGTCGGCGCTGGCGCTGGGCCTGGCTGAGCCGTGCCCTGGGCTGACCATTTTGCGCTGGTATCGAGAGCTGGGCGGCAAGATTTTGGTGCTTGGCTCGGACGCCCATCGTCCAGAAGATGTGGGGCAGCACTTTGACCGTGCGCGGAGCCTGGCGCTGGAAGCCGGTTTTGACCGTCTGGCCCGTTTTGAACGGCGTCGGGTTGTGGACTGGATTCCTTTGGAATAAGAGATGTCACACTGATCCAGGACGTTCTTTCCTTGTCTAACATGAAATCAACGCTATGCTGAGGATCTATGAAGACCGAACCTTTGATGACTATCGTTATTCCGGCTTATAATGAAGCGCATCGCCTGCCCATCACGCTGCCCCGCGTCTGGGACTTTATCACGTCGCGGGATGAGACGCTGGACATGATCATCGTGGACAACAACAGCCGGGATGACACAGGCGCGGTGGCGCGTGCTTTTGCCACCGCACATCCCCGGGTGCAGGTGGTGAACCAGCCGGTGCAGGGCAAAGGGGCGGCTGTGCGCAAAGGCGTGTTAGCAGCACAGGGTCGCTACGCCTTCATGTGCGACGCGGATTTGGCCATGCCTATTGAGGAACTTTCGCGCTTCTTCCCGAAGAACATCGGCCGGGAGTACGACATCGCCATCGCGTCGCGGGAAGCGCCGGAGTCACGGCGTTACAACGAGCCCTGGTACCGGCACGTTATGGGTCGCGTCTTCAACTTCATCGTGCGGATCTTGGCTGTTCCCGGCATTCAGGACACGCAGTGCGGATTCAAGGCGCTGCGACGGGATGTCGCCCACGACTTGCTCCCTCTGCTGACCATCGACGGTTGGGCCTTCGACGTGGAGTTGCTGGCGCTAGCCGTCCGGCGCGGGTACGATGTCATCGAGGTGGGCATTCCCTGGTACTATGGAGAGGGGAGCCGGGTCAATCCCGTGCAGGACTCGTTTCACATGTTTCGGGAGGTCTTGCGCGTTCGCCGGAATCTGAACGCCGGCTTATATGAGGCTCAGGAGCGACACTGATGAAATGGCTCCGTGCTTAGACACTCAAACCTCCGAGATTTCCAAAATCTCAGAGGTTTTTGAGGCTGCGTGAATCGGGAATTTGCTGTGTTTACGATACGGCGTGTGGTGAGCGAGAGGCAAGTACGACGAGCACGCTCGGCACCAGTAAGAAAAGGGCCAGCAGCAACCAAGGGGCGATATCGCGCAGGGTGAGCAGGACCATGGCCCAGACGCGCTGCTGTGAGGGTGTAGTTTGCCCGTCTTGTCTCAGCCAGACTTTCCATTCTCGCTCGAAGGCGAGTAGATCCACGTCGAGGGCGCGTTCCAGTCCCCGGGTACAATTCAGGCCGTCGGCGTAGGCAGCTAGCAGATCGTTTGTCCTTCTCCACCCGTAGGCCTCAATGAGATAGCGGGTCAGACTCTGGCTCTCTGCGTAAGCCAGCGTTGTCCGATCCCCCGTCATCTCGTAGAAAGGTTCGCAGAGCCTCTCAAGCGAGATCCAATCATGGTTGGCCTCTGCTTCCTCAAGCGCCAGAGTGTAGGCCGGATCGGGGCGCTGCTCAAAATACGAAGCCAGCCCCTCGTTGAGCCAAGTCGGTAGATTGGCGTAGCCTTCGGCGCCCAGATGTCGATAGAGCACCAGGTGCGTAATTTCGTGGGGCAAGAGTGTCTTCATCCTTGATATAGCCCGATCGTCGGGCGGAATCGCCACCAGGCCGACGCCGACCTCTGGATGCGCTTCCCCGACCACCCAATGCAGTCCTGCGAGACGCAAGGCCTGTTCGAGATTGGGCCGCGAGGGGTAGATGTAAATCCGCATGTCCGTTGCTTCGGCGTCGAGCTGGGCCTTGAGCTTATCCAGGGTGGTGCGCGCGATATCGAGCCCGGTGGTCATCAGCTCGGTTGAGCCCGCTACCCAATACAGGCTGATCTCCCCGTCGGGCTCGCTGAGCGTCTCCCACGCGAAGCGATTGTCTTCGTAGAGAAACGACGTTGCAGGCGTGGTCAGGGTTTCTCCAGACGCGCCTTCGTATTGCCACCAGTAGGTGATTTCCGTGAAGGGAGGGAGGGGATCTTTACGTAAGTCGCGTTGATACTGCGCCTGCTGGCCATCGGGCACAACGATATGCAACTTCGTCTCCGTGCGACCGGTGCGCAGGAATAGCGTGACCACGTCGGCCTCAGCATCTGGGGTCAGCGTCAACGTGATGGTGACGTGCTGGGCGAAGGCATATACGTGGTCGCTTATGGGGTCCGGTGCGTTCTGGGAGATAACCGTGCGCGGCAGGAAGCCTGTGGCGAGTAGAACGACCAGCGCCGCGAGTAAGCAGCGTTGGAAAGGGACACTAGCTCGTTTGAATAGCGATCTCATAATTAAACCCTAGACAAGCGTCTACCAATCTTCTGTGTCTCCCCAGGGATGCCGATCGTCTTCCCATCTGACGTCGCTTTCGCCGACGAACTCTTCCGGCGGCCCGTAGAAGTGGCTCAGATCGCCGTGGAGGAACTCGAATTCGTTGAGCGCGGCTTTGGCGGCCTCACGAAGCGCTTTGTTTTCATCTTCGAGGTGCGCTTCTAGTACCCGACGCGCGCGTTCACCGCCGACTTGGCCGAGCGCCCAAAGGGCCACCTGCTGAATCTCGCTGTCCACGTCCTCGGTGAGATCGATGAGCTCCGGCGCAGCCTCCTGGATGCTCAATGCACCGGTCGCGCGCGCGGCCTCGTAGCGCATGGCGGGATTGGGATTGTGGAGATGGCGCACGACGATCTCGCTCCAACGCGAGTCGGCGCTCCGTCCCATAGCGAAGAGCGCGCTGATTTGCATGCGTTCCTCCTGTTGCTCATAAGCCTTCCGGATCATCACGATGACGTCCTTTCGGCTTACGTAGGCGATGGATTCTAGCGCACGCCGTCGCACGTCCAGCGTCTCGTCGGGATTATGGTACGCCTCATAAAGGGCCTGGTACGCGGCCTCGAAGGGCCGCGCTCGGATCTTCCGCAGCTCGCCCAGCAGGATGAAGTGGGCCAGACATTGAGCGGCGGCCACGCGCACCTCTTCGACTGCGTCGTGCCGCAGGACATGTACCAGCTCCGAAATCAGCCGCACGTCCTGGTTCTCCCACAGCCCGTCGATGGCTGCAGCCCGGACTTCCCCGGACTCGTCATGCATCGCCAGGCGGAAGACAGCGGAGAAATCCATCTCAAAGTCGTGCTCCGCCATTCGCACCAGTGTCGTGACGAGCTGCTTTCGTTCCTCCTCTGGAAGTTCGGGCCAGACGTGCGCCAGACGCGCAGCAGCACCTTTCAAGAGCCCTGAGAGCTGGGGTAGATCGGCGCGTTCGGGCATCTGGTGCTTTTCTTCCAGCGCGTGCCATAGGCTTTCTCTATTTTGCTGATCTAAAGCTTCACGATAGGTCATAGTCGCTGTTAAGAAATATCCTTTTCTGATAGATGCTCAATAACTTGTCATGTCGGGCGCGGTGAGGACACTGGCTCGAGCAGAGGGCAGCGACAGTCTATTACGGCAACTGCGTCGGCAGGGAGACGGGATAAAGTAGGTCCAGGATGGTGATAACGACGAACAGCAGAATGAAGAGCGCCAGAGCCACCTGATGCACCCGCTCCTGTATCCGGGGATCAAGGGGCTTGTTGCGCACTTTCTCGATGACGGTCAAGAGGATGCGTCCTCCGTCCAGTGCCGGGATGGGGAGCAGGTTGAAAACGCCCAGGCTGATGTTGACGAGAATCAGCAAGTTAAGGATGGGAATAAGCGTGCCCGTGGTGAAGCTCTGCTGGATGCTGTCGTAGGCGATGCGGCTGATGTTGACGATCCCCACCGGGCGGGCGGCTTCCAGCGGAATAAATCCCTGCAAAATCCGCACGGGCGCCCATAGGGTTTGGATAATGACGTTGAGGAAGGAAAGTGTCCCGTTCAGAAGCGCGCGAGGCAGCGGCGTTGATTCGATGTGATAAGCCGTCGGTTCACCCGTGAGCACGACACCCATGGCGCCTTCGTTCTGGGGTGGGTCGACACGCGGAACCAGAGAGACGTTGCGTTCGTCGTCGCCGCGCCGAATGGTCAGGGTGATCTCCTCGCCGAGATTCTCCTGCGTGATCTCCGTCACCTGGTTGATATCGTCGATGGGCTGCTCATTCACGGCGATGATGATATCTTCGACCTGGAGGCCCGCGGCGTCAGCGGGCGAGTCCGGTGCGACCTGCGTGATGTGTACCTGCATTTCATCAATGACGGGAATGCCGGTAAGGAATAGAAGAATGGCGAGCACCCAGCCGGTGATGAAGTTCATCATCGGTCCGCCGAAAAAGATCAGGATCCGTTTGCCGGGTGGTTGTGCGTAAAGACTGTGGTTCTGTGCTTCCTGCGCCTTCTCACTCATATCCTCGTTGTTCACGGGTGCCTCTGGTCGCTCTAGAATGTCTTCGCCTTCCATCCGTGCAAATCCGCCCAGGGGCAGCGCGTTCAGCGTGAATTCCGTCTCCTGCCACTTGAACAGCTTGACAAGTCGTGGCGGCAGCCCAATGCCGAACTCGCGGACCCAGACGCCGACCCACTTGGCGACGAACATGTGCCCCATCTCGTGTAACGCAATCAGGGGAACCAGCGCAACAATAAACCCCAGAATCGATCCCATTATCGTGTGACCTCCTCAGATCCTGGCCCTGCCAAGATCTGTCTATTCCCTTTCTTTTCTTTCCTCCGTATTATACTATGGGCAAAGAGGTGTGTCCAGCGTGTATAAATGGCGAATTGCTTTTAGCATAGAAATTTTGTTTGACAGGGCGTGCGCAGTAGTCGCCATTTTCCAAATTGCGTACTGCGAGTTGCCATCCCTCCCCTGTGGATTATACTTGGACTCAGGAGGCCCTTATGCGACCGCGTCACAAAGACGAAACAAGGCTTTGGCTTATATCCAAGATTCTGGGATTCCTGTTCCTCTGTTCGTTCTTGAGCATCGTCAGCCTCGCCTGTCCGGCGCCACTGTCGGCGCAGGAGCAACCGCCTGTCGTGGCGTTCTATTACGCCTGGTTCGATTGGAACACCTGGGGGCTACCACTCTCGGCGCAACCCGTCGAACCCTATCTCTCCGCCGACCCGGCGACCATCGAGCGTCACGTCGTCCAGGCCCGGCAGGCGACTATCGACGCGCTGATTTTGGACTGGTACGGGCCCCAGGTCGAGAATAATCAGACGGAGACCAATCTCCGCGTTCTGCTGGATAAAGCTCAGATGTACGGCCTGACCGCCGGCCTCACGGTGGACATTGCCGGTCCCTTTATTCAAAATCAGACCGAGCTTGTCAATGCCCTGGTCGT
This sequence comes from Anaerolineae bacterium, assembly GCA_034437255.1. Lineage (GTDB taxonomy): Bacteria > Chloroflexota > Anaerolineae > B4-G1 > SLSP01 > G713. The sequence goes on from DAOTUH010000061.1 coordinate 20,002, forward strand.
GGTGCGGGATAAGCACGCGCAACATCCGGCGTATTTTCGTATCGGTGAGCGCCCGGTGGTCTTCTTTTGGCGCCAGGAGACTTATGCGGTGGATACGTGGCTGAATCTACGGCAGCAGCTCGATCCCAATCGCGCCATGATCTGGATCGCCGAAGGCACGAATGTCGATTATCTGCAGGCCTTTGACGGGCTTTATCTCTACAGCGTGGCGTGGACCGCCGATCCGGCCTCGCAGCTGATCCGCTGGGGTGACAGTGTGCGGGCCTGGAGCCAGCAGAACGGTGCATCCCGCTACTGGGTGGCGACGGTGATGCCGGGCTACAACGATCACGCGACCGGGCGCGCCGACGCCTTCGTCCAGGCGCGCAACGACGGCGCTTACTATCGCGCGTGCTGGTCGGGCGCGGAACAGAGCGGCGCCGATATCGTCGCCATCACCAGCTTCAACGAGTGGCTCGAGGGTACGCAGATCGAGCCGGCGCACGCCTATGGCGATTTCTATCTCAATCTCACCGCGGAGTTGGTGGCGCAGTACCAACAGAACGACGTGGCGCCGACGGCGACGTTGGCCCCGACGGAGACGCCGACGCCCACGATGACGCTGCCTCCCACGGCGATGCCGTCGCCCACACTCACGCCGACCGCGACGGCGGCCCCCACGCTCACGCCCACCGCCACGCTCACCCCGACGGCGACGCCCTTCCGGCTGCCCACGCCCACCCCCATCGCACCGGCCGCGTCGATGCCCACCGCGACGTCGGTCTCCCACCCGGAGACGGAGACCGAGGTTCCCGGGGAGCTACAACCCTCATCCTCACAGGCAGAGCCCACGGTTGTGCCTTCACGTCACCCCGTCCAGGGCAATAACCGCCCTCAATCCCGCACGTGCTCGCTGCTGCCGGTCGCGCTGCTCTTTCTACCGGCTGCGCTGGGCTACCTCTGGCGTCGATCTGCTGCCGATCCACGCAGGGAGGATGGCCCGTAGACGAACGAGCACGTGTAGGATGGGTCCGGCGGACCCAGGGCAATCGCATCTAAATTACAGCAATACCCACAAGTGTCAGAAATCCGATTTCTAGGTATCGTGTGCGACGGCGTGTATGAGTTTGGATTTTAGATACCATCACATTGCCGCGGACCCTAGGCTTGCTGCCTCGGTGCCGGTGTGGTATAGTGACCGGCGTTGATATTCACCACTGAGAGGCGAAGGAGAACGATATGCTCAAAAGTCACAGCTGCGGCGAGTTGCGCGCTTACCACGAGGATCAGGAAGTCACGTTAGCCGGATGGGTGAATCTACGTCGCGATCACGGCGGCGTGATCTTCATCGTGTTGCGGGATCGTGAGGGACTGACTCAGGTCGTGGTCAACGCCGAGGTCGCGCCGGAGGCACACGCGGTCGCTACCGAAGTGCGCGGAGAGTTCGTGGTGCAGGTGCGCGGCATCGTCCGCCGTCGTCCAGAGGATCAGGTGAACCCGGATTGGCCCACGGGCGAGATCGAGATGGACGCACGGGACATGCACATCCTCAACACGTCCAAGACTCCGCCCTTCTACATTTACGAAGACAGCCCCGTGGACGAGGCTCTGCGGTTGCGCTATCGCTATCTGGATCTGCGCCGCGCGCACATGCAGCACAACATCGCTCTCCGTCACCGCGTCGTGAACTTCATCCGCAGTTTTATGGATCGCGAGGACTTTCTGGAGATCGAGACGCCCTATCTCTTCAAGTCCACGCCGGAGGGCGCGCGCGACTATCTCGTGCCCAGCCGTATTCATCCCGGTAAGTTCTACGCGCTGCCCCAGTCGCCGCAGCAGCTCAAGCAGCTGCTGATGGTCGCCGGTTTTGAGCGCTATTATCAGATCGCCCGCTGTTTCCGCGATGAGGATTTGCGCGGCGATCGCCAGCCTGAGTTCTCGCAGTTAGATCTTGAGATATCCTTCGCCGAGCGCGACGACGTGCTCGAGCTGACGGAGCGGCTCTTCACGGAGATGATGGCTGAGGTGGCGCCGGAGATGGGCCTGTTCACGCCCTTCCCCCGGCTCTCCTACGCCGACGCACTGGCGCGCTACGGCACCGACAAGCCTGATTTGCGCTTTGGTCTGGAGCTGGTTGATCTGACGGACGATCTGCGCGAGAGCGAATTTCGCGTCTTCAGCAGCGTGGCCCAGGCCAACGGGCAGATCAAGGCCATCGCGGCACCGGGCTGTGCGGACTACTCCCGCCGTGAGACCGACGAGCTCACGAAGATCGCCAAAGACCACGGTGCCAAGGGATTGGTCACGCTGGCTTACCTCCCCGACAAGGTCAAGGGGCCGGTGGCAAAGTATCTCTCGGCAGAGGAGTTGGACGTCATCGCCGAACGAACCGGGGCCGAGAAGGGCGATCTCGTCTGTCTCGTCGCCGACGAGCCGGAGATTGTGGCGTCCGCGCTCTCGGCGTTGCGTCTCCACTTCCGCGATCAACTGAACCTGGTAGACCTCGACTTTATGGCGTTTGCGTGGATCGTTGACTATCCCATGTACGAGTGGAACGAGGAGGAAGAACGCTGGGATGCCGCGCACCATCCCTTCACGATGCCGCGTCCCCACACCTACGAGGCCATGGTCGCCGATCCGTCGGCGGTCTTCTCGGACGCCTACGACCTCGTCTGCAACGGCTACGAGCTGGCGTCGGGCAGCATCCGCGTCCACGATCCACAGATTCAGCGCGACATTTTCCGCGTGCTGGGTTACTCCGAGGAAGAGGCCGAGGCGCGTTTTGGACACATGATGGAGGCGTTCTCCTACGGCGCACCGCCCCACGGCGGCATCGCGCCCGGCATTGATCGGCTGGTCATGCTGTTGGCCGGTGCCCACAACATCCGCGAGGTCATCGCCTTCCCCAAGACGGCGCAAGCGACGGATCTCATGGCGGATGCGCCGGCACCGGTCTCGGAGCGCCAGCTCAAGGAGTTGCACCTTGAGATTCGAGACGGTGACGACTAATCGGCACACGCCACATCAAGGCCATCTGCTCGGGATGGCCTTTTTCTTTGAGCTGGTTCTTTTTCTGTGAAAGCTTTAGGTATCCGTTTAGTGTTTTGAGAGAGGTGCGATGCACTTGCGCCGAAGAAGGTGTGGTTCCTGATTACATGACCGGAGACGTTTCAGTAATCCCAAATGCTTCTTGTTGAAAGTGCCTTGCACCTGGTTACTCACAGAACCAAACGCTTACAGATTTAGAACTCGGAGGTCTTCTTCAAATCATTTGAACAGGGGGTCCGCCGACAAATTCAGAATATTAATTGTCTGAACTTGCCATCCCATATTTGAGTCAAAGCTCCCCTGAGTGACTTAACATCACTTCACGTTGCTTCGAACGGATCGTTAGATCCGCGACTTCAGCGGGCACCGCCCAATACACGTGAGATGGCAGTAAGAAATGCGTTTTCCGAAAGGGATGTCGGACTCCCGGTTGAACCAAACTCTTTTCTTCTCGATATTCATTTGTGCGAGATGAGCAGGCGGTCTATAATGGCCTTGATGCCATCATACCAAACTTC
>DAOTUH010000062.1:0-12059 GCA_034437255.1 Anaerolineae bacterium
TCCTCGTACATTTTCAGGCGAAAGGAAGGCCCTTTGTCAAAGGTGACGATAACGTAGTCCGGCTCTTCTTCTTCGAGGACGCTGAGCAACATCGAGGTAAAGCCATAAACGGCGTTGGTCAGCTCGCCCTTCGAAGTCTGCAGCGTGTTGGGAAGCGCAAAAAAGGCACGATACGCCAAGGAGTGTCCGTCCACCAACATCAGTTTTTCGTCAGCGGTCATGGTTACCTCCAGTCCTGAAACGCAAAACGTGAGGGTTGATTTTTCACACCTCACATTTTACGCAGGGTTCAACTCAGACTAACACGACAGTGAGATTTTCATGTCAGGACACGGAAAAACACAGACTGTGCGCGCGGTTTTGTCTATGTTCGCCCGTGTCCAAGTTTGGCCAACCTGGAAGGCTCACCAACTTTTCCCGGCGAAGTCTCGTTGTCGCACGAGACACATCCACACGTTACTTCTTGCCGCTAATAATCAGACCACCCGGCCCGCGCTTCTCCCCAGGCCCCAGAGGCTCCGAGGGTCGAGGCGGTTCCTCAGATTCACCAGCCGTGGGTTTAGCCAACGGCGTGACAAAGCGCTGAGCCAGCTGGTGGAGCTCACCAAGCCGATCAGCGAGCTCGACGTCGCCGTCTTCGCGGGTTCGCTCCTCCAGCGCCGTGAGGAACTCCACGAAGGATTCCGTAACGACACCCCGGTTCTCCGCCAGAAGCTCGACGGCTGCCTCATCGGACGGCACCATCAGCAGGCGACGAGTCAGCGCCACTTCGGGCGGCATGCTCTGTTCCATCAACTGGTCGAGAACCTCGGTGAGTTCCTGAAGATTAGATAGTTGCGACTCATCTCCCGTGCGCTGTGCAAAGCGGATATGACTCTGCAAGACGTAGGAGAAAGCCTCGTCCAGCTCAGATAGGTGACTGCGCGCCATTTTGAGCGGCTCCTCAGTCTTGAGAAGCTTCTGCAACAACTCAGTACGTTCCCCGAGGAGCGCTTGGCTGGATTCCTGGAGCTCATCACGCAGGTCGAGCACGTGCCGACGCAGCGCCTTGAGCCGGTCTCGTTCCTCATCACTTTCAGCCGCTTCGATACGCTGAACCAGCTGCTGGAAAAAGCCGTAGTCCATCAACTGCGCGCCGGTCTGCACCAACATCTCGACCGTCCCGTCATCTGGTGCCGCCACCAGCGCATCGACCAGGGCTTCTCGGTTGGGATTCTCCATGAAAGGACGGATCGCTTTGGATCGGGCCGCGAGCTTCCGCCCAAGCGCATGCGTTTCCGTAAGGTAATCCTGCAGTGCTTCCACTTTGTCGGCCATTTCCTCGGCATCAGGCGGTAACTTTTCTTGCTGCTCGCGTACGGCCTCGAACATGCGCATGTTGTAATTCAGGAGATAAAAGAAGCCCTCGTCGATGAGATCAGTCTTCTCCTCAACCATCTCCTCCCAGGCATCTTGTTCGGCCTTGAGCAGATCTTGAAGAAGCTGCTGTTGCGCTGCCGAACGTGCCATATCCTCTTCGGTCACACCCTCCAGTTCCAACACCCGGTTCACCATCGATTCCATGGTGATAAAGGTCTCTGGATTGAGCAAATAGCCCTTCCGCTCTTCGGGCGGCAACGAGTTCGAGAGACGGCGCGTCAGGCGACCGGCGGCCTTCTGGCGTTCCGCCTCGTTGCGACCGGCCTCCACGGGCAGATAGAGCAGGGCGACCTCCTGCGCCGGATCATGGTAGATAAAGGGCGTGTTCAATCTCCCGGCCCAACCGCAAGCGGGACAACGCGCGACGTTAACCGCACCGCTGAGCATGCGCCGCTTCGCTTCGGGATCAACACGAACGTCGATAATCTGATCAACCGGCGTCTGAAATCCAGAGCCACACGCCGGGCACTTTGTCTTTGCGTAATATGGCATCGCTAAACGACCTCCTTATATCACGTCGTACAAAAACGCGAACTATGTCCAATTGGAACACAAACATGACTACTTGTTACTACTCAGCCGGCTTGACCGGGATCGCTAGATCCCCGCCGGATCTGACGATCCGGCTAGAGCCTGAGTAACACGAACGACTACTTTTGAGAAATCGGATTTTTCAGAGATATGACGCTGTATCCATTCTGATCACAGGTCCATCTGCTATGGATAGAAAAATACACCGATCAAAAACCCAATTTCTTAACCTCTCTGGTGAAGCCAAGCAAGTTTATGACGGCAGTGGAATGCTGTCCTGCGCGCTCTCTTCCCAGACCGCGAGGCCTGTCTGGCGCGGCAGCGTGACGTAGAACGTCGCGCCTTCGCCCAGCCGGCTCTCCACCCCGATGTGCCCGCCGTGCGCCTCGACGATGGCGCGCACAAGATAGAGCCCCAGCCCCGTACCCGAAACACCGCGCGTTTCCGGCCCCTCGACGCGATAGAAGCGCTCGAAGATGCGGCGTTGCTCGTCCAGGGGAATGCCCACGCCGTTATCCTGCACCGCGATGGTCACGTCGACGAGCGTAAAGCCGGCTTCGACCCGCACCTCCCCACCCTGCGGGGAGTATTTGATGGCGTTGGAGACGAGATTGTCCAGCACCTGCTCCAAGCGGGCCGGATCTCCGTCAATGGTGGGAAAACCATCGGCGAAGTCCAAGATCAGATCGTGATCTGGCGCCTGGGCCGCGTATCGCTCGACGACCTGCCGCGCGATCTCCTCCAGGTCGACGGCCTCGACCTCCCTGAAGGAGAGGCCCCCCGCTTCCAACCGAGAAGCGTCCAGCAGATCATCCACCAGATTCGAGAGCCGGTCCGTCTCCTCGACAATCTCCTCCAGCAGCTCGTTGACGAGCATTGGATTCCTGCGCGCTTCCGGTCGCTGCAACGTCTCCGCGTATCCCCGGATGATAGCGACCGGCGTCTTGAGTTCGTGCGAGACGACGGAGATAAAGGTCGCTTTCAGCGCGTCGGCCTCGCGGAAGCGCGTGATATCGCGCACGATGCCCATGACGTTGAGCAGACGGCCATCGCGTCCCAGCAGCGGCGCGTACATGATGTCCACGTTGACGATGCTGCCCCGACGACGCGCCAGTTCGCCCTTGACGTAGAGCGGGCGATTCTCACCAGAGGGCCATCCTTCCCGCACGGCATCTTCCAACGTCCGCTCTGAACCGCGTCGCGCCCAGTTGACGACGGCCGTGTAGTGATAGCCGACGGCCTGGTCAACGCGCCACCCAGTCAGTGAGACCAGCGCCTGGTTGATACGCGTGATCGTCAAATCTGCATCGAGGACCATGATACCGTCGGCGCTGGACTCCAGCAACGCGTCGAGCCGACGGCGCTCGGTGACGGCCGACTCATACAGCCGGGCATTGTTGACCGCGATGGCAGCGTAGTCCGCAAAACTGGCCAGCATCCGCCGGTCGTCCGCTGAGAACTGGACGCTCTGCGAGCGGAAGAGATAGATGACGCCGAGCAACTCTGAACGCGGCCCTCGATCCTCGGGCATGTGCGGCTGAAAGCCGTGCAGGGCTTCGCGTTCAATGGCCATGGGTAAGGCCACAACCTGACGCAGCAGCAGGCCCGTCTCCTCAGCAATCTCGCCCAATTTCTCGCTCATGTTAGGAATGGTAAACTCGGCGGGATCGGCCACCTCCGGCACGTCCTCCACCAGCGGTTCAAAAGCCTCCACCATAGCCGGCGGCAGACCGTAGCTGGCCCAAAAGGCAAAATCTCCTTTGTTGTCACGCAGCGCGATGAGCCCGGCGTGGCCCTGCAACATATCGACGGAGCCTTGCAGCACCAGGCGCAAGACGGCCCGCAGGTTCAGACGCGAGACCATGGCCCGCGCGATGCTCAGCAGGTAATCTCGTTGCCGTACGCGATAGTCAGAAAGCGCTAAATCCATCGTGCAGCCTATGTTATATCAGAAGAACGTATACCAGCGAGCGATATTCAAAGCCATGCTCGTGATCATCTGCGGGAAGAAGCCCGAGACAATGACCACAGCCGTGAGCAGCAAGATCAAGACCAACACCACCCGATCCTCCACAATGCCGATCTGCGGTGCGGCGTTTTTCGGCAAGGCGGTTAACAAGGCGCCGAAGGTACGCACCAGGCCCAGCATCACCCCTGCGCTGCCGAGCAGAGCCAGGAACGCCCTGAGCAGCTCGTCGCGCGCCACCAGGCGATAGAGTCCCCAGCGGGCGGCGAAACTGAGCGAGATGGGGAATCCCGCCAGGGCCACGCCTCCCATGATGAAGGCGACGGTACGCCACGGGCTCCGCCACGCTGCGCCAGTCACGGCCTCGAAGGTATCATCGCCGCCGATACGACGCAGACCTTGTAATCCCAAGGTCATCAGGCCCATGGAGAACGGCCGCGCCAGCAGCATCAGCACGGCCAGCGCAATGCCTTCGACGCGCTGCGTGCCCAAGGCCAACAACATCGCGCCGTTGTCCACCAGTGTCGCGTAGGCCACCAAGCGCCCAAGACGGCGCTGAGACGCAGCCAACAACCCTCCGATCACCATCATGGCCAGCCCTAGATTGGTGAAAAGCGATCCCAGAGGCACCCATTCGCTGAGCCACGGATAGGTCTCCAGGTACTCCAGTAGCATAAACCAGACCGCGCCGATGTTGATGGTGAAAATATAGGTCACCACCGGCGATGAGCCATCGGTCGCTACGGCTGAAAGCCAGTTCTGGAAAGGCACAGCGCCAAAGAGTATGGCAAAAGAGAGGCTCAAGAGAACCGCCGACGCACTCAACAAGCCCTGGTCGTTGGGAAAGATCGCGAACAGATCCAGAAAGAGTTGGGTGATCATCAGGCCCGGCAGAGCCAGCGTCACATACGCCATGTAACGCGCGCCGCCCACCGCCCGAATGCCGGCCGCCCGCGCGCCCAGATCCATGGACGTGGGCTCGTACAGCGGGAAGACAGTGAGAATGACCGCCATTTCCACAAACAGCGCCGTGTAGACCACCTGCTCGACAAGCAGAGCCGCGGCCAATAACGTCACGGCCCCCAGGCCAATGGGAAAGAAGTTGGAGTGCGGCAACAGGCGCCAGGCGATGATAAACAAGCCAGCCGTGGTCAAGAAGAGAAAGGCTATCACCGGACGATCCGAAGGCCGAATCAGGAGCTGGCGTCCCAGAATTGAGAGCGGTCTGTCCAGTTCGATGACAAAATCACCGACCTGCCACGGTACCTCCAGCGGCACCCACAACATCACGCCGCTGATCAGCACTGCGACCAGTGCCCCTGTCCAGGCGACCAACGTCGTCCAGCGGCGGAGCACCTGCAAAGCCACAGCCACGGCCATCGGCACGCCCAAGATCACGAGGGGACCGGGCAGGATCATCGGGCCACCTCCACCACCGTCAGGTAGGAGATAGCCAGGGAGACAAGGAGATTGACCATGATCAACATCCCGGTGACCAGCAGCCCGGGATCCTGCACCGAATAGAAGATGTCCAGCGCCGCCAGCAGGTTTAGCACGCCAATGCCAATCACCACCACGTCCTGTTCAGTTCCGATAAAGAGTAAGGCGAGGACGAGCAACAGGAAACAGGTGAGCGCCAGATCGCCCGAGACGAAGGGCAACGCATATCGCTGCGAGGCCAAGAACGCGATGATGGTCATCATCAGCAGTGAGACGATGCGAAACGGTAAATCTGCGGTCCAGGTTATTGCTATCTTCCCTTCTGACGAGATTGTCTCCTGGCGAATCCGAGCGCTCAAGTAGATCGCTGCACAAGTCAGCCAACCGACCAACGTCTTGACCAGGGCCATCTCCGGGCGCTCGCTGAAGAGGCGCGTAAACATGATGCCCACGAAGAAATACTGCGCCAGCAGGGCAAACAAACGAATCCGCCATGCCGAGATCAGATAGATAACCGCGCCCGACAAGAAAATGCCCCACACGGCCGGGCCGGAGGCCAAAGCAGAAAGGCGATTGATCCAATAGATGAGAGGACTCATAGATCAGTTGGCCCCGACGATCAGCAGCACGATCAAAATCACCAGCATCGACCAGAGCATGGCACCGCTACCTTCCACAACCTCTGCCACGACGCGCACGGCACCAAGGACGTGCTCGGTACCGCGCCAAAGCGAGCGATGAACCCACTTCAAGTCCAAGAAGGACCAAATTGCGGCCAGGCGTCTGCCGATGATCACGCTACGTTTTTTGCGCCAAACCAAGCCTGCGGCCATGAGCATCGCGGCACTCCAGAGCAAGAATCCCAGGACGGGCGGAGATTCGACTGTGATACAGCAAATTAGGCCGAGGAGGGGCAGTGCCAACCCCGTCGCTAACGTCAGCTGCTGCCACGTCCAAGGCGGAGAGATTGAGGCCCGCGTAGTACGCTGCCCAAATCTTAATAAGGCGGCGATCACGATCGCGCCACCCAGCACCAGCACCACACGCCCCACCCACCCTTGTTCCGTGAGCGCCAGGCGATACAGCGTGCCCAGCGCCGAGGGCGGGCTGCCCACCAGGAAGAGCAACGCTACCCATCCGGGCCAGGACCAGGCCACGTCGGCGCGGTCTCGTGGACGTGAGAGCCACAGCAGTGTCCAGCCCGCGAGCCAGACCGACGTGCCGTGCAGCAGTAACGATGCGCGCCCTGCTCCGGCCGCACCAACCACAATGACACCCAACAGGGCGTACGACGCGCAGGCGAGAACTTCAGACGGATGGCCAATCCAGGCTCGCAGCCCGCCCCATAGCAAGGAGGCCAATCCCAACCACCCCACCCAGGCGGGAAAGGATTGCACATCAGGCAGGGAAAGCACGCGATATAGCAAACCCAACCCCAGCACTGGATTCATGGACGTGATGAGAAACAGCGGATCGACACCACCGGTACGGCGTGGGAACGAGATGTGAAACGGATAAAGGCCAATGCGGAGTATAGCGGCCCCAATCAATAGTACGTTGACAGGAGCCGTCGGCACCATTAGCCACCATAAGGCGCTGCCCCCTTCGCGTTCCAGGAGAAGAATGACCATCCACAATACGATGGAGGCCAGCCCGTTGATCAACCAACCGAAGGTCACGCGCTCACCGTCACCGAGCGCAATCAGGCCGGCCGCGCCCCACAGCAGATCGAAGAGCGTCCAGGCAGCCAACGCGGTCAACAGCGTGCCACTGGCGAGCGCCAGCCACGTGATCAGGAGCGTGCAGACGGTCACAACGCCAGAGAGCGGGAAGGCGGGAGACGCGTCCGCAACCTGCACCCACGCTACGCCCGCGAATGTCAGGCCCAATGCCAGGCCCACCGTCCACAAGCCCGGGGTCATGCTCATCAGGAGCTGACCGCCCAGAATCGTGGAGGGCGTCCAAAGAGAGACGAGCCAACGTCCCTCCAAAGGTAGCACCAGCCACAATCCCACCAACAGCGTGAGCCAGGACGCGGTCACGATTTCCTGGAGAGCGTTTCGACGGGTAAAGATCTGCAACGCCAACAAAAGCAGCGCGCCAATCATCCCGGTGGCAAACAAAATCGCATAATGAGTTGTCATAAGATACTCCGACAAGTCATTCTAACACACAAAGAACACGTGACAAGGACATGCCAAGCGGATATGTTTGAAACACGACACCGCCGGCGCTCGCCTTAGAGAGCTTCAGCGTTGGCTACACATCCCGGTTTATGCATTGCTCTTTCGCTTAGATGCGGTAGAATAGCAAGGATTCAAGAGGAGCCAAAGGGCCATGATAGAGTCAGACATCCTGAATGATCGCTATCGCATCATCGAGACGGTGGGAACCGGAGGTATGGCCACGGTCTACCGGGGACATGACGTGCTCCTGGATCGTCCTGTGGCTATCAAGGCGTTGCGTGAGCCGTATGCCAGCGATCTCGCGTTCCGCGACCGATTTCTGGACGAGGCACGCGCCGCGGCTCGTCTGGATCACCGCAACGTCGTGCAGATCTACGATGTGGGCATCGACGCCGGACAGCCGTATCTAGTTATGGAGATGGTCGAAGGCCAAAATCTGAAAACCTTGATCCGGCAGCGTGCGCCCTTCCCCATTCTGAGAGCACTAGATATCGCCCAACAGATCAGCGCGGGGGTAGGCAACGCGCACCGAGCGGGTCTCGTGCACTGCGACCTCAAACCGCAGAACGTGCTGGTTACCGCCAACGGCGTCGTCAAGGTCACAGATTTCGGCATTGCCCGCGCCTTCCAAGATGAATCCGGCCCCGAGTCCCAGAAGAAAGAACAGATCGTCTGGGGCAGTCCGCATTATCTCTCTCCCGAACAGATACGCGGCGAACAGCCCTTACCTGCTTCGGACGTTTACAGCATTGGCATTATCTTGTATGAGATGCTGACGGGCGTGCCGCCGTTTCATGATCAAGACACGAGAGCACTACTGACCATGCACCTGGGAGAAGAGCCTGCTCCGCCACAGACGCTCAACCCCAGAATCCCGCCGAAACTGGGCTGGCTGGTCAATAAGGTGCTGTCCAAGGATAAAGCCAATCGTTACCGCAACGCCGACCAGCTGAATATTGCGCTCACAAAATACGCCAAAGAGAACGAGCAGATGACCGTTCCCCACCCGGTGACGCGCACCGGCGCCACGACGCCGCACCCGGCAAGGGTCGATCAACCAAAGGTTACAGCTGAAGCCGCAGAAGTTCAACCGGCCGAAGCAGAGAGCGGTCCAGATTGGCTGCTGTGGGTGCTCTGGATCGTCGCTGCTCTGGCGGTGTTGGGCCTGATCCCCCTCTGGGCGTACGTCTACCACGTCTATAACACTGCGTCTCCCCCACCACCGACGACGATCTCCACAGCGACTGCCACGCCGGCGGGAGAGACGGTGAGCGTGCCTAATCTTGTCGGGCTCAACGTCGCCGATGCGGAGAAACTCGCCAGGGGATACGAGCTGCAGTTCAACGTGCGGGATGAGCGCGAGGACACCGATGCCTTGCCCGGTACCGTGCTCGAACAAGATCCGTCGCCGGGTTCCCGGGCGCCGGTCAGCACGACAGTGCAGGTGGTCAAAGCCGTAGGGCGCGTCTTCACCCTGCAAGATGTCGTCGGCCAGAATCTGGATCAAATGCGCCAGCCGTTGGAAGATCAAGGACTGGTGCTCTACATTGAAGATATCTGGAGCACAGCACCCAAGGGAAGAATCTTGGAACAAGATCCGACCGGGGGAACTGAGATACGCTCGGGGAGCGCCCTCACACTGACCGTCAGTGGGGGCACAGAAATGCGCCGCCCGTTGCAAGTCAATCTTGACGACCGCATTATGCTCGAAGAAGCCTTGGTTACCCAGCAAAGCTTCCAACCCGGCGACAGTGTACCGGTCACGCTCTACTGGCGAGCGATGAAGCCAATAGCGCGCTCTTACAAGGTCTTCGTCCATCTCATCCCCCAAGGGGCATCTAGCCCCATCGCGCAGCACGACAGTGAACCCAGCAATGGCACCAATCCCACGAACACCTGGGAGGCCGGAGACATCGTCATTGATCCCCACCAGGTTACCATCCCCCAGGGCACAGCCGAGGGCGAATATGCGATTTGGGTAGGGCTCTACAGCGAAGATGGACGTCTGCCCGTGAGCGGTGCGGGCCAAACCACAGTTGTGGATAACAGCATCTTCATCACGAACATCGAAATTCGCCCCTGAAACACGGCGCGCCTCACTTATATAATTCTAATGCGAGTATGGTATAATCCTAATTAGGAAAATTGATAGCGTTGGATCTATGATTTGAAAAAGGGCTGCCCATCGTGGGCATGCAGGAGGTCGAATGAAAAGGAAAGGAAATAATAGCACCTTCGTCTACGTCATCCTTATCGCCGCCGTCATCTTCCTCATCTACAGCTACGTGAGCGAAGGAGACAGTACACCAGGTCTACCCATCCAAGAGCTGGCGGCCGACCTCAACGCCGGTGAGGTCAAGAAGCTCTCGGTGAGGGGGAATGACATCGAAGTGGTCTACGACGATGGACAGATGGCCCTGGCCCGCAAGGAGCCTGGCTCGACGGCTGTTGAGCAGCTGCAGGCCTTTGGCGTTAAAGAAGAAGCATTACAGGCATTGGATTCCTTCAATGTAGAAGAACCCACCGACTGGACCTCGTTGTTTAGCATCGGTGGGACGCTGCTCGGCATCATCGCCATGGGCGTGGTCGCTTATCTGTTCATCCGCCAGTTCCAGGGCGCGAACAACCAGGCCATGTCTTTCGGCAAGAGCAAGGCCCGCATGTTCTCCGGGGATCGTCCCACGGTGAGCTTCGACGACGTCGCCGGTGTAGACGAGGCCAAGGAAGAGCTGGAAGAGGTTGTCGAGTTCCTGGAGGAGCCTCAGAAGTTCATCAACTTGGGCGCGCGCATTCCCAAAGGCGTGCTGCTGGTCGGCGCACCAGGGACGGGCAAAACCCTGATGGCGAAAGCCGTTGCAGGCGAAGCCGGCGTGCCCTTTTTCAACATCTCCGGTTCCGAGTTCGTGGAGATGTTTGTGGGCGTGGGCGCCAGCCGTGTGCGCGACCTGTTCGATCAGGCCAAGCGCCACAGTCCGTGCATCGTCTTCGTCGATGAGATCGACGCGGTCGGGCGCTATCGTGGCGCCGGGCTTGGTGGTTCTCACGATGAGCGTGAGCAGACGCTCAACCAGATCCTGGTGGAGATGGACGGCTTCGACACGGACACCAACGTCATCATCATGGCGGCCACCAACCGCCCCGATATTCTAGATCCGGCGCTGCTGCGGCCTGGGCGTTTTGATCGCCGCGTGGTGCTGGACAGGCCAGACATTAAAGGGCGCGAGGAAATTTTCCGCGTGCACGTGCGGGGCAAACCGCTGACTACCGGAATCGATCTAGAGCTGTTGGCCCAATCGACACCCGGTTTCGTCGGGGCCGACATTGAGAACACGGTCAACGAGGCCGCTATCTTGGCCGCGCGGCACGGCAAGAAACGCATCAGTATGCTGGAGTTCCAGGAAGCCATCGAGCGTGTCATCGCCGGACCGGAACGACGCAGCCGTGTTATCTCCGAAGAAGAACGCGAGATCTTCGCTTATCACGAAGTGGGCCATGCGCTGGTCGCGCACCTGCTGCCCAAGTGTGATCCGGTGCGCAAAATCTCCATCGTCTCACGCGGCATGGCCGGCGGCTACACGCTGATCCTGCCGGAAGAGGATCGCTATGTCCGCCAGCGCAGCAAGATGGAGGCCGACATAGCTTCCATGCTGGGTGGACGTGCCGCCGAGGAGCTTGTTTTCGAAGAGGTGAGCACCGGCGCTGCCAACGACCTGGAGAAAGTGACCAAGATGGCGCGTGCCATGGTCACGCGCTACGGCATGAGCAAGAAGCTCGGTCCACTGGTCTACGGCAAGAAAGAAGAACTCGTCTTCCTGGGCAAAGACATCGGCGAGCAGCGTGATTACAGCGAGGCGCTGGCTGAAGAGATCGATAACGAAGTGCGGACCATCATCCGCGCGGCTTACGATAAGGCCAAGGCCATCCTGACGGACCAACGTGAGGCGCTGGATCGCGTCGTTAAGTACTTGCTGGATAAGGAAACGCTCTACGGTGACGAGTTCATCGCTATTTTGGAAGGCCGCCCACTGCCGGAACAGAAACGTCGTGAAAGCAGCAAGAACGCGCAACAGAAAGAGCCGGTCGCCAAGCCCTTCGCAGCAGCGGCATAACCGCGCGACACCGTCCCAAGGAAGCCCAAAGCCCCCTCTTTCGAGGGGGCTTTTACTTTATCAGTATCCGTTTAGTTCTGAGGTGCAATACACTTTCCCCGAAGCTCACAAGCCAGGAGGTCTGAAACCATGCCTGGAGAACGTCGTAGCGAAGTTTATTTCCATTCGTAAGTGCGTTGCACCTATTTGCTCACAAACCCAAACAGTTGCCATCACTAAAATAACCATCGACCTCACGCAAAGGTGCCAAGAACGCAAAGGACATTCACAAGATGGTAAATTTTATTGATCTAGGCTGGCTTTACTATTCAGAAAAGTAAGGGCAAATTTAAAAATCTTGGCGACTGTCCGACCTTTGGTCGGCGGCGTCTTTGCGTGAGGCACAACCTTTTTTCAGGTGAGTCAAAC
>DAOTUH010000063.1:0-9320 GCA_034437255.1 Anaerolineae bacterium
GCTGGCGTGCCCAGAGCAACTTCGGATCCGCGTGGAGCGGCAGGTTGCCGTCCTGCGCAACGGGCAGCTCCTCAATATCGAATCCGTAATCCCGCAGCAGAAAAGACGCCTGGTAGAGCCGGTGTTCCCGCCGAATAGAAGCCGGCGGCAAATCGGCCAGAGGCGTGTCCTCAATGGGATTGAATCCGCTGAAATAGGCACGCGCCAATCGCAGGTGCTTGTAGAGATAGGCCGTAGTGTGCAATAACTCCAGATCACTCTCCCCGGCCGCCCCCACGACGAACTGAGTCGTCATGCTGGGACCGCGCTCGCCGTGCGACTGCCGGAACGCCTCGACCCATTGCATGCGCTGCAGGAGCTCTTCGGTAAACGTCTTGTGAGGCGCCAATCGCGCCAACCGCTTGTCGTTGGGCGCTTCCAGATTGACGGAGACACGATCCGCCAGGGACATGCCGGCGGCTACCTGGTCACGCTCTGCGCCGGGCATGATCTTGAGATGGATGTAACCGGGGAAGCGGTAGCGCTTGCGCAGAATTTCGGCCGTCGCCAGGATCCGATCCTGGGTATCAGGCCCACCGCCCACCAGGCCCGAGCTGACGAAGACGCCCTGCACCAAGTCATTCTGGTAGAGCTGCAAGAACAGTTTCGCCAGGTCGTCGGGCTGAAAGGTAGCACGGCGAAAATCCCGTCCGCTGCGAAAGGGGCAGTAGTAACAATCGCGCTCACAAGCCGACGAGAGCAAGGTCTTGAGCATCGGCACTCGACCCTTGGGGGTCACCGCGTAGGAGATGCAATCAACCAGTTCCTCGGGCACACGAGCCGAGGGCCAGCGTCGCCCCGTCATGCTGACTTCCTCTGCTGGCTCGTAACGGGCCGCCCGCCCCAATAGCTGTAGCTTCTGCAAAGCATCCACCATCCGCCTCCTCAGCCTCTACTTTCATTATAAGCACAAATGTTCTAATGTCAATGCTGGAAACTGGATGCTTGACAACGTGATGCCTCACATTTCACGCATCAGACTGGTTTTCGCACCGGGCCGACGTATAATAGCATCAACCCATTGAGTCATGAATATCATCAACATCAAAAGGACCGATATGGACAATAATCGAGAGACCCGTTGGATTTGGATTGCCATCGCTGTGATCGTGACGCTGCTGTTTCTTTGCACGTGCTGCGTCGTTGGCTCAGCCGTCGTGTTCCTCGTGGTGGACCAGCAAACTGCACCGCGCCCCACCCTGGAACCCGATCCCACCGAGGCATGGGGGTGGGAGGACGATGGTGAGCTGGAGAGCGACACACCGACACAAAGCACACCGCTTCCCCCTACCGTGGAGCCACCGCCTCATGAGGCCGAGGAAACGCTTCAAGCGCTGACGGAGACCATCGTTCCCGAAGCGGACATCCACGAGCTGGGTATTCGTTTATTGAACGTCCCCGCTGACACACCGAGGCAGGTTACCGAGACGACCGAGTACGAGGTAGGGGATCAGCGCCGGTTCAACGTCTCCAACGTCGATACCGAAGAGCAGTTCGAGATTATGGCCGAGCTTCTCTACAAGACACCGCACGTCTATATGTGGGTTGAGGACGGTGCAAAGGTCAATATGTCCAATCTGAGAGAGGCGGCCGACCTCTTTGAAGAGCATACCTATCCTACCAATCGAGCCTTTTTCGGCCCCGAGTCATCTCCTGACGACGACGTCGATGGTGATCCCCATCTCAGCATTCTACACGCCCGGGACCTAGGCAACACCGTTGCCGGCTACTTCTCCAGTCCCGATAAATACGTTCAGGAAGTACGTAGCGATTCCAACGAAATGGAGATGTTTTACATCAACATCGACAACGTCCGCATTGGCAGCGACTTCTACAACGGCGTGCTGGCCCACGAGTTTCAGCACATGATTCACTGGAAAAACGATCGCAACGAGACGACGTGGCTCAACGAGGGCTGCTCCGAGCTGGCCATGGCACTCAATGATCGTTCCTACGATCCGGGCTATTACAGTGTCGGCGGCAGCGACATCTCCTACGCCTACGCGCCGGACACGCAGCTGACCTCGTGGCCTGAAGGTACAGCCGGGGACGCCTCCGCTAACTACGGCGGCGCCTATCTATTTATGGAGTATTTCCTTGAGCGCTACGGGGATGAGGCCACGCAGATGCTGGTAAGCCATGAGGAGAACGGCATGGAGAGCGTCGACGCGACCCTTGCGGCCCTGGGCGAGCCGGGGGACCATAAAACCTTCTTCGCAGACTGGATGATGGCCAATCTCCTTGACGATCCAGACCTGGACGAAGGGCAATACGGCTATACCGCTATTGATCCCTACGAGCCGCTTATGGATGTGCGTTACGAACCTAGCGAACCTGTGACACGCACCTCCACGGTCCACCAATACGGCGTCGATTACGTCGATATCCAAAGCAGCAAGCCGCTTTCCTTCACCTTCATTGGAACCTCCACGGTCAAGCTGATGGACACAGACGCCTACAGCGGGCAGTATCTTTGGTGGTCCAACCGCAGCGACGAATCGGACAGCACCCTGACCCGTCGCGTCAATCTGAGCGACGCCGAAAGCGCGGAGCTGACGTTTCAAGCCTGGTATCATATCGAAGAGGACTGGGACTACGCTTACATCATCGTGGGGACCGGCGAAACCGGCAATCTCCCTGATGATCTCGACGATCCGTCCATCGAGTGGTCGATACTGGACGACGAGGGGCTGGGATGCACCACGACGAATCCCAATGGCAACAACTACGGCTGCGGCCTGACCGGGTTGAGTGGCGGCTGGCAGCGGCTGAGCGCCGATCTGACACCCTTCGTCGGACAGGAGATCGCTGTGCGTTTCGAGTACATCACCGATGCGGCGGTGAACCAGCCGGGGCTGGCCCTTGACGACTTCGAGATCACCGTCGATGGCGAGACCGTGCTTGAGGACGACGCTGAGCAAGCAGATGAAGATTGGATTGACGAGGGCTTCGTGCGCCACGCCAACGTCCTGCCCCAGGAATGGATCGTCCAGATGGTCATCTATGGCGACAACGGGCCGCAGATCAAACGGTGGTTGCTTGCTGACGGAATAACCGCCGGCAGCTGGCTGATTCCCCTAGACCGGCGTACCGACCAAGCCGTGATCGCCATCTCTGCTCTGGCGCCTACTACGACGGAGATCGCGCCTTATACCTTCATCCTCACGCCGGTGTCCACGCCGTGAACTCGGGCCGCCCTATCGGCGTGTTCGATTCCGGCGTGGGTGGGCTCTCGGTCTGGCGTGAGGTCGTGCACCAACTGCCTGTGGAAAACACTCTCTACTTCGCCGATCAGGCCCACGTGCCCTACGGATCGCGCTCCGTGGACGAGATTCGTGACTACGCGAAATGGATCGCGGACTTTCTGCTCGCGCGAGGCGCCAAACTCATTGTCGTAGCCTGCAACACCGCATCTGGGGCCGCGCTTCACTATCTGAGAGAGACGTTTCCAGAGACTCCCTTCGTCGGTATGGAGCCTGCAGTCAAGCCGGCAGCAGAACGCACACACAGCGGCGCCGTCGGCGTGATCGCGACACCTGCCACCTTCCAAGGAGACCTATTTCGCGAGCTCGTCCAGCGATTCGCTGCGCAAGTGCGGCTGGAAACTCAAATCTGCCCCGGCCTGGTGGAAGCGGTAGAGGCAGGCGCGTTAGACACGCCCCAAACGCGCGCCCTGCTCCACCGCTATCTCGATCCCATGACCGCGCGCGGCATCGATCATCTGGTGCTGGGCTGCACGCACTATCCCTTTCTAAGTGAGACCATTGCCGAGATCGTGGGATCGACGATCACGTTGGTCGATCCGGCCCCCGCCGTGGCTCGCCAGGTGAGGCGTCGGCTGGACGAGAACAGCTTGCGCACAAACAACGGTCAAGACGCACATCACTGCTTCTACACAACAGGGGATCACCAGAGACTGATAAGGATGGCAAAAACGTTGGTCGGCTACGAGGGCCCGGTGCACAAGGTCTGAAACGTAACTGGAAAAAATTCAAGACGCATCACGCTTTATCACCGCAAAAAGCGGCGCCAACTGCTCGAAGGTCTCCTCCAACAGCTCCGGGATAACCCGCGTCTCGCCCACGACGCCCATGTAATTGGAATCTCCCGACCAGCGTGGGACGATGTGGAAGTGTACGTGCTCCTCAATGCCGGCACCGGCAGCGCTGCCCTCGTTCACGCCGAGGTTGAAGCCGTCCGGCTGATAGACCTCCCGCAGGATACGCAGTGAATGCTGGACCAGGCGCATCAACTCGGTCGCGCAGGCAGGTTCCAGATTCTCCAGCGAGGGGACGTGAGGAAACGGCACCACCATCAGATGCCCATTGTTGTAAGGATAGCGGTTGAGCATCACCAGACACTCGGCGCCCCGGTACAGGACGTAGGCATCTTGTTCAGCGGGCGCGCGCACGACGGCACAGAAAAGACAGCCTTCGACCGGCGATTCTTCTTCTCCCAGGATGTAGGGCATGCGCCACGGCGTCCACAAACGTTTCATCGTCCCTCCTCCTCATCGCCCAGCAGTCCTGCGCCGGCGGCCAGCTCTTGCATCTCCTGGGTAATCTCTCGCCGCCGGGCCGCCTGGAGCTCCGCCGTCAACTCTTCGATAAGGCGCTCGGCGTTCTGTGTCGCGCCCTCCATCAGCTGATAGCGCGCCGCGTGTTCGGCCGCCGCCGAGTCTAACAGCAGCGTGTAGAGCTGCACAGCGGCCCACTGTTCGACGACGCGGGTGTAAAGCGCCACGGGATCGGTCTCGACGATGATTGATGGTTCGACGCGCGCGGCGCGCTCCGTGTCGGTCGAGGGCGGTTCGGGCGGGATCAGCTGCTCGACGGTAATCTCGTAGCGCCCCACCCCTTGGTACGCATTGTAAATCAGATGAACGGTATTCAGCGTCTTGTCTTCGTAGGCGTGCAGCCAGCGCTCGGTAAGCGATAGGGCCAAGTCAAAGCCGGGTAACGCCGACGTCGCCAGCCCCTCCGACCAGGCGATCTCCCGCTCGCTGCGCGCAAAGAGCCGTCGCGCGCGATCACCCAACACCCAGAGTTCGGCTCCAGACTGCTGGGAAAGATAATCCTGGGCACCTTCGACCACGCGATCGTTGAACGCGCCACAGAGACCGCGCTCGCTGCCCACCACCAGCACCACCTCGCGGCCTTCCTCCGCCGTCGAGTGACGAGACCCGCCGATGGAAAAAGGCAGCCATTCCCATTTTGGTTGCGGCAGATGCGGCGTCAGCAACAGGACGATCTCACGAAGATGATCGACGTACCGCTGGAGTCCCCGGCGTCGCTTCAACGCGGCCTGCCAGCTGCCCAGGGAGATAGTCCGCAAGGCGCTGACGATAGGCTGCACCGTACGGATAATGTCCAATCGCTCCTGGGATCGCTCAGCCTCAGCCATGACTATTCAACCTACTAGTACCTAAAACACCTCGAACCGCTCAATGTCCCAGATCCAGATTGCCGCGCCGCCGACCTCCGCGGCCTGCTCCACCTCTTTTGTAAAGGGCAGGCGCTGTTCGTCAGTCTCCTCGACGCGCACCTTGTCCCGGCAGCTCTTGCTGATAACACTTAAGACATTATCAAGTTCCTTCTCACCGACCGCAACGAAGAGTGTCTTCTGTGCCTGGCGCAACACACCGCCGCGGCTATCGATAAACGTGGCTGTGTGTCCAGATTGCACCAGCTCGTGCAACACACCTTCTGCTTGCGCTCGCGGTATCACTGCCATCACCATTTTCATGTTGGCGTGCTCCCATCCTCCCACATATCACTCACGTACTCCCGCAAGACTTGCAAAAACGCCTCGCGCATCTCATCGGTCAGCTCGCCGGATCGATTGACCTGGGCGACGAAGGCCGGCTCGCGTTTTTCCATCTGCCGCAGCAGCCCGCGCTCGAACTCCCGCAGTCGATCCAGCGGGATTCTATCCAGAAACCCTTCTGTGGCCGCCAGCAATGTTATCACCTGCTGGGCCAGGGAGAGAGGCTGATGCACCGGCTGCGTGAGAATGCGCTGCAGGCGCTCACCCCGGCGGATCTGCTGCTGCGTCGCCTCGTCGACTTCCGTGCCGATACGCGCGAAACGCGCCACCTCCTCGTACTGGGAGAGCTCCAGGCGTAGCGGACCGGCCAACTTGCGCATCACGGGCGTTTGCGCTTTCCCACCAACGCGCGAGACGGAGCGCCCAGGATTGACCGCGGGCTTGATGCCCCGATTGAAGAGGTCGGTCTCCAGAACAATCTGCCCATCGGTGATGGAGATCAGGTTTGTTGGAATATAGGCCGAGATGTCGCCACGCTGTGTCTCGACGATGGGCAACGCCGTCATCGAGCCGCCGCCGTGCTCTTCATCGACCCGGGCTGCGCGCTCCAGCAGCCGCGAGTGGAGATAGAAGATATCGCCCGGATAGGCCTCGCGTCCGGGCGGACGGCGCAGCAAGAGGCTCAACTCCCGGTAGGCGTCGGCGTGTTTGCTCAGATCATCATAGACAATAAGCACGTCACGCCCTTGATCCATAAAGAACTCGGCCATGGTGCAGCCGGCATAGGGCGCCAGGTAACGCAGCGCCGGTGGATCGTTGGAGCTGGCCATGACGACCACGGTATAGCGCATGGCCCTGCGCTGACGCAACGTCTCGATCACGGAGAGCGTCGAGGATTTCTTCTGCCCGATGGCAACGTAAATAGAGACAACGCCGCTATCCTCGCCTTGGTTGAGCATAGCATCCACGGCAATGGTCGTCTTGCCCGTCTGGCGATCCCCCAGAATCAGCTCACGCTGCCCCCGGCCGATAGGCACCAGCGCGTCGATGACTTTGAGGCCGGTCTGCAGCGGCACGGAGACCGGCACACGCTCCACAATCGACGGGGCGTCACGTTCCAGGTAGCGGCGCTCTATCACGTCAATAGCGCCCCCCCCGTCCAGCGGCTCGCCCAGCGGATTAACCACGCGTCCCAGCAGATTGTTGCCCACGGGCACCTGCAGGCGCACGCCCGTCGCCGTGACCAAGCCGCCACCTTGAATGCCTTCCTCGACGCCCAGCAGGATGACGTCCACGTGATCGCGCTCCAGGTTAAGAATCATGCCCTGCACGCCCGTGGGGAACGTCACCAGCCCGTTGGTGCGAGCGCGCGGCAACCCGGAGAGCGTCGCCACCCCGTCGCCGATGTTGAGCACGGTGCCCACGTCACGGATGCGCACGCGCGACCGCAAATCAGTGGCAGCCTCACGCACGGAGTGCACCACCGAATCTGGATCGGGCTGCACCCGGGCCAGTTCCGGCAACGAGGCCACACGATCACTGATCTGTTTGACGACGCTACGCTCGCTCCGCTCAACCCGAATGCCCTGCTCCAGATCCTCCACTTCGGAGCGCAAGGCGCGCAGCAAGGCGCCTACGTCAAAGTCCGATGATTGCTTATTCATTTTGTGCCAGTTGATCTCTCAATGACGTTGAAACCCGGTCCTCCAGATCCTCCAGCTGTCCCAGGATGGAGTTCTCGATGACGATATCGCCCAAGCGCAGGCGCAGGCCGGCGGCGAGCTCGGGATCGACCTCGATATCCAGATCGACGTTCCGGTCGGCCAGGGCAGCCAACGTGCGCGCCAGGCTACCTCGCAACTCCGAGGAGAGCGGCTGCGCCGTGGTGACGTAGGCCGTCGGCGCCCGGTCGCCCAGGGAACGCCGGAAAGACTCGACCCGCGGCATCTCGCTGCGCCCCATCTCCCAGATACGGTCCGTCAGATCCTCAACCATGGAACGGTGCATCTCCTCTGGCGCCATCTGGCGAATGACCACGGCGCTGATATTGAGCACTGCGTCCACCAGATCGTCGTGGAAATCCTCAATGGCGCGCTGACGCACGCGGGCGGCGTCGGCGTGCGATTCGACCAGCACGCGCTCCGCTTCTTCCTGCGCCTCCTCGAGGATGGCCTGCCGCTCCTGTTCTGCCTCCTCCTGCGCCTCGGCCAGAATCTCATCGGCCTTTTCCTCGGCACCGGCGACCCGTTTCTCCCACTCGGATCGCAGCGCCGCAACCTCCTCTCGTTCCTCCTCAATCTCGTTCATCATCTCGCGCTTCTGCTCCGCCCGCTCCTTGATGCTCTTCATGCTCGGTTTGAAGAGTAACCAGTAGAGCAAGGCCGTGACGGCCAGAAAGTTCAGGATCTCAAAGATCACCGTCCACACATCAGGAATTAAATCCATGCGGTCTCCTCACCTTCTCTAGAAACTGTGGCCGGTTTCCCGACCATGCCACCGTTTAGATGTTCAACAGAAGCAGCAGACTCTCCGGCGCACCACCCGAGAAGAAGTACTCAAATAGGGGATTCGCGAAGATCAAGATCAAGAAGATCAGGAGCGCGTAGATGGCTGTCGATTCCAGCAGCGCCATGGCAATGATCATAGTGGTGCGCGCGTCGCCCGCGATTTCCGGCTGGCGGATCATGCCATCCAGCGCCTTGAGCGCGACCTTGCTCTCCACGATAGCCGGCGTCAACGCAGCCAAGATGATGCCGATGCCCGGAACGAGAATGGTTAACATACCGATGAAAGTCTGAGGATCCATGTTTTCCCACATAATTGTGACTCCTTTCTCACGTTGTTTGTTGAGATATTGCGTGTTTTGTATTGCGTATTTTATGTTACGTGTTAGTAGTCGATTTCCTGTACGGCGGAATGGATATAGACGGTCGCCAGCATCGTGAAGATATAGGCCTGGAGTAGACCGGTGAAAAGACTCAGACCCAGAATGGGGATGTGCACGAAGAGCGGTACCAAGAAGAGGATCACGGCAACGACCAGCTCCGCGCTGACGATGTTACCGAAGAGACGCAACGTCAGCGAGAGCGTGCGGCTCAGCTGGCCGATCAATTCCAGCGGCAGCGTCAACGGGAGTAGATAGATCGGCGCAGCAAGATCCTTGAGATATTTCAGTACGCCCTTCTTTTTGATCCCGTAGTAGTGCACGGCAAAAAAGACGACGATGGCCAACGCCAACGGTGTGTTGATATCACGGGTGGGCGCGATCAGCAGAGGAAAGACACCCAAACTATTGGCCGTAGCGATAAAGATAGCTAGCGATCCCAGGAAGGGCAAGTACGTGTAAGCCTGCTCCTCTCCCATCACGTCAGAGGCCATGCCCGCCAACCCCTCGACCAGCATCTCTAGAGCCACAGGCTGGCGTCGCCGGATAATCCAGGCTACGACGACGATCAAGATCATCATCACCCACGTCGAGGTGACGGTATCTGTGACCCAGACATCTCCAAAAAGAC
>DAOTUH010000064.1:0-6123 GCA_034437255.1 Anaerolineae bacterium
CGCAACGGCTCACCGTTTTCGGACGTCGCAGCCTGCGTCAGCACGACGTCGTACGTGGTGGCACGGGCCAGAGATTTCCGGGGTTGGAAGCGCACCGTCCGCTCGTCCACCCAATTGAGCTCGCCCTCAATTTCTTCGGGTGTCTCCGCCGCTTTCTGGATGCGGAGCGCGTCCTCGACGGCGTCCTGATTCATGGCCTTGTCGAAGGTCAATTCGATGGCGCTATCGGGCTGCAGCGACTCGCCGCGTTGTGGGCTGCGCTGCACGATAATGGGCGAGAGCGTCTCCGGCGGCACCGGCGTATAATCGACCACCGGTTTGGGCGGCGCGGGCGTCTCCGTGGGCCGGGGCGTGTCGGTCGCGCGCGATGTCGGCGTCGGGCTCGTGACCGGCATGAGGGTGGTGCAGGCCAGGGTTAGTACCAACAGACTCAACGTGATTCCCCAAAGTAAGGTTTTACGGCGCATCTCTCTCCTCCTATGTCAACGGATGAAACGGATTTAGCGGATGTAAACGGCTCAACTCGAGCCGGTCTCCTGACCGTGGCCTTTGCGTATTTCGTATTGCGTATTCCGTTTGGATGGCTTCGCGTCCCACGGCACTCTGCTACGCTGCGAGCCTGACTACGAGCGAATCAACGGATTTGGCGGATGTAAACGACTCAGCTGGGGCCGGTTTCCTGACCGTGGCCCTTGTGTAGCGGATGGGATAGGTTCATCACGCTCGTTCTATAAACGTGGGGAGTGGCTTGAAAGTTCCGATGCAGTGATGAATGACCGGCTCTTGTGACGTCCGGTCACCCGTCTCCCGTCAGTCGTTTGGGTAGTCCGTCTCTGAAGGCGGATGGGGCGCGTAGGAGGAGGGCTCTGGTGCGCTCTCCTGGCTCAGACGTTGGAGATGTAGTTTCGTCGCGCGCGTGTTTTCCTCGATGGCGATGAGTACCGAGAAGATCTCACCGGTCGCGTAGAGCACGACGAACTGGAACGCGGTAACGATCAGGCCTACCAGGAAGCCGATGATGCCGACGACGATGCCACCGCTGCCAAACAGTGCAGGATTCAGGCCCAGGTTGCGCCAGAACTGCGGGCCTGCAGCGCCCAGGATGCCGCCCAACAGCGCGCCGAAGGAACCGAGCACACCCAGCACCAACGTGATCCAGGCTAGAATCTTCCACAACGTTGCGACGAAGCGCAAGACCTTGTACCGTTTCTCCATGATGGCCTCCTTGGAATGTGAGTGATGAATAGCGAAAAGTTTTATGCTCCCAAACATGGTAGTCTTCGGTTAACGTGTTGCGTATTGCGTGCCTGTCCTGAGCGAAGTCGAAGGATTGCGTGATGGTTTGATAGATCATCGTGATTATGCTTTATGCTGATGCTTTGTGAGATGCGGCGGGTGAAAATCGGGCACGTATTGCGGGCCTCATCACTTGTGAGATCATCACGCATCACGTAACACGCAACACGTAACACGTTTCACTTATCGTGCTCCCGCCGCCAGAGCGGGGCCTTTTCCTCCAAAATGCCGCGCAATTCGTAGATCTGGTCGCGCAGGGCGGCGGCTTTCTCGAACTCCCAGTTATCGGCGGCGGTGCGCATCTCACGCTCCAAGGAGCGGATGAGCTTATCCAGCGCCTTGGGCTCCATCTCCTCCGGTTTGAGATCCAGTCCGCTCTCTTCCTGTTGGGCGACGCGCACGCGGTCCGTCAGATCGCGCACCGATTTGATGATGGACGCGGGCTCGATGCCGTGCTCCTCGTTATACGCCTCCTGGATCTCGCGGCGGTGTTCCGTCTCATCGATGGCGTCGCGCATGGCGTCGGTGACCTTATCGGCGTACATGACGACGGTGCCCTCGATGTGGCGCGCGGCGCGGCCCATGGTCTGGATGAGAGCCGTGCTGCTGCGCAGGAAGCCCTGCTTGTCGGCGTCCAGGATGGCGACGAGGCTGACTTCGGGCAGATCGAGGCCCTCACGCAGCAGGTTGATGCCCACGACGACGTCGTACTGGCCCAGGCGCAGATCGCGCAGAATCTCCACGCGCTCGATGGTGTCGATGTCGCTGTGCAAATAGGTCACTTTGATGTTCAACTCGCGCAGGTATTCGGCGAGATCCTCGGACATGCGCTTGGTCAGCGTGGTGACCAGCACGCGCTGTCCATTCTCCACCCGCGCGTTGATGCGGCCCACGAGGTCGTCGACCTGGCCCTCGGTGGGCAGCACGATGATCTGCGGGTCCAGCACGCCGGTGGGCCGGATGATCTGCTCGACGACGCGGTCGGCGTGGGCCAGCTCGTAGGGGCCGGGCGTGGCGGTGGTGTAGATGACCTGGTTGAGCCGCGCGTCGAACTCGTCGAAGGTGAGCGGGCGGTTGTCCAGCGCCGAGGGCAGGCGAAAGCCGTAGTTCACCAGCGTCTGCTTGCGGCTGCGGTCACCGCGATACATGCCGCGCACCTGCGGGATGGTCATGTGCGACTCGTCCACCACCAGCAGGAAGTCGTCGGGGAAGTAGTCCAGCAGTGTCCAGGGTGGGGATCCTGGCTCTCGCTGATCCATGTGGCGGGAGTAGTTCTCGATGCCGGAGCAGTAGCCGATCTCGCGGATCATCTCCAGATCATAGCGCGTGCGCTGTTCCACCCGCTGCGCTTCCAGCAGTTTGTCCTGCTCCTTGAGCCGCGCGACGTGTTCTTCCAGTTCTTCTTCGATATCCACAAGCGCCTTGCGCAGTTTCTCTTCTGAGGTGACGTAGTGCTTCGCCGGGAAGATCTGGATCTCCTTGGGAATATCGAGCACCTCGCCCGTCAGCGGATCGATCTGCGTGATGCGCTCGATCTCGTCGCCCCAGAAGGAGATACGGAAAGCGTCCTCGGTGTAGGCGGGGCGGATCTCCAGCACGTCGCCGCGGGCGCGGAAGGTGCCGCGCTTGAAGTCGAGGTCGTTGCGCTCGTAGTAGATCTCCACCAGATGGCGCATGACCGACTCGCGGCGGATGGTCTGCCCAAGACGCAGCGGCAGAATCACCTTGCCCCACTCCTCGGGGCTGCCCAGGGCATAGATGGCGGAGACCGAGGCGACGACAACCACGTCGCGGCGCGTCATCACCGCCGCCGTCGCCGAGAGGCGCAGCCGGTCGATCTCCTCGTTGATGTCGGCGTCCTTCTCGATGTAGAGATCGTGCTGGGGGACGTAGGCTTCCGGTTGATAATAGTCGTAATAGGAGACGAAATACTCCACGGCATTCTTGGGAAAGAGATCGCTGAACTCCGAGTAGAGCTGCGCCGCCAGTGTTTTGTTGTGCGCCAGCACCAGCGTGGGGCGCTGGATATCCTCGATGACGTTTGCAATGGCAAAGGTCTTGCCGGTGCCGGTGGCGCCCTTGAGCACCTGGTGCTCGGCGCCGCGCTGCAGGCCGTCCACCAGTTTCTTGATGGCCTGCGGCTGGTCGCCCATCGGTTGCATATTGGATTCAAGGGTGAATGGTTTGGGCATAAGCTCCTTTTCTGATGGTAGCGTACGTCCCCGATTATACCATGGATGGCGTGATTTTTCATCCTCGGCGGGGCGTGAATATCGTGATTGCTCCTCTTTCGAGTTGTGTTAGAATGCGGGATGTTTGACGATGATTGACATAGTAACCGGGTGGACAATGAAACTACGAGATCGGTGAGGTAATGCTATTTCTTTAGTCTGCCCTAGATTTTTCAGGTAGATCTCATCAGAGATCTACCGAGAGGAGAAAATACCTTGACGCTTGAACAGATACTCGTGTATGGGGTCATTGCACTCACCCTGGTGATGCTGGCTCTGGAGTTTTGGCGCTACGACGTGGTCGCTGTCGCTGGCATGCTGCTGCTGGTGATTTTGGGAACCATCACCGTGGAGGAGGCCTTTGCCGGCTTTGGACATCCTGCCGTGGTCACCATCGCCGCTGTGCTGGTGGTCAGCCGGGGGCTACAGAACACTGGTGTGGCAGATCTGGTCGCCAAGTGGATGTCCCAGGCTGGCGACAATCTGGCGCTGCAGCTGGTGGTGCTCTGTGGGCTGGTGATTCTCAGTTCCGCGTTTATGAACAACATCGCGGCGCTGGCGATCTTCATCCCCGTCGCCATCCGGCTCGCCCGGAAGAGCGAGCGTTCAACTTCGCTCTACCTGCTGCCCATGGCGTTCAGCTCACACCTGGGTGGACTGATCACATTGATCGGCACGCCGACCAACCTGATTGTCTCCGGGCTGCGCGCTCAGTACGTAGGCGAGCGCTTTGGGCTCTTCGCCTTCGCTCCCGTAGGAGTAGCCGTCTCCGTGGTCGGCGTCTCCTTTATTGCCTTCGTCGGTTGGCGCCTGATCCCCCGCCGGGAGGGCAAGTCGACGGGTGAGACGGATTTTAACATGGCAGACTACTTCACGGAGATAAAGGTGCCGCCGCAGTCCCCGCTGGCCGACATGCGGCTGCGGAAGTTGCACACAGTGACCGACGCCGACGTCTGGATCGCGGCTATTCTACGGGATGACGAGCGCATCTTGTCGCCCGGAGGCCAGGACAGGATTTATGCTCTGGACATCCTTGTGGTGCGGGCCGAGGCGCCGACCCTGCGCCAGTTCGTCCACGATACCGGCGTAGTTCTCGCGGAGTCCAAGCCTATTGTGGAAGAGAACGGAGCCCCGCAGGCTGTTGCCGAACCCACCAATTTCTGGGAGGAGGTACAGGCGCGCCTGCACGCTGACGATATTGAGATCATTGAGGCCATCGTCAGCCCCGATTCTTCAATGGTTGGGAAGACGGCCCGTGAGTTGGATCTGCGGGCGCGCTACGGCGTGAATCTGCTGGGGATCTCCCGGTGCGACGAATACATCCGTGACCTGGTAGGTAAGGTGCCCGTGAAGGCCGGCGACGTGCTGCTGTTACAAGCCTACCACAAGAAGGTACCGGAGGTGCTGGAAAGCCTGGGTTGTCTGCCGCTGGCAGAGCGAGAGATGCTTCTGGAGCCGCATAGCGTGGCGCTGGGTGTTGGCATCTTCCTGGCGGCGTTGCTGGCGGCCAGCTTTGACGTGCTCTCCGTGCCCGTCGCCATGACGTCCGCGGCGGCGGCGATGGTGATGTCGGGCGTGCTGACTCTGCGTGAGGCCTACCGCAACATCCAATGGCCTATCGTGGTGCTGCTGGGCGCCATGCTCTCCATGGGTGCGGCGCTGGAAAACAGCGGGGGCGATCAGCTCATCGCCAATCAGATATTGGCGCTCTCCAACTTTGTCTCTCCTGCGGCCATTCTGGTTTTCATCATGTTGGTAACGATGATGCTCTCCGACATTGTCAACAACGCGGCCTCGGTGGTGCTGATGGCGTCCATCGCGGTGAGCGTCGCGCGAGGTCTGGGGGTTTCCATTGATCCTTTCCTCGTCGCCGTCGCTATCGGCGGCGCGTGTGCCTTCCTGACGCCCATCGGGCACGAGGCGAACGTACTGGTCTTTGAGCCGGGCGGCTACGAGTTCACCGACTACTGGCGGCTGGGACTGCCCCTGGAGCTGCTCATCACGGCGATCACCGTTCCGATGCTGCTCTGGCTCTGGCCGCTGTAGTCTTCTAGCCGCCTCCCACCGCTGAGGGTGGTCTCATGGGACAATGTCACCCTCGGCGGTGGGCATAAGTGTCACTTGCATCGGCTGAGGGGTAACAGTCGGGATTATTGTCGGGGTGAACGTGGGACTGGGAGTCTCCGTTGCTGTCGCCGTCGCTGTAGGTAATGGGGTATTAGTCGCCGTCGACGTGGGTGTAAATGTTGGCGGTGGGGTCGCTGTCGGCGCCGGCGGGACGTAGGCTCGCAGCCGCGCTGTGGGGACCATGCCCAGAGAGAGAGCTACGGGCCGCTCGAGGCGCGCGGCGATCCGTTCTTGGAGATCACGCGCTTGCTCGTAGGTGAGCGGCTGGACTACGCGGATGGTGGTATCAATTTGTAAAGCGCCTTCGCTGTCCCGCCCTTCAAGATCCCACTCGATGACTTGAGCGTTAAACTGCTGCCGCAGCTCAGTTTCCAGTGCGAACTCAATCTCCTGCTGGAGTTGGGCCTCTCGGCGTGAAGAGAGCGTCAAGGTTGCCAGAGGAAAACTGATGAGGATCAGGAGCACGAGA
>DAOTUH010000065.1:0-12968 GCA_034437255.1 Anaerolineae bacterium
GGCCTGGGCCATCTCGACCTGCGCGCGGGCCTCGGCCTGCATGCGCTGCGCTTCGTCCGCCTGCGCATCCAACGTCTGGGGATGGGCGCGCTGCGCGTAAAGATCGGCAAGCGTGGCCTCCAGGCCCTCTTGCTGGATGGTGGCTGCGTTCACCCCGATCCACGCTTGCCACCAGTAGTGCGGCGCGAGGTGCGCGTCGGTGGGCACGTTGAAGCCCACCCACTTGAAGAGCTGCCACGAACCGTCGTCGATATGCAGCTCCCAATCGTCCCAGCTGTACTCACCGTCCGGTGAAGGCGCGTCGTCGGGCAGGTCGGGCAGCACGTCGATGATCTCAGATGGGATCTCCTCCAGGATGTCGTCTAGATCGCCTTCTCGCACTTTCACGCGTTCCTTCTGTCCATCGCCAAAGCGCTGTATGGCTGCTGCCGCCTGGTTTTTGGCGGCTGTGGCACCGTCTTTCATCGCCACGGCCTGTTCCACTTCGTGTTTCGCGGCTTCGATCTGCGCTTGCGTCACGGCGATCCGTAGATTGATTTCTTGCGGATTCGCCAACAGCGCCTGGGTGTCCGTCACCGCCTGGCGCGCCGCCTGATCACCGGCCTGCGCCTGTGCCAACTGCGCTTCGGCCACGGCGAGGTGGGTGGGCGCCACGCCTTCCTGTACCTGGGCCAGCCCCGCTTCCGCCACCGCCAGTTGGGCCTTGGCGGCCTCGATGTCCGCGTCGATCAAGGACGTATCCAGCTGAACTAACACCTCGCCGGCGTCCACACGCTCCCCCTCCTGTGCCGGCATTGCGGCGATATGCCCACCCAGCTCACTGGCGACGGCGATTCCGTCGGTCTGGATGACGCCGGACGCCTCCAGTGGTTGGCTCTCCGCTTGCGTCCGAGAACGAAAATGCCCGGCGTCCACGCGCAGCGCAAGCAGACTCAATACCAGCATCAGCGCCAGCCCCACGCTCGCTCGACGTATCATGGTTTTCCTGTTACCCTGTTCTCCGTCCATAAAATCGCTCCTATTATCGACTTGGTGAGACAGACAGCACCGCTCCTCAATCGTGCATCACGCAACACGCAACACGCATCACGCAACACGCATCACGCACCACGTCTCACCGCACCGCCGCGATAAAGACGTCTTCCAGCGTCGGCGCGATCCATTCGATGGCCCGAACCGTGATGTCGGCCTGCGTCAGCGTCTCGCGGATGGCGGCTTTGTACTGTTCGGCGTTGGGCACGACGGCGTGGATCTGGGCGCCGTAGAGCGCCACCTCGTCCAGTGGTAGATCGCCTGCATCCTGCGCGGCTTTCAACGCGCGTACGGCGCGATCCGGCGTCTCTGTGTTGATCTCCAGCACTTCCCCGCGCATCTCCGTGGTCTTGAGACGTTCCGGCGTGTCCAGGGCGATAAGGCGGCCTCGGTTGAGGAAGCCCACCCGCTGGCAGAGCTCGGCCTCGTCCATGTAGTGGGTGGTGACGAGCACGGTCACGCCCTGATCGGCCATGGCGTAGATCAGCTCCCAGAACTCGCGGCGGCTGATGGGATCGACGCCCGCCGTCGGCTCGTCCAGGAAGACGACCTGCGGCTCGTGGACGATGGCGCAGCCCAGGGCCAGCCGCTGCTTCCATCCGCCGGAGAGGTTGGCCGTGAGCGTGTCTTCGCGGCCTGTGAGCCCGGCCATCTCCAGAATGGCTCGCTGGCGTTGGCGCAGTTTGCGCCGCGAGAGGCCGTAGGCCTGCCCGTAGAAGCGGATGTTTTCCCGCGCGGTGAGGTCGTTGTAGAGCGTGAAGTGCTGCGACATGTAACCGACGTGGGCCTGCATCGTCTTCGCCTCGCGGGCCGGATCGTAGCCGAGCACCGAGGCGTGCCCCTCCGTGGGTGTCAGCAAGCCCAGCAGCATGCGGATGGTCGTCGTCTTGCCCGCGCCGTTGGGGCCCAGCCAGCCGTAGACCTCGCCGCGATTGACGTAGAAGGTGACGTGATCGACGGCGATGAAGTCGCCAAAGTGTTTGGTCAGCTCCTTGACTTCGATGGGATGGGCGGCGTTGGCGTTCATTCTGTCGTGGGCGTGATCTCAAGCGGCGGATTCTGCAGTAGATCCGCCATGCGACTACGCGCCATGACGTAGAGCTGCGGTTCACCGCTGGCCTGGGCGAGCTCGCTGGCCTTCTCGTAATGCTCCACCGCCAGCTGCCATTCGTCGCGGGCGTCGTAGATCATAGCGAGATAGAGATAGCCCGCCGGATCATCAGGGGCCTGCTCCGTCAGCGCTTCTGCGTTGACGAAGGCCTCGTCTAACAGATCCAGCCGCAGATAGAACTGCGCGCGAGTCCGCAGGAAGAGGATATCGTCCTCTGCCAGTTGCTGTGCTCTCTTGAAGGCTGTCGCTGCCTCGTCGTCACGCGCCAGCGCTTCCAGCAGGATGCCTTTGAGCGTCAGAAGTTCCACATCGTCCGGCACGTTCGCCAGCCCCTGGTTGACTTCGTCCAGCGCCGCTTCGTAGTCTCCCAGGTAGCCGAGGTTCTCGGCCTCCTGCTGATGCTCCAGCGCCGCGATCATCTCCGGACTGGGCGCCAGGAACTGCCGGTAGGCGAGACCCAGGACGACCAGGATCACCGCTGCGATCAGGCCCCATTTCCCGATCTTGCGGAGCTGCTGACGCTTCTTCTCGCGAACGAGGTTGTCCAGGCGCCACCACCAGGCCGGGTCTTCCGGCGCCTGAGCGCCCCGTGCCTCCTCGACCGCTGCCTTCCCGCCGACTTTGCGCACGAAGGTGCCCGCCTTGCGTTCCAGCTGGGCCGTGATTGTCTCCAGGCGCGTCTCCTCCGGTTGCCAGTTCCCGCCCCTTTCGCGCAGTTCCGTCAGCAGGTGCTGTGCCTCGTCGAGGAGCGGGGGGATGGTGAGGAGTTCGTCCTTTTCGCTGTGCTCCAGTTTGCCGACGCGGGTCTCCAAATGATCCAATAGCCCTCGCAGTTCTTCAGCGCGGGTCTGCGCCGTGCCGGATTGCTTTTTCGTAAACCATGCTCTCTCATTCATTTCATTCATAACCAGAAACCAATGCCTCCTTGTGTTCGCTGCCTCGCTCGTTGTGGTCTAGTTGCCGTCGAATAAGCGAGATAAATGCTTCTTCCATGCGCGGCTCGATCTCTCGCATGCCGTCGCAGGTGATGCCGTCGTTGCCCAGCGCGCGCTCGATCTGCGGGCGGCGCGTCTCCACGTCGTCGACGAAGACGTGCAACATGCGCCCGTAGGTCTGCATCTCGCGCACACCGTCCATCTCCATCACCTTGGCCTTTGCCGGGCCAAAGCGCGACGGCGTGAACTCCAGCAATTGCCCCGGCACTTGCCGTTTGATGGCGTCCGGCGCGTCGTGGGCGATCAATGCTCCTTTATACATCAAGCCTACCCAATTGCAGCGCTCTGCTTCATCCATGTAAGGCGTGCAGACGAAGATGGTCATGCCCTTCTCGGCGCGCAGGTTGCCCAGCAGGTTCCAGAACTCCCGGCGACTCACGGGGTCGACGCCTAGCGTCGGCTCGTCCAGCAGCACCACCGCCGGCTCGTGGACGAGACTGCAGGCCAGCGCCAGCTTCTTCTTCATGCCGCCGGAGAGCCGGTCGGCGCGCCGGTCGGTGAACGCCCGCAGCCCAGCGAACGCCAGCAACTCGGGGATACGCGAGCGCTGCGTCCGCGGGTCGACGCCCTGGACGTTGGCGAAGAAGCGCATGTTCTCCATCACCGTCAGATCAGGCGGGAGCGCGAACTGCTGGGCGATGTAGCCGACGCGCTCGCGGATGGCGTAGGTGTCGTGCATGGAGTCGAAGCCCAGGATGCGGCTCTCGCCCGCCGTCCGCGTGAGCAGGCCGAGCAGCACGCGCGTGGTCGTCGTCTTGCCGGCGCCGTCCGGCCCGATAAGGCCGTAGGTCTCGCCGCGCCGCACCTGCAGCGTCACGCCGTCGACGGCCCGAATTTCACCATGTCGGGTGCGGAAGACTTTTACCAGATCTTGTGTCATGATGGTCACGTCTGCCATAGATTCTCCGGGAGACGATTTACGATTTTGGATTCTCGATTTTGGATTTTCGATTGGCGTGTGCTTGATTGGCGTGTGCTTGATTGGCGTGTGCTTGTCAGCGGAGTCGGTTTCACGTCCTACGGCACTCCGCTGCGCTGCGTGCCTCACTACAAGCCCATTTTGGTCATTTGTCATTTGTCATTTTGCATTTGTCATTGATACGGTTCAGTCGAGTCTTCGTTTAAACGTCACCGCTGCCAGCACCATGACCAGCCCAGTATAGAAGGCCAGCGCCACCACGTCGGACCAGAGGAGCGCGATGCCCACGCCTTTGGTGATGATGCCGCGCGCGATGCGCACGAAGTACGTCAGCGGGATCAGGTTGCCCACCCAGCGCACCACGGCCGGCATTGGCTCCCTCGGATAAATGAAGCCGGTGAGCAGCTGGCTCAGCAACATCAACGTCGCCGTCAGCTGCTGTGTCTCTTTCTGCGTCTTGGCGATGGTGGAGATCAGCAGGCCCAGGCCCAGCCCGGAGACGATGAAGAGCAGCGCCAATCCCACGAAGGTCCAGGGATTGCCGTTGAAGGGCACGCCGAACCAGAACACGCCGGTCAGCATGATGCTGCCCAGCGAGAGCATGGCGACGACGACGTTGGGAATCAGCTTGCCGATGACAATCTCCCAAGGGCGGGCCGGCGTCACCAGAATCTGCTCGATGGTACCCAGCTCGTACTCGCGCACCACCGATTGCGCTGTCATGTTGACGGCGAGAATCTGCAGCAGCATCGCCACCAGGCCCGGCATGATAAAGATCAGGTCGTCCAGGTTGGGATTATAGATCAGCCGCACCGACGACGTGATGGGCATCCGTCGCATGCGGCCGCCCAGCCGGTTGACTTTCTCGGCCATCAACTCCATGCCCCGCGCTTGGGCAATGGCTAACGCGGCGCTGTAGCCAGAGTTGACCGAGAACGAGTCGGAGCCGTCCAGCATCATCAGCGCCTGCGCATCGCCCCGCTCGATCTGCGCGGCGAAATCCGGCGGGATGACCAACCCGGCCTTGACCTCGCCCGCGTCGATGGCTTGAAGCGCGGCCTCCTCGTTCTCGACGTAGCGTTCTAAATCGAAGAAGCCGGAGACCACCAGCGCGTCGACCAGCGCGTAGCTCTCCGCGTCCCGGCTGTGATCGGCGATGACCATGGGCAGGTGATCGACGGTCATATCGACGGCGTAGGCGAAGAGGAAGAGCTCGATAAGCGGCATGGCGACGATAAGCGCCAGCGTCCGGCGATCCCGCAGCAGCCGGATGAACTCCTTGCGGATCAGGGCGCGCACGCGCTGCCACCGTTGGCGCAGATTCGTCCACATCTCAGTCCAGGTCCTCTTTGAACGCGCGCACGGCGACGATCATTACCACCACGATGTAGACGGTCAGCGCGGCGACATCCTGCCAGAGCACTTCGAACCCGACACCTTTGGTGACAATGCCCCGCGAGATGGGGATGAAGTACGTCAGCGGGAAGAGGTTGCCCACCAGCCGCACGGCCCACGGCATGCTCTCGCGCGGAAAGATAAAGCCGCCCAGCACCAGGCCCAATAACATCAACATGCCCGCGTATTGCTGCGCCTGCTTCTGATTCTGGGAGATGGTGGAGATCAGCAGGCCCAATCCCAAACCGGTGAAGACGTAGAGAAAGGCCAGGCCGACGAAGAGGCCGAAGTCGCCCTGAAAAGGCACGCCGAACCAATAGACGCCCAGCGCCACGATGGTCAGCATGTTGACCATGGAGATGACGAGATTGGGCGCCATCTTGCCCAACATCAGCTCGCCGGGGCGGATGGGCGTGACCAGCAGCTGCTCAATGGTGCCGACCTCGCGCTCGCGCACCACAGCGGCGGCCGTCAGCGCGATGGTCTGGGTCTGCAGCAGCATCGCCACCATGCTGGGGATCAGAAAGACGAGGTCGTCCAGGTTGGGGTTAAAGAGGATGCGCACCCGCAGATCCAGCGGCAGCAGGGATTGATCCGGCGCCAGTGTGCCGGCGCGCACCGCCCTTTCCACCAGCAGCGCGGTGGCGTGATCCTGGGCGATGGCGTTCATGGCGTTGTACGCCGACTGCGAGGTGAAGAGATCGGAGCCGTCGACCAGCAGCAGGGCCTGGGCCTCCCCGCGTGCGACGCGCGTGGCGAAGTCGGGCGGCAGCACGATCCCGGCCTTGGCCTCGCCGGCGTCCATGGCGCGAACCACGGCGTTCTCATTGGGGACGTAGGCGGTCACGTCGAAGAAGCCCGACGCGACCATGGCGTTCACGTAGGCCCGGCTGGCGTCGTCCAGGCTCTGGTCCGCGACCACCGTGGGGATGTGCCGCACGTTCATGCTGATGGCGTAGCCCAGCAGAAAGAGCTGGATGATGGGCAGCAAGAGCTGGATCACCAGCGTCCGCCGGTCGCGCAGCGTCTGGATGAACTCTTTGCGGATCAACGCCAGGATACGACGCCACATGGTCGCCTTACTCCTTCTCGGGCATGCGGATGCCGTGCATCAGTACGTCGACCGCCGTCTCGGCGAATTGATGGCGCTCTTCGGGCGTCGGGGGCGGCTCGATGCCGCGCAGCACCGGCACGATGGGCGCGATGAACATGCCCAGCAGCATGCGTGTCGCCAGCCGGGGATCGATGGGCCGAAACGTGCCAGCAGCCACCCGGTCGCCGATAAAAGCCTCGATCTGTGCCGCGACCTCGGCCAACCGCACGGCGAAGAACTCCTTGAGAATCTCGTCGTCCAGCCAGGCCTCGATGATCAGCGTGCGGGTGAAGGGTAACTTGTCGCTGAACGCCTCGAAGATCCCCTCGACGAACTCGACCATGTCCTCCCGTTGTTGCAGCGAGCCGACGGTCTCTATCATCTCTGTCAGATCGTCGATCACGTCCCCGACGATGGTCAGCAGGATGGCGCGCTTGCCGTCGAAGTAGTTGTAGAGCGTGCCCTCGGCCATGTCGGCGGCCAGGGCGATCTCCCGGGTCGTCGTGTTGGCGTAGCCCTTGGCCGCGAACACCCGTGCTGCCGCCGTCAGGATCTCCGTGCGCCGGCGTTGGATGCGGCGCTGGCGGCGCGCTTCAAAGCGACTTCGTCCTTTCACCCCGTCGGTCATATCGTCACCTCGTGCCTGTGTCTGCTTGGATGAATATATGCTCATAAAATGAGCGATTACTCACTTTATGAGCGTATACTACAATATTTTTCTGGGATTGTCAAGGTATCTGAATCTCGGGCAAACGAAGCGAGGTCGGGCCTGTAAAAATATAAGGTAAGCGTTTAGCGTTATGAGTAACCAGGTGCAACGCACTTTCGATCTGAAAGATATAAGGATGCAAAGGTTTCCCAAGGCTCTTTTGCAACTCACGATGCCTTCTTCGTCGTAAGTGCATCGCACCGCTCACAAGACTAAACAGATACAATATAAGTTCCCGCCGTCGTTAACCAACGCGGCGAAGACTCAAGGAAACTGGTCGCCACTTGCTCATCGCTCCATGTTGACATAGGATTGGGGTATATCCTTTATCCATCAATGATATTAGCCGACTCGCTGCGGTGGAGGACACTATGAAGCCCACTCGCTATCGCCGGATCAACCGCAAGCTCACGCTCATCAACGTGGGAGCCAATTTCTGCGGGGCCATTTTGACGTCCCTGTACTTTGCTCTGCTCTCTCTGCAATTGGAGAGCGTGGCAGGCTGGGTGTGGGGGCTGTGGGGCGCAATTCCCGTCCTGATGATGGTCTCGGGCGGTGTGACGCGAGAGCGGTCCCTGGCGTCCCTCAACCGGTGGTATCGGCGCGCGCTCCAGGAGGAGCACGCCGAACCGCCACCCCCGGCCATTCAGAAGTTGGCCCTGAACCGGCCGGGCATCTCAGCCAGTGTCACGCTCTTCGTCTGGCTGGTGGGTGGGTTGCTTGCGAGTGTCGTGGTCGGCGTTGGGACGCACGCGGACCACTTTAACTGGCCGGCTTTTCTGCAGACGTCCCTGGGCAGCGTGGTGGTGGGCCCTATCACGGCCGCGCTGCTTTACTTTGTCCTTGAGCGCGTCTGGCGTTCCGAGTTACCGCTCTTCTTTCCAAAAGGCAGCCCGAGCGAGGTCGTGGCCTTTCGACTGACCGTCCGGCGACGCCTGCTGGTGCTGTTCGGCACGAGTACGTTGCCACTTCTCTTTCTGGCAGTCACCACGTACACCTACGCCGTGCAGATGATCCGGGCGCCGCGACCGGCGGCGCTGCTGCCCAACCTGCTGCGCCTGGAGATCTTCACCGTGAGCGTCGGCCTCTTCGTCACGCTGGTGCTGGCCGGCACGCTGGGCGTCTCACTGGTCGAATCGCTGCAGGCGCTCAACCGGCACATGGACGCCGTCCGTAAAGGCAACCTGGACCAACAGATGACCGTCACGTCCAACGACGAGTTCGGCCGGCTGGCGGAAGGGTTCAACGCCATGGTGGAAGGGCTGCAACGCGAGGAGATCATCCACCGCCTCTTCAACCTCTACGTCACGCCGGAGGTGGCCGAGTACGCGCTCCAGCACGGCGCGGAGCGCGGCGGGCAGTTGATCGAAGCCACCGTGATCTTCACCGACATTCGTGGCTTCACCGCTCTCACCGAGCGGATGGAGCCGGAAGCGCTTATCGCGCTGCTGAATCGTTACTTCGAGGCCATGTCGGCCGTGGTGGTCCAACATGGGGGGTTGGTGAACAAATTTGGCGGCGATAGCTTGCTGGCCGTCTTTGGCACGCCCCTCAATCCGCTGCGGGACCATGCCCTGGAGGCAGTGCGGACGGCGAAAGACCTGCTCGTGGCGCTGGATGCCTTCAACGAGGCGCAAGCGGCCCACGCCGAGCCGACGTTGCGCATCGGTGTGGGCGTGGCGACCGGCTCAATGATCGCCGGCAACGTCGGCGGCGAGGAACGCCTGGAGTACACCGTGATCGGTGACGCCGTCAACGTGGCCAGCCGCCTGGAGAGCATGACCAAGCAGGTGGACGCGACAATCCTGCTCAACGCGGCTGCGGCGCGCCGCGTGCGAGAGCGCTTGCCTCTGCAGTCCATGGGCCGCGTGAAGGTCCGGGGTAAAGAAGCACCGCAGCCCATCTACACGCTGGCAATGCACCTCGCTGCGGCAGCATAGCGTGAGTACGGTTGTGTGGGCGTTGCGTGCTTTGTGTACATTATTGACACTTTGTTATCTTTTGAGTATACTTGAGGCGTCGCTAAGCAAATACCGGAGGAGCAAAGATGACAGAAGAACGCATCGGTGCCCGCGATGCACGCGCCCAGTTCGCCGATCTGTTGGGACGAGTGCGATATGGGGGCGATATCATCGTTGTCGAGCGTTTTGGGAAGCCCATGGCGGCCATGATTCCGCCGGAGCTCTACGAGCGGCTGGTCGCTGCGCGAGAGGCTCGATTTGAGAGCATTAACCGTCTCCGCGAGCGCTTGCCCGATCTGTCGGAGGACGAGATCCAGGCTGACGTCAAGGAAGCTATCGATGCGGTGAGGGCCGACGCACGTGCTGAAGATCGTCCTTGACACCAATGTCTTCGTCAGCAGTCTGCTCTCCAAACGCGGTGCGCCGGCGCAGATCATCGATGCCTGGCGTGAGAAACGTTTCCTCCTCTGCTGTTCTCCCGCTATCTTGGTCGAAGTGCAGCGCGTCCTGAACTATCCCAGATTGCGAGACAAATATCATCTCACCACCAAGGATATCGATGGCCTGCTGGCGTTACTACGTCACGATACCCTCATGGTGCCCGGCAAGATCGACATTGGCCCGGTGATCCACTCCGATCCCACCGACGAGGCCTTTTTGATCTGCGCGGTCGAAGCCGGTGCGGATTTCATCGTAAGCGGCGACCGGCACTTGCTGGCGTTGGGCACTTACAAGGGCATTTCCATTGTGACCGTGCAAGACCTGTTGGATATGTTGAGAGCATGACGTTGGGTGCGACATGATCCTCCACGACCATGGGGTGGGAGATAACTTGGGGTGCTTTCCCCAAACTAGTGGGAGTATCCCGTCATGTACTCCTTGAGCGCGTCGTAGACCG
The DNA here is from genome assembly GCA_034437255.1 of Anaerolineae bacterium. Taxonomy (GTDB): domain Bacteria; phylum Chloroflexota; class Anaerolineae; order B4-G1; family SLSP01; genus G713. Next base: position 10,114 of record DAOTUH010000065.1, read on the forward strand.
GAAGCGGCGTGAAGTCCGGCTCCACCAGCCGGAAGTAGTACCAGGCCTGATCTCTTTCCGCATCTGAGGGCCGCTTGAAGAACCAGACGTTGGTCACGCCGACCCAGGGCCACTCCGTCCGGATGCGCTCCAGGGCCTCGACGGCGTAGCGTGCCTGTTGCGCCTCGGTTACACGACCGTAGGTCGCGGGGATGCCCTCCGGCACCACGTTGCTGTTCATCTCCGTGATCCAGATGGGCTTGCGCGCGTCGCCGTTGGCGATCATCAGGTCGCGGATCCACATCGGGCGGGAGAAGTTGACCAGGTCGGGCTGCAGGCGGCGGTCGGTGGGGCCGGACCAGAGCATGTAGTTGTTGACGGCCAGGATATCGAAGCAGCTGGCGGCCCCGGCGTCGTACATGCGCTGGAGAAAGACGGTGTCCATCAAATCGTTGCCGCCCTCGACGCGCAGCGTGCCCAGCGCGATGGTCGGCGCTAAGGCCCCGCTGATCACCACGGCGTCGGGATCGGCGGCCTTGATGCGGTCGTAGGCCAGGCAGAGCAGGCGCGTGTACGCCTCTGGATCGACGGGCCGGTTGCCCCATTCGGGGTAGATATTGGGCTCGTTCCAGACCTGGTAGAAGCGGATGCGGCCCCGGTAGCGGCTGACTACGGCCTCGACGAAATCGCCGTAGTCCTCGAAATCGTCGGGGGGCGCGTAGCTGCCGCGTGCGTCATCGTCGGCGCGGCTCCAGCGGGGAGGATTGCTCAGACGGGCGATGATGTCCAGGTCGTGGGACTCGGTCAGCGTGACGATGTTATCGTACTTCTCCCAGGCGGAACGGTGAGGCTCGTGGCGGCGATCCTCAAAATCGCCCTTGCCGTGGATTTCGATGTCTTCCCAGGGGAACTCCTGCCGAATCCACTGGAATCCGGCGTCCGCGATCATCTGGAGGGAGCGCTCGCGTTTTTCCGGCTCCACCTCTTGTTCCAGAAACGTGTTGACGCCAAAGGGGGGCACGTCTGTGTAGGTGAGCGGAAGATCGCTCCGCGTCTGTGGAAGCGGGCGCGTCCACTGGAAACTCCACTGCAGCAGTCCGCGCATTTGCGCGCCGAACCCCTCTTCCCCGGTGACGTTGTAAAGCCAGGCTCGAGGGGAAAACGACGTGCCCGCAGCGCCGAGGAGCCCCAGACAAATCAGCCCCACGAAAAGGAGAGGATAACGACGCCCGCTTGCCAAGCGCCTTATCTCCGTTTGGGCGTGGGGATATTCTCATCCAACATCAGTTTGGCCGACAGGGGGAGTCCGTCTTCCCCGACGTAGCCGGTCACTTCTTCAAGGGCCTGATGATAGGTGTCCAAAAGCTCCTCGTCGTTGCCCTTGAAACCATTGATGGTCCGTTGGGCGCAGGTGCAGCAGCCCAGCGACGCGCGATAGCTATCCAGATCGCACGTAAGGCAGCTGCCTTCGTTGATCAGCAGCAGCCCAAAAGCCAACACTTCCTCGTGATTGTGCGGCAGCGTCATGATGTGGTCAACTAGCCGCTGCCACTCCGCGCCGCGTAATCCACGCAGTTGCTTGATGCAGCGTGGGGGAAATAGGATCTCACTATCAGGATACATAATTTACCTGCCTGAACACTCTGGTTAACGTTTGATTATGTCATCACTTCACAACAAGCGTATCATATCATGATCGAAATGGTTTTTCAAGCTTGACTTGTCAGACAACTGCTCTAAAATCGGCGGTATCTGGTTGACATAAAATTCCTGAAACGGAGTTTCGCGCTACTGTTTTTGGCGTGGCCGATGTTGCCCGCGTTCTTTATGCCTTCGAACCCGTCCCGTTCTTCTCATCGCGGTAACGACAGAGAATTTGGAGACCACTTTGGTCGCCACTCATACCATAAAATCTGCAAGCACGGTAGGTTAGCACGTACCTGCCGCTAATTCTATACCAAGCCGGTGTCGGAAGGCAACCGTTTAGGTCTGTGAGCGTCCAGGTGCAACGCACTTACGGATCGAAATAAACCGCGCTACAAGGTTCTCCGAGCATGGTTCAGGAATCCCCGGCTCGTGAACTTCGGTGAAAGTGCGTCGCATCTCAGAAGACTAAACAGATACGTCGGAACGGCCGGCCCCTATTGGGAGGAGACAAGATGACGTTACCAGAGATCACCGAGCGTTTGATTCAACGCCACGCGACGGATAAGTCCTTCGAGCGAGGTCGCCGGTACCGCGACCGTGGTGCCGTGCTCAATCTGGAGGCCCGCGACGACCGTCTTATAGCCACCGTGGCAGGCAGCCAATACGAGCCCTATCAGGTCGAGATCGCCTTCGACCGTGCGGGAATCACACAAGCCTTCTGTTCCTGCCCGTACGAAAGCTCCGGTTGGTGTAAGCACATTATCGCGGTGCTCCTGACCGTCCTTGAGGAGCCGGAGAGCGTGGACGAACGTCCTTCCTTGGAAACGCTGATCGCCGATTTGGATCGGGAGAGCCTACAGCGGTTGGTACTCCAGATAGCGGAGGATGACGCGGGCCTGATCAACCGGATAGATAGCTACGTGGAGCGGCTGCGCGCGGAGGAGGCGGCGTCGCAGGCTGAAGCGCAGAAGCGTCGCCCTCCGGTCGATCCCGAGTCTTTCCGCCGCCGCGTCTATTACATTCTGCACAGTTTGGATAGGATGCGACCTTCCGAGGCCTACTGGCACGTTAGCAGTATGGTCAACGAGGTAGGAGAGGTGCTGGAGGAGGCGTGGGAGTTCATCCGCGCCGGCGATGGTCAAAACGCACTGCGCATCCTGGAGGCCATCACCGATGAGTACGTCAACTCGTGGTATTTTCTCGATGACTCTGACGGTTACGCAGGCGAT
>DAOTUH010000066.1:0-7803 GCA_034437255.1 Anaerolineae bacterium
GGCTCGACGGTCAGCGTCACGCCGCTGTTCACCGTCACGTCACCGGTGACGAGCACGTCCTGGTTCCAGGTCGTGTCCGTGGTGATCGTCCCGCTGGCCGTGATGGCCCAGGTCGTCCCGATGCCCGTGTCGTCCGGCGTGGACGAATCCCCCACCTCGAAGGGGCTGCCATTGCTGTCACCGGTTCCCATTTTCGCGACGACGTCGCCGTCACCGGCTGCCGTCGGGATGGTGACGGTCATCTCCGTTGCGGTGATGCTGGAGATGGAGGCGAGCTGATCATCGGGAAAGATGACGGCGGTGTTCAGGTCCGAGATGGCCGTGGTCGCCTTGGCCTCGGCCGGCGCTTTCGCCTCCGGCGAGGTCAAGGACGCGGCATGATCCCGCGACGCATCAACTGTGGCCAACGTCTCCGCATGAAGCGCTTGAGGACTAGGCCAAAACGAAAAAAACAAGGCGATGGCTAACGTCAAACAGGTTATTCTGTAAGTTCTCATTTCTGTTCTCCCTCTATTAATTGAGATTATAAAATGCAATATCCAAACCCTTCACGGCCCACAATCTAATAACGCCTCACCTCCTCGTATTCTCGCTACCAGATTCAGAATCGAAGGGATCCCCCTTCAATGGCGCTGACTCGCTCTGATCGGCCTGCAAAAAATCAATCAGGCTTTCCAGGTTGGCAAACGTGTGCTGTTCCCGCGATCCCACCTGCTCTATCATCACGTGCCAAGGATCACGGGCGTTGGAACGCCACAGACGAAGGAGATATGATCGGTATTCAGTCTGAGATGGATTCATGGTAACGGTTTTGTCCTGTGAGATGGGATGCGAGGCGGTATAAAGTTATCCCCCCACATCTTGGGGGGATAACCGGTATGCCATATCATGGTCTCAAGGTATTTCTGTATGCAGTCCCTGTCCCTGTGAGCGTTGTTCTGTCAGTACAATTCCCATTGGTTCGGTCGATCGCCAGCATCAATGAAGTATTCGTTATTGCCCAAGTATTGTGGTCCAAACTGATCGACGATGCTGCCATCGATCCACGTCAACTTGGTCGTATACGTTCCGACGGGCACACTGCGCCAGTAAACGGTTGTGTTGCAATATTCGGTTCCATATTCCTGCACAAAGTAATTGCCGTTACCCGAAAGCTCCACGCGTAAGCCATAGGCACACAGGGGCTCTAGGTACAGATAGGCAAAGTTACCGACGTTAACAGATTGCACCTCGCTCCAGGGATAGGACCCTACTCGAACCCGCCAGTAGTAGGTTCCCGGCGCCATCGTAAACGCCTGATAAGATGTCGAACTCCTGTTAATAGTGGTGGCATCACTGAAATCTGGGGTACGCGCATACTGCAACTCGTATGTGATGAAGTCCTCCATCGGCGCGTCCCATTGCACCCAGTACAGACCATCCCCATCCGGGTTGTCGATCGGATGCAAAGTCGGCACGGGTGGATAGTTTCTGATCGCTGTAGGGAGGAAGACTCTGTGTAAAACGGTGACGGTGAACATGTCCGTGTCGGTCAGGCCGACCGTATCCTGCACCTCCACTTCGACGTGGTACGTGCCTACCAACGCAGGATCTGGATCAAAGGTCACGTAATGCCCCTCAACAGAATCAGAAATACCGATTCCCAAGCTCACGGGCGGGGAGTTCACGATAGAAAAAGTCAGGTCGTTGTCATAATCCTCCTCATCGTAGGCGTAGAACTCCAAGGGCACCGCCACCTCACCATCTATAGAGGGAATAGTGAGCGTGGATGGCTGGCCAGCATAGACATAGGCCGGGTCAGGCAATTCATTCGACCCGCCGTAGAAGAAGTCAAGCTCAGGAGGATGGTTGAGTTCGACCGCAAATTCCGTCGAGTCCGACAAATCGCCGTCACTGACATCAACTTGGATGTCAGCGTGGCGCTCATTGTAAGCGTATATTGAGGTCATGCTGATATAATGCCCGCCCATAAGCGTGGCGGTCACATAGTTCTCTCCGTACGTGTGCGTGACCGTATAGACCAACGCCGCTTTATCAGCGTGATACGTGGTATAATCCCACAGATCTAGAGTTTTCTTAGCCCCGTCGGGCGCGATGACCATGTCGGGGATCGAGATCGTCAAGGTTGGGGTGGCGGACGCGACGGTCACGGTGAACACATCGGTGTCTGAAAACACGCCATCGCTGACCTGAATATCTACCGGGAACACCCCTCCCGTGGTAGCCGACGTCGAGGTGATGTTTAAGTAGTGCGTCCCCGCCATGGTCGCGGTAAAATAGTCACTGGAGGCCGTCGTCGCTGTGAAAACGAGGGCCGCCGAGTCACTGTAGTACGTGGTGTAACTCAAGATATCCAACGTCTCGCCAGTTCCCAACTCCAGCATCATATCAGGAACCTCGACGGTCAGCGAGGTAGCCAGCGTTATCTCTAATCCTTTTGGAGCCGTCGCGGCTTCTGGCACGCTTGACACGCGCTCGATCTCGGAATCTGCACGCGCCACTTGCAGAGAAGCCAGCAGACCCCCAACCAGTAAAATGGAAACGAATAGGATACTGATCAATCTAAACTTGCATTTGGTATTCACAAGACCTCCTCCTAATTGAAATGACTTATGCTTAATGTTATAATGGTGACGTTTGAGTAGTTGATTTCTGATCTCCTTGAGACACACGGCTATAGTATGGCAAATAAACGTCACGGGAACGTCACGATAACTCGATGAATCGATTAGACATTACCCTGCTAGGCTCCTTCCAGGTCGCCAGCGATGGCAAACCTATCACCAGCTTTGGCGCCGACTCAGCTCGGGCGCTGTTGATCTATTTGGTGATGCACGCCGGCATCCAGTTCCAGCGAACGTTCTTGGCGGGCCAGCTGTGGCCCAATCAGCCAGAGAATGAGGCGCTCCACGCCCTCCGCCAGGCGTTGAACCGGCTACGCAACGCCATCGGTGATCGTAAAACAGAGCCGCCCTTCCTACACATCACCCGCACCACCATCGAATTCAACACCAGCAGCAACTATTGGCTCGACGTAACGGTCTTCAAGGATCTGATCGCTGCCACCCAACAGCATCCACATCGTCGCCTCCAGGTCTGCCGTGCGTGCTCCCGACGGTTGACCCAAGCAGCGGAACTCTACCGGGGAGATCTTTTAACCGGTTTCTTCCTGGATAGCCATCCCTTCGAGGAGTGGCTGTTGATGGAGCGAGAATATCTACACCGGCAAGCCATAGACACTTTGTATCACTTGGCCGCCTATCACGAGCAGCGGGGAGCATTTGATCTAGCGTGGCGCTACGCCCAGCGACAGGTGGAATTGGAACCCTGGCGAGAGGAGGCGCATCAGCAGTTGATGCGCGCCCTGGCCCGGGACGGTCAGCGCAGCGCCGCCCTGGCCCAATACAACACCTGTCGCCAGATCCTGTCGGCAGAGCTGGGCGTAGATCCCACCGCCGCCACGGAGACCTTGTACGAGCACATTCAAGCCGAGACCCTGGAGCGCGATCCGCAACCCTCCCACAATCTGCCGGCTCAATTAATTCCCTTTATCGGACGGGAGACGGAGTTGGAGCAGGTTGCCGAAAAACTCAATCACTCGGATTGCCGTCTGTTGACATTGGTTGGGCCAAGCGGCGTGGGAAAAACTCGCCTGGCACTCCAAATTGCCTGGGAGGAGATAGGAGCGTTCAAGGATGGCGTCTACTTCGTCCCTCTGTCCGCCGTGAGTTCATCGGACGCCTTGACAACCGCCATAGCTCAGGGCTTGGGATTCCACTTTCATTCGGGTGAAAATCTTACAGCCCAGTTGAGCGATTACTTAAGAACCAAGGAAGCCCTGTTGATCCTGGACAACTTCGAACACCTACTGGCCGGAGGGGCGCTGATCGTCGACCTTCTACGACACGCAGCCGATCTGAGAATTCTGGTCACTTCTCAAAAATGTCTGAACGTGCCAGGAGAATGGTTATTCAACCTCGAAGCCCTCAATTATCCTGATGGAGAGTTCAGCGCGGCATCTGGCGAGGAAGTCAATCAGTACAGTGCCGTTCAATTCTTCGTGAAAAGCGCCCGTCGTTGGCATCCCGATTTCTCACTCACCTCTGCCAATCGCTCTCACGTCATTCACATCTGCCAACTCGTCAGTGGGATTCCACTGGCGCTCGAACTGGCAGCCAGCTGGCTGCGCGCTTTCTCCTGCCAAGAGATCGCCATGGAAGTGCAAAACAATCTAGATTTCCTGCGGTCGTCGTCGCCGGGCGTTCCCACCCGTCATCACAGCGTGAGGACAGCTTTTAGATACACGTGGGCGTTACTCACAGCCAAGGAGCAGAGCGTTTTGCAGCGCCTAACTGTATTCCAAGGCAGCTTTAGCAAGGCTGCGGCCTTACAGGTCGTGGATACGTCACCTCAAATTCTGGCTGCCTTGGTGGACAAATCGATGCTCAACCGGGTGACTTATGAGCATCCAAATCCGGCGACCCGTTATACGATGCACAATCTCGTGCATCACTATGCAGCAGAAAAGCTAGCCCGCGTTCCGGACGTCCGATCGAGCACCCACCAGCGGCACTGTGATTACTATTGCGCCCTATTACGGGATTTAAAAACTGATCTGAAAGGCAGCATGCAGCGCGAGGCGCTCGAAAACCTCAGCGTCGATATCGAAGATATCCGCGCGGCATGGGATTGGGCGACAAAGCACGAGCAAGTTCCGGCGATCGAGCAGGCGCTGGAGAGTTTGTTCGAATTCTACACCCTGCGATGTTGGTTCCAGGAGGGTGCGTCAGTTTTTGACCAAGCCATTCAAAACCTAAGTCAGAGTAGGCCCATGTCGCAATCCATACGCCACTTGATTCTCAACCTCTCAGCCCGCCGGGGCATATTCTTGGGGCATTTAGGGCTTCACGATGAGGCGGAAAAGCTCTTGCGGAAAAGCCTAGCGGGTTTACAGGCGCTCGAAGATGTAGCAGAGATGGTCTTGTGCCTCAATGCTCTATCCTTCATCATCAATCGCCAGGGAAACTACATCAAGGCTGAGAAACTTCTCAAACGAGCATTAGCCCTAGCCCAGACAACGCCATCGCGCCAGTTGGAGGCCGATGCTTTAAGTCGCCTGGGCGCGGTCTACTTTTATCTTGCAGACTACGCGAGATCCAGCGATTGCTACGCCCAGACCCTGCGCATCCGACGCGAACTCGACGATCAATTTGGCGTAAGTCTGGCGCTGGGCAACTTGGGGATCACGGCGTATGAACAGAACGATCTCAAAGCGGCGCGCACTTACTTCGAGCAATCCCTGGACATCGTCCGGCATAAGATCGGGAACCGGGAAAGAGAGGGCTGGATACTCAACAACCTCGGCATGACGGCGCTGGATTATGGCGAGTACACCGATGCCCAGACCTATTACCAGCAAGCCCTGCATATCAGCCAGGAGATTGGCGATTTGTGGGGCGAGAGCAACACATTGGGTAACCTGGGGCTTGTCTTTTGGTCGCTAGGCGATTTCTCGAGGGCTGAAGACTCTTACATCGAGGCCATAAAAATCAAGCAAGAAATCGGCGACCGGCGAGGGGAAAGCCTGATCACCAGCTTTCAAGGCCTGCTCTATCACGATCTGGGCGAGGATGCGCGCGCGCTGGAACTCGGTCAGCAGGCCCTGGCCATTGCCCAGGAACTCGAAACGCCCCAGGTTCAGGCCTACGCGCTGACCGCCGTGGCTCACGCGCAGGCCGGGCTGGGACAATTCGAGGCGGCGACCGACGCCTACCGCCAGGCGCTGGCCATCCGCCGCGAGATGGGCCAACACAGCCTGGCGATGGAAGTCATCGCCGGATTGGCGCGCGTCGCGCTTGTGCAGGATGATCTCGACCAGGCCCAGGCCCACGTGGACGACATCCTGCGCTATTTGGACGAAGGCGCGCTCAAGAGCGTGCTCGATGGCGCGCTGGCGCCCTCTCTGGTTTACCTGACCTGCTATCGGGTTTTGAACGCCAACCAGCACCCTAGGGCCAAGGAGATCTTAGAGACGGCCTACCAACATCTCCAGGCGCGCGCGGCTAAAATATCGCATCCCGAACTGCGCCACTCGTTCCTACACGAGGCGCCATCCCATGCGCAGATTGTGCAGGCGTGGGAAGAATAAATCACGCCCATCAATGGTCAGCAGTCAAAAGCCCCTAAAGGTATAGAAGACCTTTAGGGGCTTTTCTAGATCACATCGGGATGGTTCAGAAACAGGTTGACACTTTTTCTCATCATCCCAAACCCGGCGGTTCCCACGGCCATTGGGCCGTTGGGTCAAAGAAAAACCACGGGCTACCATTGCAAAGTCACCCTTCGGCGACTAAGTTCTAACCGGCGAAGGCCAGTTTCGTAAACGTAGCCGCGAATTCCCTCGGCCATTGGGCCTTGGGGCCAAGGTATTCGTCAGGCATGGATAGAAATTGAGTTATCCTGCTATTCTCCGATGCTTTTTAAGATAGGGATTTTCTACGCAAAACAAAAGTGTAAACCAAATTCTGCCTGCTCGTGAACCATCCCATCACATCAATATGATAATCTGTGGCGGATCACATGGGGACGCCCCCTCCAGCCACGCTGTCGCCCCGATCCGCTCCAGTATGCGGACGCCCTGTTGCCACAGGCGCTGACGTACCTCTTCGTCATCGGTCAAGCTGGCCAACGAGAGCAAACAGGCAGCCTCATCGAGAGGACGATGAGCTTCGCGGGCCAACTCCAGTGCTCGCTCCAGCAAGTCGAATCGCTGCGCCGGACGATGTTCGGCCAGGCAACGCAGCGCCAACGCCTGGAAAACGGGCTTCCCCAGGCATTGCGCGACCTCCCACGCGCGTTCGGCCAATCGAATCGCGCGCTCTTCTTGCCCCAACCCTTGATAGCACAGGCTCAGACAGATGCAGTCCATCACCACCGCGCCGGAGAGGTTTTGGTCCTCAGAGAAATCGAAATCAGCCGCTAAATCCGGTATGGCCGCCTCATATTTTCCCTGGTACAGCCACACCACAGCGCGGTTGCTCTGAATCCGATGGATCGACTTAATATCTCCCAGACTGCGGACCAAGTCCACGGCGCGGTCAAAAGTGCGCGCGGCGCGGTCAAGCTCACCGCGCATCAGGTAAATCACGGCCAAGTAATCCACGGCATACGTGAGGTGCCAGCGGGCATTCAGCTGCTCCGCCATCATAATGAGATGTCGAATCTCCTCTTCCGCCCGGTCGAACTCGGTCATCGTGCAGAAAATCAAGCCTAGGTTGCCCCGCGCGTCGGCCTCAGCGAACTCGTCCCCCAGCTCGGCGAACATCTGGATGGCCCGTTGAATCTCCCGCACCGCCTCCGGATAGTGACCGGCGGCCCAGGCCATTGTGGATAGATCACGGCAAGCTCCGGCCAGGAGATGCTCATCCGTCTCCGGCGAGGCCTGCAATTGCGCCACAATCCGGCTCGCCTGGGTGATCGCCGCGTCCAGGCGGTTGTCGCGCCGCAGGAAGACAAGCTGTCGGAGGCGGAGACGGGCCAGCGCCAGGATTCTGTTGCGGCGGGAGGCTGCATCGGCAGCGGAGACTTCCGCCAAAAACGAGCGAAGCCTGCGTCGCGCCTCATCGGAGCGTCCATATTGAAGCAATGTCTGGACAACCGTACATCCGGCGATGGATAGCGGCATAATCGTGTCGTGGGCGCGGGCGAGAGTCAGCGCTTCCTCGCCAACCGCCAACGCCTCATCCAGACGTCCAGTATCGAACAAGAGCTTTGCCAGGTAGCTCTGAAACTCCGCTTGCCGCT
>DAOTUH010000067.1:0-1719 GCA_034437255.1 Anaerolineae bacterium
CAGAACGCACGGTAACACCTACCGGGAGCGACGATGTCTATGACGGCGCTGTTGATCGCGACACTGGGCCTGGGGCTGGGGGTCGCAGCGCACGCGGGCGCTCATGCCACTGAGCAACAGGCCCGCGCCCGTTACCATGAGATCATGGGCGAGCACAAGGCCGAGGTTCTTGGCGACGACATCTGGGAAGACCTTCGACACTATGCCGGCGGCTGGGGCTGCTTGACTATCTTTCTGCGCTTCCTGCGTGGCCTGGGAATTCTGCTTGTGCTCGGCGCGACCTTATATACACTGCTGAGTATGTGAGTGCGGTATCCACAACCACAAAGGAGGATGATCATGGGCCAAGTTCAAGACGAGTTAGCACAGGCGTTTATCTGTCCTAAATGTGATCGCCAAGGCGCTCACGCAGAGCAGCTGGCCATGTCCGGCACCGGGATCTCGCGTCTCTTCGAGGTCCAGCCCTACCGCTATGCCTTTGTCTCCTGCAACCACTGCGGCTACACCGAGGTCTACGATCTCCGCGCTCTGGAAGGCAAGGATAATCTCGGCATTTTCCTGGAGGTTCTCTTCGCCGATTAAGCCAGGTAGGGAGGGGTAACCCTGAGGAGATAAAGCCATGCCACAGATAGACGTCCGGGATATGCAAAAGGCCGACGAATACTTCATCGGCACCTGCTCCCACGTGCGGCAGTCAGCCGAAATCGACGCGGTGTCCAACAAGCGCCTGGCCTGGTTCCACAAGATGGAGGAACGCGGGTTGAGGATCAAAATGGCCCTCATCGACGGAGAGTACGCCGGCATGCTGTACCTCATTCCCATCGCGGACGCGCCGTGGGGACCGTTGGGCCACGATCTGCTGGTCATTCCCTGTCTCTTCGTCCTGAGAGACGACCAGGGCCGGGGCGCGCGCTCATGGCGAAAGCCGAAGCCGAAGCCGAAGCCGAAGCCGAAGCCGAAGCCAAAGCCCGGCGCCAGCACAAAAAGGGCCTGGCGACCATCGCCTACGACCACAATTTCTGGTTCATGCCCATGTCTTTCTTCGAAGCGTGCGGCTTCACGGAGGCGGACCGGTTGGAGACCACCGTGGCGCTGTGGAAGCCCTTTGACGCCTGCTTACGAGTTCACCCCGGTGCCTGGCAAGGTCGTCGTCGATCTCTTCTGGACGCTCTTTTGCCAGACCAGCGTCATTGAGGCGCAGCGCGTGCGCGAGGTCGTCGCCGAGTTCGGCGATGACGTTATCTTGCACGAGTACCAGGCTGAAGAACGTGATACCTTGATGACGTACCAGATCCCGCGTGCCATCTACGTCAACGGCAAAGAGATCGGTTGGGGCTACGAAGCGCCCAGGGAGGGCATTCGAAGCGCCATCGCAGAAGCATTGGTAATCTAATCTTGAAGAAAAGCACAAAACAAGGAGGGGGACATGCGTACATTACTCGTCTATCCGGAGTTTCCGGATACGTTTTGGAGTTTCAAGCACGCGCTGAAGTTCATCCATAAAAAAGCGAGTTCACCGCCGCTGGGCCTGCTGACGGTGGCCGCGATGCTGCCGGCGGGCTGGGAAAAGCGCCTCGTTGATCTCAACGTGACATCACTTAAGGACGAGGATTTACGGTGGGCCGAGCACGTCATGATCAGCGCCATGGCCGTGCAACGCGACTCGGCGCAGGAGGTCATCGAACGCTGCCAGGCGACCGGTCGCACCGTGATTGCCGG
>DAOTUH010000068.1:0-7228 GCA_034437255.1 Anaerolineae bacterium
CAAGGCAAACGAAGCCGGGGTTGATGCGGGAGGGAAACATGATGGGAAGCCGCCTATGGCGTTTGAGCCACCCTGGAACTGCTTCGTTTGCCCTTACCTTGATACAGTTGACTGCGCTCTCTAATGATGTATAACTGTGATGTATACACCATAAGGAGCGACAGATAATGATCAGAACCCAGATTTACCTTACGAAAGAGGAGCAAGAAGAGCTTCGGGCTATCGCTGATTTGCAAGGCACCTCTCAGAGCGAGGTCATCCGGCAGGCCGTTGACCGGTTCATTGCCGATCATCGGAAAACCGACCGGGTCGATATGCTGCGCGTCGCGCGGGGGATCTGGGCCGAGCGCACCGACCTCGATTGGCGCCATCTGCGCTCTGAACTGGATCGTTCTTTCGAAGAGCCAACCGATGCCTGAGCCACACCTGCTGATAGATACCGACGTCATGATCGAGTATTTACGCGGAGCAAACAAAGCGGTCGCCTTTCTAGAGTCATTGGAGCGACGCCCGGCGACGTCTGTCCTCTGCGTAGCCGAACTTCTGGCCGGCGCCCGCAACGCAGAGGAACGCAAGGCGATCCTACGGTTTCTGCTGGCGTTTGATGAGTTGGCTGTGGATGCAGAGATCGCCCGGATGGGCGGCGATTATCGGCGGACCTACATGAAATCCCACAACACAGGATTGGCAGACGCTCTGATCGCCGCAACCGCCGTCCATCACCATTTGACCCTGGCGACGTTCAATGCTCGGCACTTCCCGATGTTGGAGGATATGCTGGTACCCTATCAGCGAGAGTGAATCGACTATGATCACCATCAACAAACGCGAAAAAATCGACTGGCAGCCCGGCATGACGGTACAGGACGTGCTGGACGCGCTGAACTACACCTACACCCACATCATCGTCTCCGTCGACGGCACCGTTGTCCCCCGTGAGGAGTACGAGAGCGCGAGTATCCCGGATAAGGCCGATGTGCGCGTCATCCATCTGATCGCCGGCGGATAACATCAACGGATTGAGAAGATAACGTTCAAATGATTTTCTTAGGGAGGATACGATGAACACACAAGTCATTCCTGAAAAATATCTCGACCTGTTCGAGAAGAAAGCCTTCTGCTTTCTGGCGACGCTGATGCCCGACGGTAGCCCACAGGTGACGCCTGTCTGGGTTGACTATGACGGCACCCACGTCATCATCAACAGCGCCCGCGGGCGTGTCAAGGATCAGAACATGCGGCGCGATCCGCACGTCGCCCTCGCCATCCACGACCCCAACGACCCTTACCGCTATCTCCAGATCCAGGGAAAGGTGGTGAAGATTGCCGAGGCGGGCGCCGACGCGGTCATCGATCAGCTGGCGCATAAGTATCTGGACGTGGACAGATACCCGCACCACAGCCCAGATGAGGTTCGCGTCACCTACAAGATCGAGCCAGCGTCCGTCCAGGGCATGGGCTGAGATCGAAGGTAGACAGAAAAAACTCCGGGACTATGTCCCGGAGTTTTTTGTTGGCCCGCGCCGCACGCAAAATATGCCACAATATGTCACCAAACCGGGTTAAAATACAGGGGTGAGGTTCCATCATCGAGAGAGGAGAGGAAAACGATGGATAAAGAACAAATGATCGCCACGCTGCGCACCGAACTTGACGCCGCAGCCGACGACCCCGACAACCTCAAGGGCGACCCGGAGACCGGACTCTGGCTCGCCACGCCCGTCGTCCGCGCCATCGGGCGCGCGCACTACGCCGAGGTCAAGGCGCTGGACAAAGAGGCGCTCTTCGATCTCTGTGAAGCGCTGCTGGAAACGAGCGACTGGCGGCTGCGGACCATCGCCTTCGCCTGGGCCTTCCGGCGACGCGGGCAGTACGCGGCGGCGGACTTCGCCCGCTTCGAGCGCTGGCTACGTCGCTACGTCAACGGCTGGGGCAGCTGTGACGATTTCTGCACCCACGCTTTCGGCGCCCTGCTCTACCAGCACCCCGAGCTCGTCCCGCAAGCGCAGACGTGGACCCAATCAGAGAACCGCTGGCTGCGCCGCGCCGCCGCCGTCGCCCTGATCTACGGGCTCAGAAGGGGCGCGCACTACGACGCCACCTTCGAGGTCGCGGATCTGCTGCTGACCGACGAGGACGACCTGGTGCAGAAAGGTTACGGCTGGATGCTGAAAGAAGCCAGCAAGCGCGCGCCCCGCCCGGTCTTCGACTACGTGATAGCGCACAAGGATATCATGCCGCGCACCGCGCTGCGCTATGCCATCGAGAAGCTCGAGCCGGCCCTGCAAAAGCAGGCCATGGCACGCTAACTTCGCACTGTTCGGTGGTATAATAGCGGTTCACGCCACACAAACGGAGATCGCTTTGAGCAAAAAAGAGTTCACACTAGACGACGCCTATCCCTATAATCGCTCGGGGCCGGTGCGCTGGATTATCTCACACCTGCTGCGCTATCCCTTCTTCCCCTTGGCTGTGATCGCCGCCGCCATTCTGAACAACTTCGCCTACGGCAACATCCAGGTCTACGTCGGACGCGGCTTCGATCTCATCAGCAACGCCGGCTGGACGAATAACGAGCTGCTGCTACTCACGCTGGGTCTGGCCGGGTCCGCGCTGGCGCAGGGCGTCACCGGACTGGGGCGCAACGCCGCCGTCGAGTTTATCGCCCAGCGGCTGGAGCGCGACGCCCGCGAGGAGTTCTACGCCGAGCTGCTGGGCAAGAGCCAGACCTTCCACGGACGCCAGCGCATCGGCGACATCATGGCCCGCGCCACCAACGACGTGCGCCAGCTCAACTACATGTTCAGCCCGGGGCTGATGCTCATCACCGACTCTGCCATGGCCCTCGTCATCCCCATGATCCTCATCGGCGTGCTCGAGTGGCGGCTAATGCTGGTGCCGGCGGTCTTCACCGTAGCGCTGGTCATCACCGTGGTCGATTACAACCGGCGCCTCAAGCCGGTCAGCCTGGCGCAGCGCGAACAGTTCGGCACGATGAACGCGGGATTAGCCGAGGCCGTCGCCGGCATCGAGGTGGTCAAGGCCAACGCGCAGGAGCGCGCCGAGTGGCGCAAGTTCACGCAGGACGCCGGGCGCTTCCGTGACTACTTCGTGCAGCAGGGCAAGATCGAGGCGAAGTACCTGCCCATGTTAGCCTTCAGCGTGGCCTGGGCGCTGGGCCTGCTCCACGGTCTCTGGCTCTGGCGGGCGGACAGCGTGACGCTGGGCCAGGTCGTCTCCTTCATGGGCCTCTTCGGCACGCTGCGCTTCCCCACTTTCATCTCCATCTTCTCCTTCAACCTGGTGCAGTTGGGCGTCGCCAGCGCCGAACGCATCCTCGACCTGATCAACATGGAGACGGAACTGGACGAGAACGAGAGCGGCGTGACGCGCCCCATTGAGGGCCGGGTCACCTTCGAAAACGTCCACTTTGGCTACGACGGCAAGGGGATGCTGGAAGAGATCAGCTTCACCGCGAACCCCGGCGAGACCATCGCCATCGTCGGGCAGACGGGCTCCGGCAAGACGACGCTGACGCGCCTGATCAACCGCATCTTCGACGTCGACGCTGGGCACGTGCTGGTGGACGGCGTCGACGTCCGCGATTGGAACCTGGAGTCGCTGCGTTCGCAGATCTCCACCATCGAGCAGGACGTCTTCCTCTTCTCGCGGACGCTGGCGGAGAACATCGCCTTCGGCTGCGCCGAGGCGACGCAAGAGGAGATTGAGCGGGCCGCCAAGGAAGCACAGGCCCACGACTTCATCACCGGCTTCAACGAGGGCTACGAGACCGACGTCGGCGAGCGCGGCGTCACCCTCTCGGGCGGACAGCGGCAGCGCATCGCCATCGCCCGCGCCTTCCTCACCAACCCCAGCATCCTTATTTTGGACGACAGCACCAGCGCCATCGACAGCGCCACCGAGGATCAGATCCAGCGGGCCATGCGGCGCATCAGCAGCGAGCGAACCACGTTCCTCATCACCCACCGCCTCAGCCAGATCCGTTGGGCCGACCGCATCCTGGTACTTCGCAAGGGCCAGCTGGTGGATCAGGGCACGCACGATGAGCTGATGGCGCGGAGCGAAGCGTATCGACGGATTTTCGCGCGGTATGATGCATGATGCGTGATGCGTGATGCGTGGTGCGTGGTGCGTGATGACTTGTTTTGAGGTTTGATACGAGATGCGAAGGGGGCGATAATGACGAAGATAAAGGATTACGAGGCGTGGGCGGTGTCGGTTCCTGAAACTATCACGGGAGATGTTCTCTGGAAGATGGAAGTGTATCGCCTGGGTTTGTTTGTGACGGATATTGGCTGGCAAGACGTGACTGCGCTCATGCAAGATAGACGAACACAGGGTCTTGCTGACCAGTTGTATCGCTCCCTGGGCTCGATAAGCGCAAACGTCGCAGAGGGATATTCTCGTGGCACCGGCAGAGATCGAGCGCGCTTCTACGAATACGCGCTTGGCTCCGCACGTGAGAGCCGCGATTGGTATTACAAGGGGCGGCACGTTCTCTCTGAAAACGTCCTGGCGCATCGCTTGGACCTGCTGACGCAGATCATCCGTCTCTTGCTAACCATGATCCCCCAACAGCGCCGGCGCAAACTCCGAGAGACCGGCCCCACCTATCAACCAGAAAACCTACCCCCACTTCTAGATTCCCCGATTCCCTTCACCAAACCATGAATCTGAAAAGATCATCACGTAACACGCATCACGTAACACGAAACACTTTCCAACCAAAAGAGGACAATCAACATGGGCTTTATCTTAGACGGTCTCGACACCGAAGACTACGATCGCAGTTACAGCGACCGCGAGCTGGTGCAGCGCATCCTGAGCTATTTCAAGCCGCACGGCAGGCGGATGCTCGTGGCTGCGGCGATGATCGCGCTGAACTCCGTGGCGGGCACCGCCGGCCCGATTCTCGTCGCGCGCGCCGTGGACGTGATCCGGCAGCGTCCCACCTGGGAGACAATGCTGCTCATGGCGGGCGGCGTGCTGCTCATGGGCGTCTCGGCCTGGATCTTCAACTACGTCCGGCGCATCATCTCCGCGCAGGTCATCGGCGACGTGGTCCTCAAACTGCGCGAGGACGTCTTCGACGCGACGGTGGGCCACGATCTCTCGTTCTACGATGAGCACGCCTCGGGCAAGATCGTCAGCCGCGTCACGTCCGACACGCAGGACTTCTCCAACGTTGTGACGCTGGTGCTCGACCTGCTCAGCCAGCTGCTCCTGGTGCTCCTGCTCTCCATCTGGCTCTTCAACATCAGCGCCCGGCTGACGCTCCTGCTGCTGGGCATGACGCCCCTCGCCGTGGTGACCGCGCTCAGCTTCCGCAAGATCGCCCGCCGGGTGACGCGCCAGGCGCGCCGGGTGACCGCCAAGATCAACGCGCAGATCCAGGAATCCATCAGCGGCATCGTCGTCGCCAAAAGCTTCCGGCAGGAGCCCGCCATCTACGGAACCTTCAGCGCCAACAATCAGCAGGCGTATCGCGTCGGCGTGCGGCGCGGCCTCGTCATCAACACCATCTTCCCGCTGATGGGCATGATGTCGGGCCTGAGCATCGGCGCGCTCTTCTACGTCAGCGGACTGGCGACGCGCGGCGCGGGCGGACTCTCGCCCGGCAATTGGTACCTCTTCATGCAGGCCGTGGGCTTCTACTGGTGGCCCTTGATGAGCATCGCTTCGTTCTGGAGCCAGTTCCAGGACGGGCTCTCGGCTGCCGAGCGCGTCTTCGCCCTCATCGACGCCGAGCCGAAGGTGGCGCAGACCGCCGACGAGCCCATCGACGCGCTGCAAGGCGAGATCGAGTTCCGCCATCTGCGCTTCTCCTACACCGGCGGCGAGGTGGTGCTCCCCGACTTCTCCCTGCACATCCGCCCCGGCGAGACCGTAGCGCTGGTGGGGCACACCGGCGCCGGCAAGAGCAGCATCGCCCGGCTCATCACGCGCTTCTACGAGTTCCAGGGTGGCGAGCTGCTCGTCGATAGGCGCGACGTCCGCACGCTGGATCTGGGCCAGTACCGCCGCCAGATCGGGCTGGTGCCGCAGGAGCCCTTCCTCTTCTCCGGCACCGTGCGTGACAACATCCGCTACGCCCGCCCCGATGCCTCGGACCAGCAGGTCTGCGACGCCGCCGAGGCCATCAGCGACGGCGAGTGGGTCGCCGGGCTGACAGAGGGCCTCGACACCGACGTAGGCGAGCGGGGCGCCAACCTCTCCATGGGCCAGCGGCAGCTGGTCGCCCTGGCGCGCGTCGTGCTCAAGGACCCGGCTATCTTCATCCTCGACGAGGCGACCGCCAGCGTCGATCCCTTCACCGAGACGCAGATCCAGGAAGGACTGGACATCGTGATGCGCCAGCGCACGGCTATCGTCATCGCCCACCGGCTCTCGACGGTGAAACACGCCGACCGCATCATCGTGCTAGATCACGGCGAGATCATCGAGGAGGGCACCCACGACGCGCTGATGGCGCAGGGCGGACACTACGCCGAGCTCTACAACACCTACTTCCGCCACCAGTCGCTGGAGTACATTGAGCAGTTCGAGGAACAGGTGGCAGCCGCGTGAACACTAAACGCGCTTGGGCACGGTGAGGACACCGGCCCGAGCATGAAGGGGTAGGCTCACGTGACCGTCGTCAGGGAGATCCAGGCCAAAGTGCTGCTCTCGCACGTCAAACAGCCCGATCCGTGGTTTGGGTTGAAGTACAACATGAACCTCTACCGTGGATGCCAGCATCGCTGGTACTGTTGGACACAACCAATGAAGAAGACTTGCCAACCACACACCACAACCAAAGCAGCTTCTTTCCATCTACTAGATCCAGTTTACCCGTAACGTCCAGAGCCTCAATTATTTTCCTTCGCTTCTCGAAGTCGGTTTCCGCTTTCTCAATTCCCGCGCCTATGGCAGCTGCAAACTTCACTACAGACTGTAACCTTTCTTCGCCAAACTGCTGTTCTTCCATCCGTGCAGTTAGCCGCTCATGCTCCGCTTCCAGTTTGGTCTTTTCATTTTCAAGCCGAGTCTTGCGCTCATTCAACACGTCTCGCGCGAACTCACCATCGAGATAAAGGTCAAGTAGTCGTGATAGTTTGGCTTCTTTTTCTTCCAATAAGCCATCAATTATCGCTAAACGTTCCTGCAATGGTCGGTTTAGCTCTTCCCTCTGTTCCTGATAGGTCCTAAGGCTAGCTTCCAATTGCTC
>DAOTUH010000069.1:0-2020 GCA_034437255.1 Anaerolineae bacterium
AGTTGGGTCAGCGTCTCCGTATCCACGGTATAGTAAATCCAGCGCTCGTCGGCCTCGGCGTGCTCCCCCTGAATCAGATCGGCCTCTCGCAGCACCCGCAGGTGATGTGAGATCAGGCTAAGCGATGCGTCCAACTGCGCGGCGATCTCGCAGTTGCAGTGAACGCCTTGCATCAGCATCTCCAAGATGCGCAGGCGCTTGGGATCCGCCAGCGCTTTCAGCCGGGTCGCCAAGGTCGTTTCCTCTTGAGCGTGGGGGTTAGGCTCCATCAGCCACCATCATCCTAGATATCATCAGAAATTCGTACCGGTACGGGCACCAACTTGTCGCCAGCCTCCGCTTCTGGTTGCGCGAACATGTGCTTGGTGCGCTTGCAAATTTCTACCAGAAACAACATCGTCGGCACTTCAACCAGAACCCCCACCACCGCCGCCAAGGCGGCGCCCGAAGAAAGGCCAAAGAGCATCACCGCCGTGGCAAAAGCCACTTCAAAATGGTTGGATGTACCAATCAGCCCCAACGGCGCAGCCTGCTCGTAGGGTAAGTTGAACCATCTCCCAAAACCGAAATAAGCCAGCACAAAAATCCCCAGGGTCTGGATACTCAGGACAATACTGATCCACAGAATGTGGAGTGGATTCTCCAGAATGACCTCACCCTTGAAAGAGAAGAGCAAAATCAGCGTGGCCAACAGCGCGACAATGCTGACCGGAGTGAGGGCCGGAACGAAACGCTTATCGAACCAGGCCTGCCCTTTGTTTTTGATGATCCACCTACGGGTGAAGTACCCGCTGATCAGGGGCAGCGCAACATAGATGGCCATTGACAGCAGCATGGTCTCCCAGGGGATCACGATCCCCACGCCGCCCAACATCAACGTTGCCACCGGTGCAAAGAGCACGAGGATCAGGAGTGACATGAGCGCCACAATCACCAGGGTCAACTCCATACTGGCCTCCGCCAGGTGATTCCAGACCAGCACCATCGCCGTACAAGGAGCCACACTGAGGAGTAGTAGGCCAGAAGTATAACTCTGCCACAGTTCGATCTCTTGCCCCGAACTCAAAACCTCAGTGCCAACAATCAATCCCCTGAATACATAGCCCAGAAAGAAAATCGCTAACACATATTTCGTGAATGGCTTGATTACCCAATCAATGACAACACTTAAGATAATGGGCTTGGGATTTTTCGTAACCTTCACCACTTGGGAAAAATCAATCTTGACCATAATGGGATAGAGCATGAAGAACATACAGATAGCAATAGGGATGGAGACGTGATAAACTTCCATAGAATCCAGCTGCACGGCGAGGTCGGGGGCGACACGGCCCAGAAAAATCCCTGCGCCGATGCATAAGAATACCCAGATCGTCAGGTAGCGTTCGAAAAAGGAAAGGCTTTTCTCTTGTTCCATGGTGTAAGCTCCTTAAAGCTGTGTAAACACGACGTATATTGGGTAAAATACTTAAACGACTGTTGAAGTATATCATACCCATTTACCGTGTCAAGAGAACGCTTTCTGTCACCAGGGCTTTATCGTTTTTCACGACGTATAAGAAAGTGCTATCCAGATTGCAATGGAGCGAGGATAGGAGAGCTGGAGCCGGTTTGGCATCTGGTAAACTAAAGGCAGACCATCCAGACATAACCACACGGGGGTTGCCATGTCAACGACTAAACGACCGACTATGGAAAGGATTCCTTCCCTGGACGCTGAATTGAAGAAGGTGCCGGATCCGCGTGATCGAGAAGAAAACGGGCGAAGTCACCACATAAACTGTCTATGGGATTACCAGTCTGTCCCCCGCCGCCGTCGCCCGCCTACTCACCTTTGTGCGCCAGCACTGGCATACCGAGAACAAATCACATTGGATTCAAGATGTGACTGCACTGAAATAACTATTAAAACTCGGAGTTTTCCAGAACTTGACACTATATGTAGATTCTTCGCGACCGAAATCACTAGATATAGGGGGGTATCAACTAAAACTCCGAGTTTTGGACCTTTTTTCAGGTG
>DAOTUH010000070.1:0-2136 GCA_034437255.1 Anaerolineae bacterium
AGTCAATGTTTGACAGGGTGAATAACCCCTACATCTAGGAAAATGACGTAATTCATCACTAAATATGGTGGTATTTCTCCGGCCGACGTTAGCTCATCTGAGCCAAAGTGACGATAAGTCACTCAGGGGGTTGTGCACAGCACAACCACAATATATACCCCATGTTTTTCTCTGGCTGCCCCTTTTTTCAGGGCAGCCGTTCTTGTCAGTTTTGGGGCGTTAAGTCTTGATAATAAATCTTGATCAATGATCCCCTTGCGCAAAATGTAGAGGCCTTCAATGCCACAGTCAGCACGGTGGTTCACAATGACCTGAGTGTAGCCTGATCTCACGCCATGTAGTGCAGCACAGCGACGTACAAGCTCGTACCTTGTTCCCAAAGAGGATTAAGCCTGTTGTGGGGAAGGCGGCCTGGGCCGCTTGTGGGCGGCCCCAAGATCTATATGCGTCTAGAACACACAAGAGCGTGTCGGCCTATAGCCGACACGCTCTTGTGCTAACCGAAATATCCCGTTACTTCTCGGGGATCTTCAGCTCTTGTCCCACGTGGATCAGATTAGGATCAGCTATCTGATCCTTGTTCGCCTCGTAGATTTCCGTCCAGCGGCTGCCATCACCCAGCAATTTGCTCGCGATCTTACTTAGACTGTCGCCGGATTGCACGACGTACGTGCGCTTCTTGGCCTCCTCTTCTTCCTTCTCTCGTTGGCGTCGCTCTTCCATCTCCTTGATACGCCGTTCCCGCTCTTTGTGCTTCTGCTTCTCAATCTCGCGCTTCATCTCGGCGGCTTTGGCCTTGGCTTTGGCGGCCTCTCGCTCGGCAGCCTTAGCTTTTTCCTCGGCAGCCGTGCGCTTGCGCGCTTCCCGCGCGGCCTTAGACTTAGCGGAAGCCACTTCACGTTTAGCGGCTTTTGCCTTGCGCTGAGCGGCGCTGGCTTTCTGTTCGGCTTCCTCCGCTGCTTTCTTCTCGTCTCGGGAGCTTACCGCGTCAATCGCCTTCCCCAAGATGCCCTTCTTCTTTTCTTTGGCCATTGTACACTCCTTTTACTATGGTGTGGGTTAATATGTAAACTACTTGAGCTCGTGACTCCAGTGACGATTATGGACTAGCGCGTGCTCGCCAGCGCTTGCAGTAAGCTCTGCGCGACCAGCCCGCCGGCCGCTGCGCGAGATGAGTTCGACTGCAGCGGATTCACCTTGCCGCCCATTAGGATGCCGACCAGTGCCTGCCGGGTAGCATCTTGGTTATCGGCGCCGGATTGTTTTGCCTGCAGGAAAGCTACACCTGCAGGCAGCAGGGTTTCCACGACGTCGTCTAGTCCAAAGCCATCCGTCTCCTCCTCGGAGGAGGCTTCTTGACGAGATGGTTGTCCTCCAAACACGTTGATCAGGTCCCCGAGATTGAGACCGTTATCCTGCGGCTGAGGGTCTTTGTCCTCACGCAACATAGCCAGGGCGTCCAGGACCGTACCTTGGCTGCTGGCTTGAGATTCCTCGGGGTAGCCTTCCGCCGGGATAGCGCTCATCAGTGTCTGGATCAGATCGACGACATCCGTGTTATCTAACTGTTTCTTGTCTTGGAAACGACGCGCGGCCTGATGTAAACCTCGCGCATAATACTGGCTAGTGCCACCCTGCCCTTTTTCTTCCAAGATCTCGCCGGCATAATCAAGCGCCTGCGCAGGTGGTTGAGCCTGTTTAGCCTGGAGCGCCTCTTTGATTAGTTGAAGGTTGTTGACCATGTTGTCACCATGGTTGCCGTTGTAGCCGTCTAACTGATTAACCTCTTGCTTTTTATCGGCCATGGTTTTCACGGCCAGATCGAAGAGGTTACTGAGATGGACACCGCTGTTGGTCATTGGCATCTCCTTTCAAATAGCGTATCTATGATCTTGTATAGGTTTGTGGAAATTCAGGGCTGGCGCCCCACTTAATGGCTTGGTTGCGCTGTTTTTCCCCACTGGCTGGGCAAAAACTGGTCGAAAATGAAACTGTTGCCCCACCTGAAAAAAGGTCCAAAACTCGGAGTTTTAGTAGTTTACCCCCTACATCTAGTGGTTTTGGCTGCAAAAAATCTACATGTAGTATCAAGTTACGGAAAACTCCGAGTTTTACCAGTTATTTCAGTGCAGTCAA
>DAOTUH010000071.1:0-1727 GCA_034437255.1 Anaerolineae bacterium
TTACACTTGACTTTTTGGGGTAAAATGTAGTAACTTTAATTTGATCAATAACTGTGAGCCAATTGTCTGATAAACGGAAACTGGGGTGGAGTTACTTGGTTCTAGTCTAGAACTTGGTTTGAATCAAAATCAATAAGAGCGCATGAAAGACATCACATATCAAGAGGCAGAGACTAATGATAAGCGTATTAAAGTAGGCATACTTATCTACACAGGGTCTGGAGACCCTGTTAAACAGTTAGATGAAGCTGTTGACCTCTATGTAAGGCATGAAGGTTATAATGAATTTATTGACGCCAATATGGACAACCCTTGGGTAAGGGTCATTGTGAAGGGAATTAACGATAGCGAGCAGCTTACATTTGATCCCGAAGTTCATCATTTATGATTAGTGAAATTGACTTTAGAAAGCTGATGCAATCTTCGCGCTTTCGGTCGACTATCCCATCCCGTACGTCGGTGGGATATGGGAAATAGTGTAACCCACCACATTGTGCACTTTTTTGTTTTCTACAAAACATTTTGATGGGCCTTTGCCGTTTTTTCCGTACATTGCACGGTAGACAACACCATCTCAATCATGCAACTGGTATCTTTCTTTTCGGGGGCGAGCCGTTGCTCAACAAACCCGTGCTCAAGCAGGTGATCGCCTACAGCCAGGCGCGGGGCAGCGCGACAGGTCAGCGCGTGACCTATTCGATGACGACGAACGCTACGTTGTTGGATGACGAGATCATTGGCCTCATCAAGCGCTACAACTTCGGCCTGATGATCAGCATGGACGGCCCGCCGGACGTACACGACGCGATGCGCCCGATGGCCGATGGCAGCGGCTCCTTCGATGTCGCAGCGCGCAACGTCAAGCAGTTGATGCGGCGACGACGCTCGGTGACGGTGCGCTGCACGCTGAGCAATCGATGCCTTGATCGCCCACGCATCGTGCGCTTCCTGGAGGACTTTGGCTTCACGCGGGTGGCGATGAGCCGCTGCACCGGCACGGTGGACGGCCTCGGCCCTTACGACATCGGCCCGGCGGAGAACGCGATCCTCCACGCGCAGGACGACGCCTTCGTCGAGCGGCTCTTGGAGCAACTGGCGCGCGGCGAGCGGATCAAGTTCAACCCTTGGGCCAGCGTGATGCGCACCATCCACGACCGCCAGCATCGGCGGATGCGCTGCGGCGTGGGGCGCGGCTGCACCACCGTCGGCATCGACGGGCGCCTCTACCCGTGCCATCGCTACGTAGGGATGGATCCGTACGTCCTCGGCCACGTCGAGACGGGCATCGACCGCGAGAAATTCGCCGCGTACCTGCACGGCTACTTCGAGACCAAGCGCAAGTGCGAAAGCTGCTGGGCCATCAACCTCTGCGGGGGCTACTGCCCGTGGTACGTCTCCTCGGCGGATGGGACGTTCAAGGCGCCGGAGGATTGGTGGTGCGAGGACATCCGCCACTGGTTCGAGCGCGGCGTCTGGCTCTACGAGACCCTGCGGCGTGACTACCCCGACTACCTGGGCCAGTTGGTCGGGGATGACACCATCGAGCCGCTGCTGCGTTGATGCCCTAAATCAGCGAATGAGCGGATGGGCGAATAGACGAATCCACATCTTGGGCCAACCTCCAATCTCTAATTTCTAACTTCTAATTTCCATGTTTGTTTGTTTTATTTAAGGAGGCGTGCGATGAAAAAGAAAAACTTGAGTCGCCGGGAATTTTTGAAGGCCGT
>DAOTUH010000072.1:0-16669 GCA_034437255.1 Anaerolineae bacterium
AGCCGCGAAATCCATTTCGCGCCGCCGGGTGCGCGATTCGAAATCGCGGCTACTGTGTCCGCGTCACTTTGCTCAGGCTGCGCGGCGCTTCCGTATCAAACCCCTTTCGCCTGTGTCAGCAGTAGCCGCGAAATCCATTTCGCGCCGCCGGGTGCGCGATTCGAAATCGCGGCTACTGTGTCCGCGTCACTTTGCTCAAGCTGCGCGGCGCTTCCGTATCAAACCCCTTCGCCTGTGTCAGGTAATAGCAGAAGAGCTGCGCGGGCACGATGCTGACGATGGGCGATAACCATTCTGGAATATCCGAGGGCAGCATCAGCGCCGTGTCCGCCAGATCCAAAGCCGCCTGTTGGTCGGAAATGACAAACAATTCCACCTGGTGATCCCCCTTCAGCCGTTCCAGTAGCGCGAGGATATCGTCGAAGACGGCGCCGCTGGGCGCGACGGCGAAGACCGGAAATCCCTGCGCAACGATGGCGATAGGGCCATGTCGGAAATCCGCCGATGAATAGGGGTCAGCGACGGTATAGGTCAGCTCCTTCAACTTCAGCGCCCACTCAAAGGCCGTTGCATAATTAAAGCCCCGCCCTAAGATGACCGACTCCTCCATATACCGGTAACGTTGAGCCACCTGGGCGATCCTCTCGTCCAGTTCGAGCACACGACGGATCCACGCCGGGAGATGCCGGATCATGTCTAGGCCTTCGCGATCGTCCTGCAGATGCGCCGAGAAGAGGGCGATAGCCGTCAGCTGTGCCGTGTACGTCTTCGTCGCAGCGACGGCTTTTTCTACGCCCGCGTCGATGTGAATAACCAGATCGGCACTCTCGGCCAGTGGAGAATCGGGCGCATTGGTAATCGCCAGCGTGCACGCGCCCTGACGACGGCCCTCATCGACCACGCTGACGATGTCGGGCGACTGGCCCGACTGCGAGACGCCCACCACCAACGCGTGGGAGAGGCGGGGCGGCATCCCGTAAAGGCTAAACAACGACGGGGTCGCCATGGCCGCCGGCAGCCGGTTGTGCGCGCCCCACAGATATTTAGCGTAAAGACCCGCGTGATCTGAGGTTCCACGAGCCGCCAAAAATGCATAATCAATCCGTCTTTGACGAATAACGTCCACAACTTCTTTAATAGATGGTGCGTGATCGCAGATCAGACGCTGTATGATACTGGGCTGCTGGTAAATCTCGTCTCTTAGACTCATTTTGCACCTCAATGCCCTAATATGTAGTAAAATCGACTTGGCCTCTCTCCTCAGTATAGTGTAGAACAGAATTCTAGCAAAATATATGAACGAAATTGATCGATTTGCTTGACATGAAAGACTGAATATGATAAAATGGGTTTCGTAATGATCATGATTAGCTTCTGAGGGAATCGTGGCCCCACTGCTCAAGCAAGAGCGTCAAAAACTGATCCTCGACATGCTTCGTGACAACCGTCAGGTCACGGTTGCTGAATTGAGCCAACACTTCGACGTCAGCGAGGTAACCATCCGGCGTGACCTGCGCGAGCTGGCGGAGGAAGGTGAATTGCGTCGCGCGCACGGTGGCGCCATCGCCACACCCGCCGGTCCACCCGAACCTCCGGTTATACTGCGCATGAACAAAGAGAAGCCTTACAAGGAAGCCATCGCGCGTGCAGCAGCTCAACTCATCACGGATGACGAGACGGTTTTTATCGGCGCCGGTTCAACGACGGCCTACGTCGCTCGCCAATTGATTCGTCGAAAAAACCTCACCGTGGTCACCAATGCCCTCAACATTGCTAACGAATTCTCCGCAACCGAAGACGTGACGGTGGTCGTCACCGGGGGCATTCTGCACAAGCCCGAGCTTTCGTTAATCGGTCACATCGCCAACCAGGCCCTGCGCGAAGTGTTGGTAGATAAAGTTATCATTGCAATTCCTGCCATCAGTCTCCAAACCGGTCTAACCAACGACTATCTGCCCGAAGTGATGACAGATCGCGCCATCCTTGAGATGTCGAACGAGTTGATCGTCGTGGCTGACACAACCAAATTCGGTAAGATAGAATCGGCCCTGGTGGCGCCCATCGAACGTATCACGACCCTGGTCACCGACGAGCGCCTTGACGAGCAGCTGCTTGCGGGCCTGAGGAGCCGGGGGGTCCAGGTCATCGTTGCGGAGACTAAAATGGTTCGTTCCACCGCCTGATGCGCGATCAGATGTATTCCCCCCTGTACTGCTGATTTGAAAGAGACGTTTCATGTTTGTGACATTTCTCGGAAGGAGGGTTTCTTGAGCGATACAGCCGTCACGCCGCATCGGCCCAAATACGGGGCACTCCGGCGGGTGCTCAAACGGATCGTTACCAATTTCTGGGTGCGGAAGATTGCGCGAGCGTTGTTTACGGTCTGGTTCGTCACCACGCTGATCTTCTTCCTCGTGCGCCTGATGCCCGCTAGCCCCATCGAGGTCTACATCAACGAGCTGATTATGATGTACAGCCTCACCTACGACGAGGCCAAGGATCAGGCAGCCTCCCTCTTTGCTCTCGATCTGGACGCGCCCATGCACGAACAGTACTTCGATTACATGTCCAGTCTCATCCAGGGGGATTTGGGCACGTCGCTGCGCTCACCAGGCACGCCGGTGCTGGACATCATCGTGAAGTTCTTGCCGTGGACGCTGTTCAGCGTCGGCATTGGACTGATCATCAGTTTCACCCTGGGCATTGGCCTCGGCATGCTTCTGGCATACAGGCGCGAGGCCATCTGGGAGCCGATTCTTTCGGGATTGGCTTCCATCACCAGTTCCATTCCCAGTTACATTATCGGCATAGTCTTGCTCGTCTATCTCGGCGTCTATCTCGACCTTTTCCCTATCCAGAAGATGCGCGGGGCGGTGACGCCCGGCATTAAACCCGGTTTTACCTGGGAATTCATCTCCGACATCTTCTTCCACGCCGCGCTACCGATCCTCACCTACGTCATCGCTACCGTCGGCACGTGGACTCTCTCCATGAAAAGCAGCACGATGAGTACCCTAGGTGAGGACTACGTCACCGTCGCCCGCGCGCGCGGCCTCAAAGAGAGCCGGATCACGACGGCGTACGTTGGACGTAACGCCATGCTGCCGCTGGTCACCCAATTGTTGGTCAGCCTCGGTTTCGTCGTCGGCGGCTCCATCTTGATCGAACGTATCTTCGTTTATCAAGGCATTGGCTTCCGGCTCCTGCAGGCCCTTAATACCCGCGATTATCCGCTGATGCAGGGCATCTTCCTGATGATCACTTTCTCCGTCGTCGCGTCGAACGTCCTCGCCGATTTTATCTACGGTTGGCTTGATCCGCGTGTGCGCGTCCAAGGAGGTGAATGATGTCCAACGTCGCCCTGCAACACCGCCGATCCATCGGCGAGGTCATCGCCGGCATTGGACGTGGAATCTGGCGGTTTATCAAGCTGATGAGCCGCAATAAAACCGGCTTTCTAGGCTTCCTGATCTTCCTCGGGTTCGTCTTTATGGCAACCATTGGCCCCAGCCTGATCGAAGAATCTACCTCAGATGTGACCAAGATCTATGCGCCGCCATCCCGCGAACATCCGATGGGCACCGATAGTCAGGGGAAGGACATTTGGTCACAGATCGTCCACGGCAGCACCGATATTCTGGAGATGGCGTTGCTGACCGGCGGCATAACGACGCTCATCGGCGTGACGCTGGGTTCATTGAGCGCCATCATCGGCGGAGGTTTCGATGCGTTTTTAAGCATGCTGGCCGATATCTGGCTCACGATCCCCCGCTTCCCGCTACTGGCCGTGATCGCCACGCTGGTCAAGCTGGATAACGTTTTGACGCTCTCGCTGTTGCTCTCCGTGCTCTCCTGGGCCGGTCTCTACCGTTCAATCCGCGCGCAGGTCTTCTCGCTGAAAGAGCGCGATTACATCGAGGCAGCCATCGCCCTTGACCTGGGACTCTGGCACCTCATCTTCCGCGAGGTGCTGCCCAATATGATGAGCTACATCGTCATCAACTTTACCTTCGCCATGCGGCAGGCCATCTACGCACAGGTCGGCCTGGTCTTTCTGGGACTGGTGCCATTGACCCGCAACTGGGGCGTGATGATCAACCTGGCGTGGACGCAAGGCGCCATCTTCTTCAAGGACAGCATTTACTTCATTATGATGCCGGTGCTGGCCATCGCGCTCTTCGTCTTGTCCGTCGTCTGGATGACGCGCTCGTTGGAAGAGATCTTCAATCCACGATTACGCACGGGGTAAAATCATGCATCAGAAAACAAAATGGCCCAATCAGTACGCACCGTTGTC
Organism: Anaerolineae bacterium; assembly: GCA_034437255.1. Classification (GTDB taxonomy): domain Bacteria; phylum Chloroflexota; class Anaerolineae; order B4-G1; family SLSP01; genus G713. The sequence continues at coordinate 4,298 of DAOTUH010000072.1, forward strand.
CATCCGTGATCTCTGGGTTGAATACGAAGTCGAGCGGGGCATCGTCAAGGCCGTACGTGGCGTCTCCTTCGACCTGCGTCAGGGTGAGAGCCTCGCCTTGATCGGCGAGAGCGGCTGTGGCAAGACCACGCTGGGGCTAGCGCTGGTCCGGCTCCTGGTCAAGGCCGCCCGCATCCGCAAGGGCGAGGTGATCTACCGCCAGGATGGCGAAGAAATTCAGGTCTTCAATTTGAGCGACAAAGAGATGCGAAAGTTCCGCTGGCAGGAATGCGCCATGGTCTTCCAATCAGCCCTCAACGCGCTCAATCCGGTGCTGCGCATCCGGGACCAGTTCCACGATACGTTCAAAGCCCACGGCTACCGCATCAGCAAATCAGAAGCGCGAAAACGCGCGATTCGACTGCTGAAGGACGTGCAGCTGGACCCGGATCGTGTCATCGACGCCTATCCGCACGAGCTGAGCGGCGGCATGCGACAGCGCGTGTTGCTCGCCATGAGCCTGCTGCTGGATCCCCAGGTCATTATCCTGGACGAGCCGACGACGGCGCTAGACATCCTGACCCAGCGGACCATTATCGATTTGCTGCACCGCCTGCAGAAAAAAGTCGATTTCTCCTTGCTGTTTATCTCCCACGACCTCTCAACAGCGGCGGAACTCGCTGACCGGATGGCGACCATGTATGCGGGCAATATCGTCGAGCTCGGCTCCGTCTACGACACGTTTTACCAATCGGCACATCCCTACACCCTCGGTCTGATCCGGGCTGTTCCCACCGTCACCGGAGACTTTGAAGAGCTCGCCTCCATCCCCGGCGCGCCGCCTGACCTAATCAACCCACCGGACGGCTGCAAGTTCCATCCACGCTGTCCCTACGCCACCGACCGCTGTCGCGAGGAGGAACCAGGACGCGTTCCGGTCAACGGGAATCCAGATCATACCGTCGCCTGTTTTTACTGGGAGAAGGTCCTTGAAGAGGCCCGGAAAATGTGGGATCAAAACGCCGCTTATCGCGCAGGAGAGACGTCATGACCAAACAGATCATCCAAACACAAAACCTGACGCGCACCTTCGGGAGTCGACGCGAAAAAGTGACCGCCGTGGACAAGGTCTCCCTGTCCATCTCTGAGGGAGAAGTACTCTGTCTTGTTGGCGAGAGCGGTTGCGGCAAGACGACCACGGGCAAGATGATCGCCGGTCTGCTCAAGCCTTCTGCAGGAAAAATCCTCTATAAGGGCAAAAGTATCTGGAGGGAGAATGAGCGTAAGGCGAGCCACTTCAAAGACTACCGTTTAGACGTACAACTCATCCACCAGGACCCGTACGCCTCGCTGAACCCGTCGCACACGGTCTTCGAGATGCTGCGAACCCCGTTGCTGCACCACGGGTTTGCGAACAACCGTAAAGAAGCCCTGGATCGTGTCACTGAACTGCTCAAGATTGTCGGCCTTTCTCCCGTGGAGGATTTCCTGCCCAAATACCCACACCAGCTGAGCGGTGGTCAGCGCCAGCGCGTCTCCGTGGCGCGCATCCTCACGGTGGAGCCGCGCTTCATCGTCGCCGACGAGGCGGTCTCCATGGTCGACGTCTCCCTGCGCGTCAGCCTGCTCAACATGCTCTCGAATCTCAAGGAAGATCTTGGCGTCACGTATCTCTTTATCACCCACGATCTTGCTATCGCTAAATTCTTCGCCTGGCACGGTCGGATCGCCGTCATGTACGTGGGCAGCGTGGTCGAACTGGCATCGACACCGCAAATCATCAACGATCCCCGGCACCCGTACACCCAAGCGCTGCTCGCCGCAGTGCCCGAAGCCGATCCCGAGCTGACACGCAAGAAGAAGCGGCTGGAACTGCGCAGCCAAGATGTTCCCAGCCTACTCGCTTTGCCCTCGGGCTGTCGCTTTCATCCCCGGTGCCCTTTTTTCGAAGAAGACCTTTGCGATATTGTCCGGCCCGAGCTCGTGCCCATAGGCAACCACCACCAAGTCGCTTGCCACGTCGCCGTGCGAGAGGCCGGCGTGGGCGAAGCAGCTGTGCTTGACCAGATCGAGGTCTCTTGATGATCAGCCCACACGTGGGTAACGTCATTTTCAGAATCGCGTTTTATATCACAATGGTATCAGCGGTACTTTTGCTGTTCACCAAAAAGAACAGTGCCGAGTTTGTAGTGGCCACGATCACGCTAATCCTAGGAGTGGTGTCCAGCGTGTTGCTTATTGTAATTGTGCGCAGAGAGTCCAGATAGAGCAAACAACATACCATAGGAGGTGACCCTAAGAAAATTTATGGTCAGATGAGATCTTCCACTACTCACAAACTTACCTTTTATGGAGGAGAAAAACCATGTTTAACAAATCGAAATGGCACGTTGTGCTGCTCAGCGCGCTGGTCATCCTCGCCGCTCTGGCCGGATGCGCGACGCCTACCCCCGAGGTCATCAGGGAAACCATCGTCGTCACCGAGGAGGTAGAAGTTGAGAAGACAGTTGAGGTCGTCGAAACCGTTGAGGTTCCGGTCGAGGTCACCGCAGCCCCCACGGGGCCGGGCGTCTTCGCCGGTGCCTATCCCTACTCCGTCCCGCCGGTCGGACACCTGAATATGTTCGCCACCAACGCCATCCTGGGCACCACTATCTACCGCCCATTGTTCCAGCCCCCTATGGCTATCTACAAATGGGCCGATGATTCCTGGATGCCACTGCTCGCCACGGACTGGGATATTGACGCGGAAGAAGCGACCCTGACAGTCAACCTCCGCGAAGGGCTGCAATGGAGCAACGGCGATCCCTTCATCGCTGAGGACGTCTGGGTCACCTTCATGTGTCGCCGCCTCGCCAAGGGCACGGTCTGGCGCTTCCTAAATGATGTAGAAGTCGTAGATGATACCACCGTTGTCTTCTACATGAGCGAGCCTTCCACCGTCGTGGAGCGTTACGTTGTGCGCAATGAGCACATCGTTGACCGCGCCACCTACGGCGAGTGGGCCGACCGGCTGCAGGCATTGGTCGACGAAGGTCTAGATAACGACTCCGACGAGTGGAACACGCTGCTGCAGGAGTTCAATGAATTCCGCCCTGAAGAGCTCAACGCGCTTGGCCCCTACACCATCGATATGGCCTCCATCAACGAGGCCCGCCTCACCATGCCCAAGAACGAGTCCTCCTTCTGGGCTGATCAGGTCAACTTTGACGTCGTCTACGTCTATAACGGCGAGACCCCCACGGTCACCCCGTTGGTGCTGGCAAACCAGGTCGACTACGCGACGCATGGCTTCCCCCCGGCAACGGAGAAAGCATACCAGAGCTCCGGCATCCGCATCCTGCGTCCGCCCCTATACTCAGGCCCGGCACTCTTCTTCAACCAGACCATCTACCCCTTCGATCTACCCGAAGTGCGCCAGGCGATTGCCTACGCTATCGACAAACAAGTCAACGGCACCGTCTCCTTGGGTGACTCCGGTGTGCCCACTGAGTACATGGCGGGCTTTGCAGATGGCCTGATCCCCAACTGGCTCACGGATGAGACCATAGGCCAGCTAGAAGCTTATAAGTATGATCCTGCCAAAGCTGCCGAGATCTTAGAGGGCTTGGGCTTCACCAAGGGCGACGACGGCGTCTGGGTCACAGACACAGGCGAACGCATGGAGTACGAGCTGATCGCACCGGCAGAGTTCGCCGACTGGTCCGCCGCGGCCGAAAACGCCGCAGAACAGCTGACTGATTTCGGTATCGCCACCACCTTCCGAGGCGTTGAGTTCCGCCAGCACCCCATTGAGGTCAACCAGGGTAACTTCGAGATGGCGATCCGCGCCTGGGGCAGCGGCAACCCGCACCCGCACTTCTCCTTCGTGGCCGACTGGTTCACCCACAACATCGAAGCCGCCGAAGGTCCCGGCATGAGCTTCCCCATGGTCCAGGAGACAGAATGCTGCGGCGAGGTCGATCTGGAGGCCCTTACTGAGAACATGACCATCGGCCTGGACGTGGAAACGCAGAGAGCGCTGGTCAATACCGGCGCACTGGCCTTCAACGAGCTGCTGCCCATCGTCCCGCTCTGGGAGCGCCTGGGGAATAACCCCGTGCAGGATGGCCTGCACACCTGTGGGTGGCCTGAAGATGGCGCACCGATCTACAAGAACAGCCCCTACGTGGACAACTTCGCCGTCATGCTGATTTTGGACGGCTCCCTCTACCCCTGCAACCAGTAACCCAGTCTCAAGGCCGGCAGGCGGCTCAGGTCCCTGCCGGCCTCTTTTTCTCTCAAAGAGGTCCATCTGCCTTCAATGTCCAGCATCACGCGCAAGGCTTACCTCGTCGGCGAATTGCGGATGCCTGTCCTCAACCAGGGGCGGATCACGGTAACACCGCCCGCAGTACCTGCCCTTATTTCCTTTATGATTATCTTTTTTTGATTATCAAGTTTAGGTAAAATATCAAGCCTGTTTCGGGTAACAAAAGGCTCGTAATAGTCTCAACAGGATTTACAGGATGAACAGGATTCTTTCTGTTCTGCAAATCTTCTCGGTCTTGTCCGAATATAAATGGCGAATGTGTTGCGCAATGCCATCCAAACGGAATACGCAATACGAAATACACAAGGGCCGCAGTCAGGAAACCGGCTCCAACTGAGTCATCTACATCCGCTAAATCCGTTGATCCAAAGGAGAACCCATGCTCAAAGTAGGTCTGCTAGGTCTGGGGATGATGGGCAGCACCCACGCCCCGCACTATCTGAAGCATCCCAACGCGCAACTCGTCGCCGTGGCCGATCACGACCCGAAACGCCTGGCCTTCGACGAGGCCGTACTGGGTAACCTGCAACTCGAGGAAATCGACGTCGATCTCTCCAACGTGGCGCGCTACGCCGAGGCCAGCGACCTCATCGCCGAGGCCGACGTGGACGTCATCGACGTCTGCCTGCCCACGCACAAGCACGCGCGGTTCGCCATCGAAGCACTGGACGCAGGGCGCCACGTGCTCTGCGAGAAGCCCATGGCGCTGACCGTCACCGAGGCCGACGCCATGATCGCCGCAGCAGAAAAAGCCAACCGTCGGCTGATGGTGGCGCAATGTATCCGCTTCTGGCCCGAATACCAGAAACTCCGTCAGATGGTACAGGAAGGCACCTACGGCGCGTTGCTCTCGCTGAACATGCATCGCATCGGCGGCGCGCCCGGCTGGTCGCGGGATTGGTACTTTGACGCGGCGCGGAGCGGCGGCGCGATTCTCGACCTGCACATACACGACGTGGACTACGCCAATTATCTGCTTGGCATGCCGGACACCGTCCAGGCTGTAGGACACAAACACGCCCAGCGCGGCTACGATATCGTCCACGCCTGCTTCAACTACAAAGACGGCCCTCAGATCCACATGCACGCCGGGTGGAGCAACGCCCAGACACCCTTCACCATGGGCTTCGAGGCCTGGTTCGAGCGCGCCTTCCTGCGCTTTGATCTGCACCAGAAGCCAACGCTCCAACTCTTCGATGATCCAGATGAAATCAACGTGCGCCCCATTGAGGTCGAGCCGGAAAACGCCTACGACAACGAGATCGACTACTTCCTCACCTGCGTCACCAACGATACCCCGCCCGAACAGTGCCCGCCCGCCTCGGCGCGCGATTCCGTGGCTCTTGTGCACCGGGAAATCACCTCGATTGAAGAAAGTTGAAGATTTTTGGACAAGAGTTGAAGGTTACACGTTTCAAGTTTCAAGTTAAACGTTCAACTTGAAACCTGTAACCTGTAACTTGTAACTAACTGAAAAAAGGAACCTCAATTATGAATAAGATGAAGTTAGGCATCATCGCCCGCTTAGAAAAGGGCGCCGACGAGGAGTTCGAGAAAGCCCGTGACCTGAACCTACCGACCTGTCAGCTGGTCTGTTGGGACGAATCGCTTTTCACGGAAGAGCTCGCCGACGAGGTCACCGCTGCCTCGGAAAAGCACGCCGTCGAGATCACCACCGTCTGGGTGGGCTACCCCGGCCCGGCGGTCTGGAACTTCATCGAAGGCCCGACCACCATCGGTCTGGTGCCGCCGGAGTATCGTGAAAAACGCATCGCCGCACTCAAGGCCGGCGCCAATTTCGCCGCCCACGTCGGCGCGCCGAGCATCACCACGCACGTGGGCTTCATTCCAGAGACGCCCGGCAACCCGCTCTACTCGGCACTCCTCGGCGCGCTGCGCCAGGTCGTGCCGTACTGCGGCACGTTGGGCCTCGATTTCTGCTTCGAGACCGGACAGGAGACGCCGGTGACGCTGCTCCGCGTCATCGAAGATCTGGGCTATGAAAATCTGGGCATCAACCTCGACCCGGCCAATCTGCTGATGTACGGCAAGGCCAATCCCGTCGATGCGCTGGACGTCTTCGGTTCCCACGTCGTGGGTGTCCACGCCAAGGACGGCGATTATCCCACCAACGGGCGCGAACTGGGACCGGAGAAGCCGCTGGGCGAGGGCCGCGTCAACTTCCCCAAGCTCGTCCCAAAACTCAAAGCGCTGGGCTACACCGGCGCGCTGACCATCGAGCGCGAGATCACCGGCCCCCAACAAATCGCCGACATCCAGCGCGCCATCGACCTGCTCACCCCGCTGCTCTGAATTCGTCATTTGTCATTTACCATTTGGCATTTTTCATTTACCATTTGTCATTGAGAAAGGGAGCCTTCCATGTCCAAACCCATCACCGCTGTCTTAGCCGGCGCGGGCAACCGGGGCGCCGAAGCCTACGGCCCCTACGCCCTGCACCATCCTGACGAACTCAATTTCGTCGCCGTCGCCGAACCCGATCCCGTGCGCCGTGAACGCTTCGCCGCAGCCCACGAAATCCCGGAGAAACACCGCTTCGCCAGCTGGGAAGACCTCTTCTCGGCGGAGAAACTGGCCGACGCCGCCATCATCACCACCCAGGATCAGATGCACACCAAGCCCACCCTCGCCGCGCTGGATCTGGGCTACGACGTGCTGCTGGAAAAGCCCATGGCCCCCTCGCTGACCGAGAACGTGCGCCTGGTGCAGGCCGCCGAGCACGCGGGGCAGCTGCTGCAGATCTGCCACGTGCTGCGCTACTCACCCTTCTTCGCTGCCCTGCACGACATCCTGGCGTCGGGCCGACTCGGGGAAATCGTCACCGTGGAGCACCGCGAGAACGCCGCCTTCTGGCACATGGCCCATTCCTTTGTGCGCGGCAATTGGCGCAACCGCGCCCTCTCCAGCCCCATGATCCTGGCTAAGTGTTGTCACGACCTCGACATTCTTTACTGGAATCTTGGCTCCGTCGCGCGCCTCAGTTCGGTGGGATCGCTCAAGCACTACCGAGCCGAGAATGCACCTGCCGGCGCGCCGGCACGCTGCACCGACGGTTGTCCCGTCGCCGACGAGTGCCCCTGGTACGCGCCGAGGCTCTACATCGACATGGCGCCTATGGAATCCTACGGGCGCGCGCTCCCTGAAGACTACAGCGGCTGGCCCCGTTCCGTCATCTCAGATGACCCTAGCAATCCCAAAGCGCTGCTGGACGCGCTGGAGACCGGCCCCTATGGGCGCTGCGTTTATCATTGCGACAACGACGTCGTGGATAACCAGATCGTCACCATGGAGATGGAAAGCGGCGCGTCCGTCGCCCTCTTCATGCACGGGCACTCCCACCGCGAGGGCCGCACCCTACGCTACGACGGCACCCGCGCCACGCTGCGCGGCACCTACTACGGCGGTCAGCAGCGCATTGAGATCCACGACCACCTCACGGGCGAGATCGAACGGGTCGAGCCGAAAGTCACGGCAGCGGCTGCCAGCAGCGGGCACGGCGGCGGCGACTACGGCCTGATGAAAGCCTTCGTCCGCGCCGTCCGCGATCCCAACACCGCGCTCACCACGGCCCGCGAGTCACTGGAAAGTCACCTCATGGCCTTCGCCGCCGACCAGGCGCGCCTCAACGGCACCGTCATCGACATGAACGACTTCCGCGCCCAAGCCGAGAATCTACTGTGATTCTAGAGTTGTGGCCGGTGTCCTAGAGTTGTGGCCGGTGTCCCACCGTGCCACTGATTGCACCGTTGTGGCCGGTGTCTCACCGTGCCACACCAGCTTTCTCGTTTGTCTAGAGTTGTGGCCGGTGTCCCACCGTGCCACTGATTGCACCGTTGTGACCGGTGTCCCACCGCGCCACACCAGCTTTGTCGTTTGTCTAGAGTTGTGGCCGGTGTCTCACCGTGCCACACCAGCTTTGTCATTCGCCATTTTTCATTGAACAAAGGAGCCCAACATGCCCCACCCTATCACGGCCGTCCTGGCCGGCGCCGGCAACCGAGGCGCCGAGTCCTACGCACCCTACGCGCTGCAACACCCCCATGAACTGACCTTCGTCGCCGTCGCCGAACCCGACCCTGTGCGCCGCGCGCGCTTTGCCAACGCCCACGAGATCCCCGAAGCCTGCCAATTCACCACCTGGGAGGAACTATTCGCAGAGGAGAAACTGGCCGACGCCGCCGTCATCGCCACCCAGGATCAGATGCACACCGCACCGACCGTGGCGGCACTGGACCTGGGCTACGATGTGCTGCTGGAAAAGCCCATGGCCCCCACGTTAGCCGAAAACGTGCAGCTGGCACAGGCCGCCGAGCGAAGCGGACGCCTGCTGCAGATCTGCCACGTGCTGCGCTACGCCCCCTTTTTCGAGACCGTGCACGAAATCGTCACCTCGGGCCGATTAGGCGAGATCATCACCGTCGAGCACCGCGAGAACGTCTCCTACTGGCACATGGCCCATTCCTACGTGCGCGGGAACTGGCGTAACCGCACGCTTTCCAGCCCCATGATCCTCGCCAAGTGCTGCCACGATCTCGACATCCTCTATTGGAACCTGGGCCCCGTCGCGCACCTCAGCTCGGTAGGCTCGCTCCAACACTACCGCGCCGAGAATGCACCTGCCGGCGCGCCGGCGCGCTGCACCGACGGTTGTCCCGTCGCCGACGACTGTCCCTGGTACGCGCCGCGCATCTACGTCGATCTGACGGCGGTGCAGAACAACATGTATAACACCGATATCCAGATTCCGCCCAACTACGGCGGCTGGCCGCGCTCCGTCATCACCGACGATCCCACGAACCCGAAGGCGGTGTTGGACGCGCTGAAGACCGGTCCCTACGGGCGCTGCGTCTACCAGTGCGACAACGACGTCGTCGACAATCAGATCGTCACCATGGAGATGGAGAGCAGCGCGTCCGTGGCGCTCTCCATGCACGGGCACTCCCACCGCGAGGGGCGCACCCTGCGCTACGACGGCACCCGCGCCACGCTGCGCGGCGCCTACTTCTTCGACGAGCAGCGCCTCGAGATCCACGACCACCTCACGGGTGAGGTCCAGGTCATCGAGCCCGACCTGGGTCCCATGGGTGGCACCGGCCACGGTGGCGGCGACTACGGCCTGATGAAGGCCTTCGTCCGCGCCGTCCGCGATCCCGAGACGGCGATGACCACGGCTCGCGAGGCGCTGGAAAGCCACCTCATGGCCTTTGCCGCGGATCAGGCACGCGTCGACGGCGCCATCATCGACATGAGCGACTTCCGCGAGCAAGCAGAGACGTTGGGCAACGCCTGAACCGCAACCGATGACTTGTAGCCAGCGTCTCGCTGTGCCACAACTCTCGGGCTTGGTGAAGACACCGGCCCGAACAAAGTGAGAGAAGCCAATGCAAACGACGACGGACCCACGCACCAGGACGCAGTTGCTGCTCATCAGTTTCTTCGGCTTCGTCATCGCCGGGCTGCCCATGGGCGTCCTCAATCTCGCCTGGGGATACATGCAAGCGACCTTCGGCGTGACACTGGACGCCCTGGGCATCCTGCTCACGGCCTTTATGGTCGGACGTCTTATCGCCAGCTTCACCAGCGGAGTGATCACCAGCCGCACCGGCGTGGGGCGGTTCCTGCTGATGGGGCACCTGATCACGGGCGCGGGCCTGTTGGGTCACGCCGTGGCGCCCACCTGGCCGATCCTGGTACTGGCAGGCAGCGCCCTGGGCTTCGGCGCAGGCATCGTCATCGCCGGACTCAACACCTACGTCGCGGCGAACTACAGCGCCGGCAAGCTCAACTGGCTCAACGCCTGCTTCGGTCTGGGCCAGACGCTGGGACCGCTGCTCGTGACGCTCATCGCCGTCAACCTGGGGCTCAGCTGGCGCTGGAGCTACGGCAGCGTCCTCGTTCTGCAAGGCGTCAGCCTCGTCTTCCTGCTGTTGACACTGCCCCAGTGGCGCCTGCGCAAGGGTGACGCCACGGCAGCGCCCGACGTCTCCATGCGGGATACGCTGCACCGGCCCTACGTCTGGCTGAGCATGGCCCTGGTCTTCGTCTACGGCGGCGCCGAAGTCGGCGGCGGGCAGCTGACCAGCAGCCTCTTCACCGACGGGCGCGGCATCGACGTACAGACCACCGGTCTCTGGATCAGCATCTACTGGGCCAGCTTCACCGTGGGCCGCGTCCTCATGGGCGCGCTGATCGACCGGATTTCCAACACGGCGCTGCTGCGCCTCAGCATGATCGGCGCAATTCTGAGCGCCGGCCTGATCTGGTGGAATCCGCTCACGCTGGTCAGCTTCCTGGGGTTGGCGTTCATGGGCCTCTCCTTCGCCACCATCTTCCCCACCATCGCTGCGCGTACGCCGGACCGCGTCGGGATCGCGCACGCCGCCAACACCATGGGTTTCCAGATCGGCGCCTCTGGGCTGGGCGGCGCTTTCCTGCCGGGCCTGGGCGCCCTGCTGGCCGAAGCCATCAGCCTGGAGATCATCGGACCGTTTCTACTGCTCATCAACGTCGCCGTCTTCCTGCTCCACGAGCTGAGCATCAGATCACCTGACAATCAGATTACCTGACTAAACGAGGATAGATCATGATCAAATTGCATCCCATCGAAAAAGAAGCCCCACAAACCATCCCAACGCTCGCGCATCTCTGGAACGCAGCCTGTGGGCCGGAATTCGCTGCAACCGAGGCATTTTTCGAGTACAACCTGCGCCCCACCACCGGCGGCGTCCAGGACGGGCGCATCGTCTATCACGGTCAAACACCCGTGGGCTTTGTGCTGGCAAGCGCCATGCCGAAGGTGCCCTTAGAAATCTACCCTGTACCCCCCGGCTGGATCGACGCCATCGTCGTGGCGCCGGAGGCACAGTACAAGGGCTTTGGCACACAGATGTTGCTCTGGGCCGAACAGTGGCTTATCGCACAGCATGCGGGTCAGATCCATACTGGCGGCAGCATGCGCCCTTTCATGCCTGGTGTACCGGAAGGTTTCACCCACACACTGAGCTTTTTAACGAACCGTGGTTATGCCATGGCGGGCCAAGAATGGGACGTGGCCTGTGACCTGAGCGAAGAACCGTCGTTCACACGCTATCCCCAGGCAGACCTGGCGCCGATCCGTCCGGCGAAACCGGATGACACCGAGGCCGTCCGCGAGTTCTTCGGCCGCACCTTTTCGGGCCGCTGGCGTTTCGAAATTGAGGAGTTCCTGCGCGAAGGCGGTCGCATCGCCGACATCCTCATCCTGGAACAGGATGGGCGCGTCGAGGGCTTCTGCTGGATCACGCTGGAGGATTCGTTACGCCCGCTCGACCGCTTCTACATGCACAAACTGCCCAGGCCGTGGGGCCAACTGGGCCCCATCGGCGTCTCGGAGACCGTGCGCGGGCAGGGCTGGGGCGGTCGCCTGCTGCAGGCGGGATTGACCCAGCTGGCCGACCACAGCGTGCGTGGCTGCATCATCGACTGGACCGATCTGCTGGAGTTCTACAGCAAGTTTGGATTTGAGCCGTATCACGGCTACCACATGATGGCAAAACAATTAAAAATGACGAATGACAAATGAACAAATGGGGGATAGATGATGAAGAATAGAGAAGACTTTGTATTTCTGCCGTATCCGCGATCATTGGCGTGGAACGAAGGCACACTTGCCTTAGAAGGGAGCCGCCTCATCGCCCTCAACGCGGACGAGCCGCAGGCGCTGCGCTTCGCCGCCGGCGAGTTCCAGGCGGCGCTAGAAGCGCACTTTGAGCTGCGCTGGGAGCTCGTCGGTGGCAACGCCGTCCCCGCTGAGCAGGTCGGTCTGACGCTTATCGTGCTGCCGGAAGCGGTTGTCCACCCCGAAGGCTACCATCTGACCGTTGCACCCGACGGCCTCGTCGTCCAGGCGCACGACCCCGCCGGCGTCTTCTACGCCGTCAACACGCTCAAGCAGCTGCTCTCACAGCTCGACGAGCCGGCGCTGCCCTGCCTGGAGATCCACGATTGGCCTGATTTCCCCTCGCGCGGCGTCATGTTAGACATCAGCCGCGACAAGGTTCCCACCATGGAGACGCTCTTCG